>NZ_QKOB01000006.1:0-300000 GCF_003226535.1 Meiothermus sp. Pnk-1 | reverse complement strand
CTGTGGTACGGCCTGCGCTCGGCCCTCGACGGCTCAGACCCCGACCGGCTGGCCTTCTTCCGCGACGCCACGGAGTTCCGCAACTGCGAGCTGGTGGAGCTGCCCAAGGGGGACTGGGCCTTCACCTTGCTCCGGCAGTACCTCTTTGACGCCTACGAGACGCTGTGGCTCTCGGCGGCCAAGGACAGCACCTACAAACCCCTGGCCGAGGTCGCCGCCAAGGTCTTGCGCGAGGAGCGCTTCCACCTGCAGCACACCCGGGCCTGGGTCGAGCGGCTGGGGCTGGGCACCGAGGAGTCGAACCGGCGCATGCAGGCGGCTTTGGACGCGCAGTGGGGCTATGCCCAGCAACTCTTCGTGCCCCTGGAGGGCGAGGCCCTTCTGGTGGAGGGGGGCATCGTGCCCGACCTCACCGAGCTCAAGGGGGCCTGGCTCTCTCACACCACCCAGCACCTCCAGAACTCGGGCCTAAAGCTCCCCCTGCAACCCGGCTACCAGCCCGCCTCGCGCCAGACGCACACCGAGCACCTTTGGTCGCTGCTGGCCGAGATGCAGTCCACCGCCCGCTGGGACAGCGAGGCGAAGGTATGGTGAGAACCCCGAGCGCCGACCAAGTCTGGCAGGCCCTGGCAGAGGTGCCCGACCCCGAGATCCCCGTCCTCAATGTGGTGGAGATGGGGATGGTGCGGGACGTGCAGGTGGAGGGGGGGAAGGCGGTCGTGACCATGACGCCTACTTTCTCGGGCTGCCCGGCGCTGCACGTGATCCGGGAGGGCCTCGAGCGGGCCCTGCGCGAGCTGGGCTTTGCCGAAGTGGAGGTCAGGACCGTGCTCTTCCCGCCATGGTCCACCGACTGCATCGCCCCGGAAGCCAGGGCCAAGCTCGAGCGCTACGGCATCGCCCCGCCGCGCCCGGCGGGCGAGTTGGGGCTGATCGAGCTTGAGCTCGAGCCCGTGCGCTGCCCGCGCTGTGGCTCGCTCGACACCTCGGTGAAGAACCCCTTCGGCCCCACGCTGTGCAAGAGCCTCTACGTCTGCAACGCCTGCCGGGAGCCCTTCGAGGGCTTTAAGAGGGTTTGATCGGTTATGGGCTATCGGCGGGTAGCTCAAAATACTGCCTTAGTACCTCCCGCACCTCGGGCGGGAGAGGTTCGCTTTGGAGGTAGTTCTCGGCTTGCCGCTGCACGTTTTGCGGAGGTTGCCCAGACGGCCAGGGGGAGGGGAGCGGTTGCGGTCGGCCCTGGCTTGATCCCCGTTGGATCGGGGCTTCGCCATTGGGGCGGATGCCGGGCTGGAGGTTCGGGGTTTGCGGCAAGGGCTGCTGTGAAGCCAGCCCCGAGCCCCGCTCGCCTGAGGGGCTCGAGTCGGTGCCCTGGCCCTGTGGCTGCCTAGGCGCTTGCTTTCCCTGACCTTGGGGTTGACCGGGTTGGGCTTGCGGTTGCGGTAGCGTATTCTCGCGGCGATAGCCGGGTGGCGGTCGCTGCGAAGCCGGATTGGGCGTGCCTGGCTGACCGGGCTGCCCTTGGCCTTGACCTTGCGGATTCTGGTTGCTCGGCTGGCCGTTTTGCGGCGGCCCGGGTTGGCCCTGTGCGGGTTGTTGCGGCTGCTCCTGACCTTGATGCCCAGGCTGATTCGGGGTGGGCTGGGTTTTCCCGGGCAGGTTGGGCTGCGCTTGTCCAGGTTGGCGAGGGTGCGCTTGTCCAGGTTGGCGAGGGTGCGCTTGTCCAGGTTGGCGAGGGTGCGCTTGTCCAGGTTGATCGGGCTGGCCTGGCTCGCCCACAGTTTGCTCCTGGCCAGCGCTGGGTTGGTTCTGCGGATTTTGTGCACTTGGCTTTTGCTCTGTTGGAGATTTGGCCTGCGGGTTTTGGGGGCTCGACACAGGCGCTTGAGATGCCGGTTCGGTCTGCTCAGTGCGTTGGCCCGGTGGGTTGGGCAGCGGATTTCGCTCCGGGGGGCGGCTGCTGGGGGCTTGCTCGGGAGAGCCTGGCGAAGGGCTCGAGGCCTGGCCTACCGACGCAGGGGGGTTGAGCGGGTTCTGGAGGGGGGGGAGTACCCAGATCAGCCCGATCAAGGCTAGGTAAGCTACCGCGAGCGGCCAGGGGAAGGCCGGAGGACGGGCCCGGCGCAGGCTGGCCCGGGCTTCGGCCTCGAGCCGCTCGCGCCAGGGGTGGGCAGGGGGGGCCTCGAGGGCGCTGTGGTAGGCCAGGCCGTAGCGCTCGTTGAGCTGCCGCAGGGCGCGGGGCAGCTCGAGGCGGCTGGGGTAGAGCAGGGTGAGCAGGGAGAGCAGGCTCCAGGCCGGATGGAGCCACAGGGCCAGCGGCAGCAGCAGGACCAAGGCGACGAGCGCCCACTGCGAGCGCCGCCGCCAGGCCAGTCGGCTCGCCCAGCGCCGGTGAACGCCGGTGAATCTTCCAGGCCGCGTGGTCACCTGGGCCTGCATGCTTCCAGCTTAGGGTCCGGCCTTCGGATAAAGGGCAAGCCCGTTCACAACCGGGCGCGGCCTGGACTCGATAAGCGGGGTTTGGAGACTACCCCGTACATATAGCTGGGCCGAACCGCCTGCATCCATGCGAATAGCACCCCAGATGTTTGGGTTGAACAGCTGCAGAGCACGGGCCAGGGTACTCGGGGTAGTGGGCTCGGAGACTACCAGCCAGAGCCTGCCGTCTTGGGTCCAGGCTACGGCGGATTGGGGGGTGACGGCTTTCAGGGGACGGGGGTCGGTGAAAGCTTCGCGGCTGGGATCGAAGGCGTAAGCCCCTGACTGGATGAGCAACGGACCGGCCTCGAGCGCGTAGGACACGGGAGGCTCGAGCGAACCATAGAGCTTGAGGATCTCCCCGGCGCGTACCGGGGGAGTCTCTCCCCCAGGGAAGGAGAGGCCCCACTGTCCGGGTTTGAGCTCGTAGGGGGCCGGGTAGATGGCGATCACCCGGTCTCCCTCGACCACGGCGATGGCTTCCCCGGCTTGCCCGGCTGGGCCTGGAGCGGTATGGGCGGTAAGCCGGGCCCGGTAGCGATTGATGCCCACCGCCAGGCGCTGCCCACCCTGGGTCAATACCACCGTGCCGAACTTGGGAAACCCCGCGAACACCTGGTTGCCTTCCCACATCAGGGTGCTGCGGCCAAAGGGGAAGTTGAGGGCCACCCCATCCTTGACCCACAGGCCGATGGGGGTGCCGCTTTTGGGGTCGAAGTATCCTCCGTTGAGGATGGCCAAGGCGGTGGGGGCCAGGCTGGGCAGGGAGGCCCGCAGACCGGGCTGTCCTACCGGTTCCATCCGCCAGCGTCCAGGGTCGGCCTCGACCAGGTAAAGCCGCAGGGGTTCCGGTGTAAAAGTCCAGACCTCGCGGTAGCGGAAGCCGGGGGCGATCGCTTCGGTGCGCTCGGGGGGCAGGTAGTAGAGGTCCAGCACGTAACGCCGGGGGTTTTCCAGGGTGAAGCTGCGGTAGCGATAAAACCGGCCCGGCGGCGCAGTGAGGGCGAAGCGGGTGGAGCTTGGGCCGTACAGCACGGAGAAGCTCAGCCCTTCCCCGCTCACCGCCTCGAGCCCTGGGGCGAAGAGGGGAAGCTCGAGGGCGTAGCGCCCTGAAAAGCCACCCTCGCCGCGCGGCAGAGGGGCATCGAAATCCGCCGGCAGGTCAAAGACCAGCCGCAGCCGGTCGCTGCCTAAGCTGAAGCGGACCCCCGCCTCGGGGGCCTGCACCAGCCCGGCGGCCCGTACGACCTCGAGCGGCAGTAGGTCGGATTGGGGGGGCGGCAGCGCCGGCTCGAGGGGTGGAGCCCAGCCTACCCCCGCTACGTAGGCAAGCTCGAGGCCGTTTTTGCGAAAGAGCAGGGTATTGCCGTCGGCGCTATAGCTGAGGCCCAACCGCGCGGCGGGGATCAGCGTCGGGGTGGGGCTGGTAGGGAGATTTGGCGGCGGGGGGTTTTGGGCGAAGCCGAACCCCGATACGCAGAACAAAGCAGCCAATAGTTTATGGGCTAAATCCATATTCCGATTAAACCGATTTTTATGAGCGCTGAGTCAAAATCAGACTACCTGGCGGCGCAGCTCGGAAAGGACTAGGCTGCTCAGCAAGAACACCCCGGCAGCCAGGGTCGCTATGCCGCTCACCTCGTCTTGCTTGACCTTCCAGACAAAGCTTCGGGAGAGCTGCTGGTAGGTCTCGCGCAGTTTTCCCGCCGAGTTGACGAAGAAGTATTTCCCGCCGGTGATGGCGGCGATCTGCTTGAGCACCTCCTCATCAAAGTAGGCGGCCCACTGGTAGACATTCTCTAGCCCCGGCACCGGGCCCTCGGTGACCCGGCCCACGCCAATGGTGTGGATGCGGACCTTTTGCTCGGCGGCGATCCGGGCGGCCTCGAGGGGGTCGATGCCGCTGATGCTGCGCCCATCGGTAAGGAGGATGATGGTGGCCAGCTCGCTGGGGTCCTTGGCGCCTTTGCGCTGCTCTAAGGGCGGGAGGGCCTGGAGGCTGGTCAGGATGCCCTCGCCGATGGCCGTGCCGAACTCGAGCTGGATCAGATCCACCGAATCCAAGAGCCTTTGGCGGTCGGTGGTGGGGGCCACCACCTCGGTGGCTGCACGGGAGAAGGTCACCAGGCCGATGCGGGCCCCTTGTGGGAGCTCGCGGATAAAGACCTTGAGGGCCTCCCGAGCGGCCTCAAAGCGGCTGGGCAGGACGTCGGTGGCGCGCATCGAGCGGCTGACGTCGAGGGCCAGCACGATGGTGGTGCGGGGATCGGCGTGGAGGATGGGGATGATCGGGCGGGCTAGGGCCACGATCCCTAAGATCAGCGCCAGCGAGAAGAACGCAACAGGGAGGTGGCGGGTCAAGTCCCGCTGCTTTCCGCTGGCCCGGGCCAGGGTCGCCAGATCTGGGTGGAGCGTTGCAGCTGCCGCCGGGAGGGCCAGGCTGCGGCGGTACCAAACGGCCAGCACAGGGATCAACAGCAACAGGAGCAAAGCCGAGGGCCAGAGAAAGCCCATCTTCCACCCCCTAGGGCACCCGGCGGTATAGCCTGAGGTTGAGCCCGGCCCCCACCAGCATCAGGATGACCGCCAGTCCGGAGAGCAGCGAGGAGACCTCGAGCCGGGTGGCTTCCCAGCGGATCACCGTACCCAGCTCCCGGTACACTGCGCGCAGCGCTTCCTCGGTGGGCGGGTAGACATACTTGCCGCCGGTGCGCTCGGCGAGCTGTTGCAAAGAGCGCGGCTCGAAGGGTACGAAGTAATCCCGCCCCTCGAGGCGCATCACCGCGCCCCCCTCCTTGCCCACCGCGAAGGCGTAGATCTTGACCCCGTTGTCCTTGGCGAACTTGGCCGCGGCCTCGAGGGCGGTTTGGTTAGGCAGGCGGGGGTTGGAGCTCACATTGGTGGCCCCGTCGGAGATCACCAGTAGGCTCCCCGGGGGGAATTCTCGAGGCGGCGGAGCGTCGGGTTGGATCAGTGGGGTCTGGGGCGGCTGGCCCTGCGGACCTTGCGGCTGGAGCTCCGTGGGCGGTTGCACCTCTTTGCGGCCCGGCAACAGCCGTACCCCGGTGACGATGGCCGAGGGAAGCGAGGTGTTCTGCACCGGTTTGACATTATCTAAAGCCTCTTGCAACACCGCGCGGTCGGTAGTGGGAGCCACCACCACCGAGGCCGAGTCCGAGAAGGTGATGAGCCCGATTTTAGTGGTGGGTGGGGCTAGCCGCACGAACTCCTTGGCGATAGCTCGAGCGGCTTCCAGGCGGTTGGGGTTAATGTCGCTTGCCAGCATGGACTTGGAGGCATCCAAGGCGATCACCACCGCCGCCTTGTTGGTGGGCAGGGGAGGGGCTGCCACCGGACGGGCGCTCGCCAGAAGCAGCAAGGCCAGGGCCAGCAGATAGAGCATCCGCGGCCAACGGGCTTGTGCCGGAGAGGGTTGCCGGACCACGGCGCTGAGCAAATGCGAATCGGCAAAAACCTGAGCGGTGCGCTGCCGTCGCTGCTCGGCCCTCACCAGCACCCCCATCACCACGGGCAGCAGCAGCAGTGCCCATAGAAGGGTGGGCCAGGTGAAGGTCATACCCGCCCCCTTCGGCGCGAGTAGCCATTGGCCGGAACTCCTCGAGCGTTCGGCGTTTTGCCCCTGGTCTCTTGCTTCATCGCCTCACCCCCTTGCGCCGCAGGGTGAACTTGAGGAGGGGTTCGACAATTTCCTGAGCGGTGGAAAGCTCCAGCAGATCTACCTGGGCGCTGCGCAAGACACGTCTTATGCCCTCTTCGTGCTCCCTTACCAAGGCCGCGTACGCCGAGCGCACCCGAGGATCGGAGGTATTTACCCAGATCTCTTGCGCGCTTTCTGGGTCGCGCAAACGGAGTTCGCCCACCTTGGGTAGCTCCCGTTCCGCAGGGTCAGAGATGCGCACCGCGATGACCTCATGGCGATAGGCCAAACGGCCTATGGGTTTGGCCCAGCTCAAAGCGCCGGGTGCCGCTGGGGGGGAGGCCAGAAAGTCCGAGACCACAAAGATCAACGCCCGCCGCTTGAGGGTGCGGTTGAGGTAGTGAAGCGCCTGCTCGAGCGGGTCTACTGGCGGGGGCTGAGAGGTATTACGCGGCCCCGCCTCGCTGGGCGGCGAGGTGAATAGCTGCGCAATTTTCAAAATTTGCCGCCGTCCAGTCCCTGCCGGGAGGATCCGCATTCCGCCCTCCGAGGTCACCACGGCCCCCACCTTGTCGCCATGCCGGGCGACGATGGCGGCGGCGGTGACGGCAAACTCCAGCGCCGCTTCGCGCTTCAGGACTCTGCGGGTGCCAAAGTTCATCGAAGCGGACAGGTCTACGATCAGCCAAGCGGTGATCTCGCGCTCCTCGCGGTACTGGCGCACGTGGAGCTTGCCGGTGCGGGCGGTTACGCTCCAGTCAATGCGGCGTACCTCGTCGCCGGGCTGGTACTCGCGCACCTCGGCCAGGTCCAAGCTGGGCCCGTAGAAGACCCCGGTATAATCTCCGAACAAGAAGCCATCCAGCCGACGCAAAACCTTGAACTCGAGCCGGCGCAGCAGCTCGGCTGGAGGCTCCTGAACCCTCGGAGGGGGTTTTTGCGGCGCCAGGTGTGGGCCAGACCCCTTGAGGGGCTGATCCCTAGGGCTTCGAAGCATCGTCCATCTCCTCAAGCGTTTGGTGCCTCGGTCGTGGCTGCTCGGGTGTCGCGGTAGGGGTCACCCAGGTGGACCTTAGGCAGCGGAACCCCCGCGATGATCGTTCGCACCAGATCTTCGAGCTTCACCCCATCGGCCAGGGCTTCATAGGAGAGGATGATGCGGTGGCGCAGCACTTCGGGGGCTAGGTCGCGCACGTCCTCAGGGAGGACATACTCCCGCCCACGTACGATGGCCAAGGCTTTGGCGCCCAGGATCAGGTTTACGCTGGCTCGAGGCGATCCGCCGAAGCTGATGTATTTTTTGAGGTCAGGTTGCTTGGCCTCGCCGGGGTCACGGGTGGCGCGGACTAGCCGTACGGCGTACTCGGTGACGGCGGGGTGGACGTGCACCCGGTCGGTCATGGCCTGCAGGGCGCGCAGGTCATCGGCGTGGAGTTGCACGTGGATCGGCTCAAACTTGCTTGAAACCCGATCCACCACGGCCATCTCCTCATAGAAGGCCGGGTAGTCCACGATGACCTTGAACATAAAGCGGTCCACCTGGGCTTCGGGGAGGAAGTAGGTTCCCTCCGACTCGATGGGGTTCTGGGTGGCCAGCACCAAAAAAGGGTCGGGGAGCTTAAAGGTCTCCTTGCCGATGGTCACCTGGCGTTCTTGCATGGCCTCGAGCAGGGCCGACTGGATTTTGGCCGGAGCGCGGTTGATTTCATCGGCCAGGATCAGGTTGGCGAACAAGGGGCCTAGCTCGACCTCAAAGGCCGCTTCCTTGGGGTTATAGATGCGGGTGCCGATCAGGTCGGCGGGCACCAGGTCGGGGGTGAACTGGATGCGTTTGAAGCTGGCCCCGATGGCCTCGGCCATGCTCTTGATGGCTAGGGTCTTGGCCAACCCCGGTACGCCCTCGATGAGGATGTGCCCGCGGGCCAGGAGGGCTACCACCATCCGCTCGAGCATCAAGTCTTGCCCGACGATCACCTTCTTGACCTCCAAGAGCAGCGTGCGCAGCTTGGCGGAGGCTTCCATCACGGCCTGGGGCTCGAGGCGGGTTTCGTTGGGAGAGGGGTTCATGGCCAGTACCTCTAGATGCTGGGGTTCTGCGGGGTTGGGGCGGGCTCAGCCGGGGTTGGTGGCAGGGGGCTGGGCAAACCCGGCTGTAGCGGGATCAGCTCGGGGTCGCCGCCGGGGAAACCGGGCCCGGGGCCGAATCCCGGTCCAGGAAAGCTATAAAGTTGTCCGTCTTGGTAGATCAGGACGGGGCATTCCCCTTGCCCTTGGCCGGGTTGCTGTCCGGGCTGCTGGTTGCCTGGCCCGGGAAGCGGGATCATCTCGCGCGGATCGCCCTGGGCTTGTACGGGTAGGGCACGAAGCGCGGGGGGCGTCGCAGCCGGTGGCAAAGGCGAGGACAGAGCGCTAAGCCGCCCCATGAGGAAACCGGCCATCATCAGCCCAGTGCTTAGCAAAGCAACCGCCATACTCCGCCCTATCGAATTTTGCCGTGCCATATCCCAATGTAGAACGTTTTTCTGTGGGGTGTCTGAGCCTGGGGCACATTGCGAAGAAAGGGTGAACGTCACAAGCCAGTTTGTGGCCTGGAGCTTGCTTGCTACGGGCCACGAACCCCCAGAAAGTTCGACACGGCTTCTAACCCTCAGCACCTCTCCGCCGAGCCTTCCCAGCTTCGATATGAGCGATGCGCAAGGGTTCGGGGAGGCGGGATCGGGTGGGCAGGGAACGTACGAACTCGAGGCTCTCCGCCAACCCCACCCGGTGCCCCGGCGAGACGTAGAGCGGTTTGACCCCCGTCCTCGAGCGGTAGGCATAGCCGATGGGCTGCCCCCGGGGGTCCAACAGCAAGACGGCGCTTCCCGCTTCCGGCGGCAACTGCCCTTGGGGTTTTCCGTACAGCAGGCTTTTGGCCACCCCGATGGCGGGTAGGTCGAGATAGACCCCCAGGTGCGCGGCGATCCCCAAGCCGCGCGGGTGGGCGATACCCTGCCCGTCCACCAGCAACAGCTCAGGGGGGCGGGAGAGCTTGGCGAGGGCGGCCAGGTAGGAGGGGGCTTCGCGGAAGGAGAGGAAGCCCGGGACGTAAGGGAAGAGGGTATCGGCGTCTAGCAGAGCCTGGGCCACTTCCACCACCTGCTGTGCTTGCCGGTCCCACAGCACCGCCACCGCCACCGATAGACCTTGCCGGCGAGAAAACCGGGTGGGGTGAGAAGCGTCGAGGGCGGCTAGGTAGCGTAGCTCTACAGGGTCCCCCGCCAGGACGACCCGCCCCCGCAGCTCCTTTTGGATGCGCGTAGCTTGGGCCAGGTCGCCGGGCCTTGGAAAGGGGGAAAGGGTCATCGCAGGAGGGGTCGGGCCAGCCCCGGCCACAGCTCGGCGGCGAAAAAGGCCACGATGGCGTAGCGGATGAAAGCCCCCCAGGCTTGGTGGCGAAGTTCGCCCATCCCTAGCCCCAAGCCTATATACACCCCGAACACCAGCGCCAGCCCCAGCCCCGCGAAGATCAGCCGTTTGGGCCAGGTCTGCGGGGGGCTGAAGCTGGCATTGCTGAACAAAAGTCCGCTCACCAGCCCCAACGCCACCCCTACGTCCTTGCCCCCGGCGAGGCTTAGGAATAGCAAAAAGATCGCCGCGAAGACCCGCAAGAAGGTGGGGGGTAACTCGCGCACCGGGAAGTAGGCCCCGGCCAGGGCCAGCCCTACTCCGATCAGCAGACCGCCCAGCACGTCGGAGAGGAAATGGACGCCCAGGTAGATCCTCGAGAGCCCGATGAGCCCCACCAGTACCCCCGCCAACGCCCACAGCCAGGCCTTGCGGTGGCGCAGCGCCAGGAATAACCAGTAGGTGGCAGCTGTCTGGGCGTGACCGCTGGGAAAGCCGTTCCCAGTCCCGGTGGCTTCGGCTGCAGGGAAGGAGACGCGGGGGTCTATCTGGTAGGGCCGGGGTTGGTCAAACCATTCCTTGAACCCCGCGTTGAGGGCGTAGGAAAACCCCACCAACATTCCCAACCTGCGGCCCGTCGGCGGGCTCACCAGCCACAGGTACAGCGCCAGCAGCACGATGTAGGCCCATTCCGAGCCGAGCTGGGTGAGGAGCAAAAAGAAACCTTGCTGCCCCGGTAGGATCTCCTGCAGCGCGCGTACGATCTCCATCGGGGTCATTATGCCAATCGTTGCATCTCCCACGGAAGCCCCCGGCAAAACCGGCACAATACATCTAGATGCCCTTCACCGCTTACTCGACCGCCCACCACGTCCTCGAGCTTCCCGACCACCACCCCTTCCCCCGCTACAAGTACGGCGGGGTGGCCGAGGCGCTGCGAGGCGAGGTACAAGTGCGGCCAGCCCCGGCCCTCCCTTGGGAAGCCCTCGCCCTAGTCCACGACCCGAATTATCTCGCACGTTTGCGCACCCAGGGACTTTCTCGTCAGGAATCGCTCCGGGTGGGACTTCCTTGGAGCGAGAGTCTGCTGACCCGGGCCCTGCATGCTGCCGGGGGCACCTTGATGGCCAGCCGCGATGCCCTCGAGCGTGGTCTGGGAATGAACCTGGCAGGAGGCACCCACCACGCCTACCCCGACCGGGCCGAAGGGTACAGTCTATTCAACGATGTAGCCGTTGCGCTGGCCAACTTACGGGCCGAGGGATTTGGGGGAAGGGCGCTGGTGGTAGATCTGGACGCCCACCAGGGGAACGGCACCGCGGTGTTCTTCCAACATGACCCCAGCGTGTTTACCCTCTCTTTGCACGGCGAGCGCAACTACCCCTTGCGTAAGGAGAGGAGCGATCTCGATGTAGGCCTGCCCGATGCGACTGGGGACCACGCCTATCTGGAAGCGCTGGAGCAAGCCCTTTCCGCCGGCTTTGCCTTCAAGCCCGACCTGGTGTTCTTCAATGCCGGGGTGGACGTGCTGGCGGGCGATCGCTTCGGGCGGCTCAGCCTGAGTTTGGAAGGGTTGGCCGAGCGCGACCGGATGGTGTTTGGCAGGGTTCGCCAAGCCGGAATACCCCTGGTGATCGTGATGGGAGGGGGATACAACCGCGATCCCAAGGTCACGGTCACCGCCCACGCCCAGACCTACCGGCTGGCCCTTCAAGCTTGGTCTAAATCCAGGGTATAGGTGACGACCGCCTCCTCGAGGCGAAACCCCAGCTGCTTATATAGCTCCATGGCGGCTTTTTCGTGGTCATGGGCCCGCACCCGCAGCTTCTGGACTTGGGGATCGGCGAAAGCCAGCTTGGCGGCGGCACCCAGGAGGGCTCGGCCAATCCCTTGTCCCCGCCGCTCGGGGATCACCCCGATATAGGCGATCTCGGCCCAGTCGTCGTCGCGCTCGAGCTCCACCATTCCCAGCGCTTCGTGCAGGGCCCCGTCTGCGAAGCGGTAGGCGACCAGCAACGTCACCTCGCGGTCCTCGAAGTGTTCCATCAGCTCCTCGTCGCTCCAGGAGAGGCGCTGGGCCCAGTTGTCCTCGCAGGCTTGGTAAAGCTGGCGGTAGACCTCCGGGTCAGGGGGTTCATCCGCCACGATGCGGACGTCGGGAGGGGGCGGGTAGGTCAGGTCGGCGCGGAGGATGGCGAAGAAATAGGTGGTGTGTTGAGCGGCGAAACCGGCCTCCTCGAGCATCTGGCGCAGCGGGCGGTTGGACTCTTGGGGGAAAGCGTGCAGGGTGGGATAACCCCGCGCCTTGGCCCGGGCGATGATTCTTTCGAGCAGTTTTTTCCCCTCCGGGCCTCGCACTACTGGCCCTTCCAGAACTCCGCCTTCCCAGAAGGAGTAGAGGGCGGCATACCCCACCAGCCGGCCATCCTCTTCGATGGCTAAGGTCTCCCAGTCGGCCTCGCCGCCTAGGGCCATCACCTCCCAGTACAGCCCCTCCGGGCTGCGCGACTCGGGAGCCAACACCCCTCTAGAAGCATCTTGGTCCATCCAGGAGAGCAGCTCCACGAGCTGGGGAAGGTCTTTCTGGGCCAGCGGACGAATCACGGCAGGCCTCCTTTGGGGGCATTTTAGCGCAGGGGCGGGTTGGCTGCACCTGCGGTACAATACTGCCTTGGGCGTTTTGCCGAGCGGGGCTCGAGCCCCGCGCCCGCGAACACGCTAGAATAGCCAGCAATGCAGAGCCTGGTCATCGTCAACCCGGCGGCGGGCCGGGGTCGGGTGGGGCGGATGCTCCCTCAGATCCAAAGTGCGCTAGCCGCGATTCATCCCAACGGCCAAGTCCAGGTCGTCCAGACCAAAAGCCCTGGCCACGCCACCTTACTGGCCCAGACCACCCCGGCCGAGCGGGTCATCGCCGTCGGCGGGGATGGCACCGTCCACGAGGTACTCCGCGGCCTAGCCCACTCCGCCAAGGTGCTGGGGGTGGTGCCCATCGGCTCGGGCAACGACTTCGCCCGCATGATCGGGCTTCACAGAAAGCCCCTGGCGGAGGCTTTTCAGATCGCCCTCAACGCTCCTGCCGGCGCGGTGGATCTGGGGGAGGTGAACGGCCAGCCCTTCGGGGCCTCCCTGGGGATCGGTTTCGACGCCATGGTGGCCCGCAAGGCCCTGACCGCGCCGACGTTTCTGCGCGGGATGCCCCGCTACCTCTACTCGATCTTCGCGGTGCTCAAGGAGCTCTCCCTGCCTACACTGACCCTCGAGGCCGGAGGGGAGGTGCTCTTCCAGGGGAAGGCCCTCCTGGTCGCCCTGATGAACGGCCATACCTATGGCGGGGGTATTCCCATCGCGCCCTCGGCCAGCCCTACCGACGGACTCCTGTCGGGGGTGGTGGCCGGGGAGTTTAGCCGCTTGGGGGTGGTGGGGATCCTGCCCCGGCTGCTCCTCGGCCAGCACGTTCACCATCCCCGAGTGCACCAGTATGGCGGGGCGGCCTTCACGGTGCGCTTCGACCGGCCAGTGGCGGCCCACACCGATGGCGAGTTGCTCGAGCCCCAGGCGCGGTATGAGGTGCGGATCCACCCCCGGGCCTTGCGGGTGGCCCTGCCCTAGGAGACCACCCCCTAGAGCACCGAGGCCAGCCGCTGAAACACCGCGGGGAGGGGAGGCTTGGCCCCGCCGTCGGCCCAGGTAAAGCGCAGATCGCGCAAGGGGCCTGGACCCACCCCCATCCCGTTGGGGAAAAGTCCAGAGTAATCCACAGGGTTATCCACAATCTCGCCCCCGAAGGCTTGGCGCAGGCGCTCGACCTCCTTGGGGTGACCGAAGTGGAAGGCGAGCAGGGTGCTCTCGTGCTGCCAGAGAAACCGCGGCTGGGGGGCCGCGGCCGAAGACCAAGCAAACCCGGGCTCGAGCGGCTTTTGCAAGAAGACCGAAGTCCGGCCTGGTCGTAGCCGAAGCGTCACGGAAACGGCTTCCCCCAGCGCCCCGAAACTCCCCACGAAGGGCCGTACCAGGTCGTAGCCCTGCACGTTTTTAACCACCCGGCCCCCGGCTTGCACGGTGCGCCCCTGGGGGGTTTTCAAGGTTACCCCCAGCACCTCCGCCCCGAAGAAGAAAGTTTGGCCGAAGCCGCCGCGCTGCACCAGGCCGCCCAGCCCCCCCGGAAGCTCCACCGGGGGAAAGGGAGGGAAAAGCCCCGGGGGGAGGGCTTCCCAAACCTCGAGCAGGGGGGTGTCCCCGCTGGCGGTAAGGTACTGATCGGAGGGAGAAAGCTCAAGAAGAGGCATATCCCGATGCTAAACGCAAAAGGCTAAACGCGGTATGCTTGGAGCGCTTTCTGCCCGAGCTATCGGCCATGGTTTGGAGGTCAGCGAAGGCGGAAAGCTTCCCGTGGGGCAGCTAGCGAAACAGCCCGCACCGCTCATCGTAGGGATTATCGGTGATATGCAATCTGGTTCCAATCTCGAGAAGCTCGCCCGAGTCATAAGGAAGCCATCCGGGCTCGCCGCTTCGGGCGAACGCGAGCCAGTGCCGCTGTAGTTCGCGGCTGATCGGCAAGGATTCTTCATAGGCCTGGGCGCTGAGGAAGATGGCCTGCGCGGGCCAGGTGTTTTGCGTGCCGAACAGCAGCGGCAGCTCGATCCCGTGAAAGCTTCCCAGCTCGGGGAAAACCGGGGACCGGTAACTGACCAGGTAGCCGTAGGTGAGCGCCCACTCGCCCTGTACCCGGGCGGCCTCCAGGCTAGGGCAAAGGAGCACGCGGTCGGTCTGGAAGTAGGCCCAGGCTTCGCGAGGCCGGTCTGGGTAGAGCTTTTGGTATAGGGCTCGAGCGGTTTTACCCTTACCCGCCAGTACTTTTTCCGCCCGCGCCTCGAAGCCCGCCCAGTCCCCCGGCGCGGAGAGTAGCTCACTCCACAGTTCCTGCTGGGTTCCCCCCGCTAGCAGGGGAATCCCCCCTGCGCGACCTTCCTTCAAGGCTTGTAGCGGTATTTTATCGAGCACTACCCCGTCCAGATGAGGCTTCCAGGGTGAGCGCTCGAAGCCTCCAGCCTCGACCCTCTGCACCGCTTCGGCGAGCGCTGCGCCCTCCGGCGGATACATCCTGGCGAGGGGCACCTGGCGTAAGCAGGCCAGGTCCTCCTCGGCGCAGCCCATGGCCTGGGCCCACCGAGCCCCGGACTTGAAGTCCTGCTCGAGGTTGCGCACGAAGGTGCAGCCTCCGGACATCACGATGGCTTTGTGGAGGAGCCCTTGGCTCTTGGGGCTGGCCAGCAGATCGCACACCGACATTCCCCCGGCCGACTGCCCGAACACCGTCACATTCCGCGGGTTCCCGCCGAAGGCCCGGATATTCCTCTGCACCCAACGCAGCGCCTCGAGCTGGTCCAGCAGTCCGTAGTTCCCCACCGAACCTTGGGGGTCTTCGGCTTGCAAGGCGGGCAGCGCCAGCCAGCCCAAGGGGCCCAGCCGGTAGTTGAGCGAGACCACCACCGCCCCCCCTGCGGCCAGTTGGCTTCCGTCGTAGACAGGCTCCCCGCTCCCTCCTCCGGTGAAGCTGCCCCCGTGGATCCAGACCATCACCGGCCAGCCCTCCGCGGGCGGGGAGGCTAGGGGCAGCCAGACATTGAGGTTCAGGCAGTCCTCGCTCTGCGGCGGGAGGTAGCCCCCTAGGCGGGTGGTCACGACCCCCCGTTGGGGGCAGGCGTCACCGAAGTGCCTGGCTTCCCGCACCGCGCTCCAACCCGAAGCGGGCACCGGGGCTTTCCAGCGCTCGGCTCGAGCGTAGGGAATCCCCAGAAAATAGCCTACCCCGAGCGCTTCGTTGACCCCACCCCGCAGGGGGCCTTGGGGGCTAAGGAGGTAGAGGCTCTGGGCTTGGCTCAGGCCGAGAATGAGCAGCAAAGCGATCCAGCGCGGCCAGGTGGACATACCCCCAGTCTGGCCTCGAGGTTGGAGTCTTTTTGTGGTATGGGGGGGTTTTTAGACGGGAGGGTTCAGGTGGAGGCCAACCACAGCGACAGGGCCAGCACCGCCCCCAGGATGGCACCGGTTACGAGGTCGACCACGAGCGTGCGGACCGCCGCGTTGTTACGCCCCTTACGTGGTGTGAGCATGTAATATGTATAAGACATAAACTCCATTTCTGTCAATACATAAATATTGGGCCAGTTTTACACTATTATCAAAATTCCTACTGGGTGGCTGGGGTCTTGATGGCCTCGCGTCCAAAGCGTTCGGCGATGCGGCGGCGAAATTCCCGCCCCACTTCCCACTGCTCCTTGGGCTTGGTGGTGAACAACACCCGCAGGACGATGGCCTCGTTGGCCAGCTGTTGCACCCCTTGCACGTCCGGCGGGGCAGAAAATTTGGGTCTCCACTGGGGGTCTTGGTAAAACCGTTCGGCTTCGTCGCGAAAGGCCTCCAAGGCTCGCTCGAGGTCCTCCTTCCAGGAAACCGGCACGTCTACCACCGCCCGCGCCCAGTCCCGGCTCAACACCGAAACCACCGTGATGCCCGAGTTGGGCAGGAAGTGTACCCGGCCTTCTACGTCGCGCAGCACGGTAATGCGCAGGTTGAAGCGCTCCACGGTGCCGGTGAGGGCCCCCACGGTGATCACGTCCCCCACCCCGAACTGGTCTTCCAGCAGGATGAAAAACCCGTTGATCAGGTCGCGGATGAGGTTTTGCGCGGCGAAGCTCACCGCCAGGCCCGCCACCCCCACCCCGGCTAAGAGCGCGGTGACATTGAGCCCCAAGTTGGAGAGGAAGAATAGCCCCCCCACCACCAGCACCAGCGCGCGAAGCCCCGAGTCCAGCACGGCTTTTAGGGTTTGGCCTCGCACCTGCTGCCGGGTGAACTCGCTGGAGGTCGCCACGGGTATCCGGCCCAGCAGCAAGGGGATCATCCGGTACGCGAGGGAGGCCGAAGCCAGGATGAGGAGGCCGGCGAGCCCCCTCGAGCCCAGCCACTGGGCGAGCTGGTGGCCCCAGGTGCGAAAGGGTTCCAAGGGATGGCGGAAGATTTCGGCAAGCAGCGATAGCCCGCCCACCAGGGCCACCCCCCACCAGACCCATCCCAGGAGGCGCCAGTAGCGGTCATCTCCCGACATGGGCGTCAGGCGTCCGACCTGGTTGAAAAGACGGGCTCCGGTGCGCCCCAGCCATAGCACGAGTGAGACGACCCCTAAGCCCAAGAGGACCTGCCAGGGGAGGGTGTTGGCTTGCAGGAGGGTAGGTTCCATGCGACCACCTAAGGGCTTGCGCAAAAACGGCAGGGGTTGTTGCCCCTCGAGCCCGCCACCCGTTGGGGCGACTAGGCTAGCGAACAGATCGAGCCCGCTTCCGCTCGCGAGAACATGCTACTACGCTGCCTCAGCTCTCCGCCGGGGCAAGCCGAGCAATTCCCGCCCGCACCCGCTCGACCAGGCCGGCCTCGACCGCGCTTTTGGCTTTACGGATGGCGTTGTGTACCGCTCGAGCATCTGCCGAGCCATGCCCGATAAAGACCGGACCCTCCACCCCCAAAAGGGGCATCGCCCCATATTCGGCGGGGTCCATCTTGGCCCGCAGGCGTTGCAGTGAACCCCGCGCCAACAGCCCACCCAGCTTGGCCAGAGGTGAACTCGAGAGGGCTTCGCGAACCCATTTCAGGAGGGTCCGGGCTTCTCCCTCGGAGAGCTTGAGGACTACGTTCCCGGTGTAGCCGTCGGTCACCACGATGTCGGTGGTCCCCTTGAAGATGTCGCGGCCTTCCACGTTGCCGTGAAAGCGGATTCCCGGCGTGGCCTTGAGCCGCGGGTAGGTCTCGTTGGTGAGCGCGTTGCCCTTGCCCTCTTCCTCGCCGATGGAGAGCAGGCCCACGCGGGGGTTGTTTACCCCCTGGGCCTCGGCGTAGGCCGTGGCCATCACCGCGAACTGCACCAGCCAATGCGGCTTGCAGTCCACGTTAGCCCCGCCATCGGTAAGGTAGACCCGGCCTTTCTCGCTGGGCATCTCGATGAGCAAGGTGGGGCGCTCGACGCCCTGGATGCGCCCCAGGTGGAACAGGGCCGAGGCCAGGGTGGCCCCAGTATGGCCCATCGCGACCACAGCCGAGGCTTCCCCCTTCTTTAGCAGCTCCATGCATACGTTGATCGAGGCCCCTCGCTTCTTGCGTACATCGGTAGCGGCGTCTTGCATGGTGATGTACTCGGGCGCTTCCACCAGCGGGAGGTCGCCACCCTGCTTGTGCAGTTCGGCCTTGAGCGCTGGGGCCTGCCCGACCAGGACCACCGGGATGCCTTCTTTGGCGGCCAACAGCGCCCCGGCCACGGTTTCCCGGGGGGCGTAGTCGCCGCCCATAGCGTCGAGGGCAATGGGTTTCACAAGGGATAGCTTACAGCGCTCCTCGCCCATCTGGGCCCTTGGCCCGGTTGGGAAACGGCGGCAGCCCGCGGGGTGCCCCAACCGAAAGGCACCCCCTGTCTTTGGGGGTGCGCTGCCCGATCCGCCGCGCGTAGCGTACGCGTGAAGCCAGCGAGGGCCCTAGGGGCTATTGGCTCTGCGCAGCCGCGGGCACGTGCTTTTGCAGCCGGGCCTCGAAGTTGCGCTTGGGTTGGGCCCCCACCAGCACCTCGGCGGGCTCGCCGTTTTTGAACAGGATGATGGTGGGGATGCTCATCACCCGGTACTTCATGGCGGTCTTGGGGTTGGCGTCCACGTCCAGCTTAGCCACCGTGACCTTGCCCGCGTACTCGCTGGCTAGCTCCTCGATGACCGGGGCTACCATGCGGCAGGGCCCACACCACTCCGCCCAGAAATCCACCAACACCAGGCTGTTTTCCTTGAGGGTCTGGTCAAAGTTGCTGTCGTTCACTTCGATGGGTTTGGCCATGAGGGCGTCCTCCAAGTCTCGGCCTTCACTCTAGCACCGCAGACCCGTGCCAGGGGGAGTCGGCGCACTTTTGGGTAGGCTGGGGGTATGGGTGTGCTCGAGACCCCCGAGTTTACCACCGCCCTCGAGCTGTGGAGGCGCGGAGAGTTTTGGGAGGTGCACGAAGCGCTCGAGCCCTTGTGGATGCGCCTCAGGGGGCTGGAGCGGGAGTTCACCCAAGGAGTGATTTTGCTGGCGGCGGCCTTGCACAAGGCTAAATCCAGCCCGAGCGGAGGTGGGCGGAACTTTGCCAAAGCGCTGCGGCACCTCGAGGCAATCCCCCCGATCTACCAGGGAGTCCGGGTGGCCGAACTGATCGAGGAGGTAAGCGCCGCGTTGCAAGACCCGAAGCGGATTCCGGCTTTCCCTACCTGCGCGGATCGGATTGGCTGGCCAAAGCGCACCCCAGCTCCCTGACATCGCCTTGATGATGGAAGCATACCCTTGTTGCGGTGGGCGAGAACCCACCTCCTTGTAAAGAGTCCGGCCTGACGGCCTTGCGGTCCAGGCAACGCCCGGCGAAAAAGCCGGGCTTTTTGTAGACTGAACGGGTGCAATCCTACGTCTATGCGTATCGCGGCCCTGTGATCGAAAACCGCCACCGGGTTTCGCTGGCCGTGGTGAACCGAGAGGGCAAGCTGTTAGCCGCCGCCGGCGACCCCCGGCTTCTGGCCCACATGCGTTCCTCGGCCAAGCCCTTCCAGGCCCAGGCCCTCTTCCAAAGTGGGGCCATGCCAAGATTCGGCTTTGGATCGGAGGAGCTGGCCCTGGCCATCTCTTCCCACGACGGAACCCCACGCCATGCTGAGATTGCCGCGCGGATGCTCGAGCGGATCGGGCTCGACCCCAGCTATCTGGCCTGTGGGGTGCACCCTCCCTTCTCCCGCATGGCTCGGCGAGAACTCGAGGCCCGCGGGCAAAAACCCAGCGTGCTGCACAATAACTGCTCGGGTAAACACTCCGGGATGCTGGCGGCCGCCGTGGCCCTGGGCGCCGACCCGCAGGGCTACGAACTCCCGCAGCACCCGGTGCAGCGGCTTATCTTTCAAACCGTGCGCGAACTTTCCGGCGTCTCGGAGATCCCCTACGGGGTGGACGGTTGCAGCGTTCCGACTTTTGTGCTCCCCCTTGACCGCGCGGCATGGATGTTCGCCCAATTGGCCGAGCCCGCGTTGGCCCCCCAGCCCTACCGGGAAGGCCTCGAGGCGGCCTACTCGGCCATGCGCCTACACCCTGAGCTCATCGCCGGGCCAGAGAGCATCGACACCGTGCTGATGCAGCGGGTCCCGGGCCTAGCCGCCAAGCGAGGAGCCGATGGCTATTACGGCATGGCCTTGCGCGAGACGCGGTGGGGGCCCCTGGGCATTGCCCTAAAGGTCGAGGATGGCGCGGTCGTGGCGCGGGAACCGGCGGTGGTGCAACTGCTCGAGCTATTGGGGGTACTCGATCCCAGCACGCCGCTGGAATGGCGCAGGCCGCTCATCAAGAACGTGAAAGGGCTCGAGGTGGGATACTACCAGGCCCACCTCGAGCTGGAGTGGAGCTAAGATCCCGCCACATGGCGGTTGGGGGGCGGCTGACTTCCGCATCGCCCATCGGGGTCGCAGCGGCCGCGAAGTGTGGCTATACTGCGACCGCGGGGTGTTGGCTCGAGGGGGGATGCGCACCCGCCTGGGAGTAGGGGCAGCTCGCGCCGTCTTCTGGACGGCCCTGTACCCCACGGGGCGGTGGGCTCTTGACCTTCCCCCGCAGACCCTTGAGAATCTACGGGTATGCGAGGCTTGTCCCAGCGCGTCAGGTCCCTGAAACCCTCGGCCACCGTGGCGGTGAACGCCAAAGCCCTCGAACTGCGCCGCCAGGGCGTGGACCTTATCGCCATGACCGCCGGTGAGCCGGACTTTGACACCCCCCAGCACATCAAGGACGCGGCTTTGCGGGCCATGCAGGCCGGCAAGACCAAGTACGCGCCCCCGGCCGGCATCCCCGAGCTGCGCGAGGCCATCAGCGCCAAGTTCAAGCGCGAGAACGGGCTGGAGATCCCCCCCGAGCAGACCGTGGTCACGGTGGGAGGAAAGCAGGCCTTGTTCAACCTCTTCCAGGCCATCCTCGACCCCGGCGACGAGGTGATCGTCATCGGGCCCTACTGGGTTTCCTACCCCGAGATGGTGCGCTTCGCCCAGGGCCACCCCGTCGAGGTGCTCACCGGCCCCGAGTCGGGCTTCGTGCCCGACCCTGAGGAGATCGAAGCCAAAGTCACGCCCCGTACCAAGGCCCTGGTGCTCAATTCGCCGGGCAACCCCACCGGCGCGGTGTATCCGCCCGAGGTGATCCGGGCCATCGCCGAGCTGGCCAACAAGCACGATTTCTACCTGGTCTCCGACGAGATCTACGAGCACCTGATCTACGAGGGCGAGCACTTCTCCCCGGCCCACGTCGCCCCTGAGCGCACCATCACCGTCAACGGCGCGGCCAAGGCCTACGCCATGACCGGCTGGCGCATCGGCTACGCGGGCGGGCCCAAGGACGTGATCAAGGGGATCATCGACGTCTCGAGCCAGTCCACCACCTCCCCCGACACCATCGCCCAGTGGGCCATGGTCGAGGCCCTCAACAACGTCGAGGAATCAGGCAAGTTCATCGCCATGGCCCGCGAGGCTTACCGCAAGCGCCGCGACCTGATCGTGAAGGGCCTCAACGACATTGGCCTGATCACGCCCATGGTCAACGGGGCCTTCTACGTGCTCTCTGACGTGAGCCGCATCGACCCCGACGAGAATAAGGCCGCGCTGCGGATGCTCGAGGAGGCCAAGGTGGCGGTGGTCCCCGGCACCGACTTCGCCGCGCCGCACCACGTGCGCTTCTCTTACGCTACCAGCGAGGAAAATATCAAGAAGGCCCTCGAGCGCATCGGCTCGATGCTATAAATCCCGAGGGCAGGCTCACCATTTGGAACGCCGGCGGGTCGGCAACAGCAGCAAGATCACCCCTACCACCACGCAAGCATCGGCCAGGTTGAAGATGGGGAAATTGTCAAAAGGCCCCCAGCCAGTTCCGGTGGCATCGAGGTAATCTACCACCGATCCCCGCCCAATGCGGTCGATGGCGTTGCCCAAGGCCCCGGCGGCGATCAGGGAAAAGGCTGCTTGCTGCAGCAGGGACAGCTTATGGCGGCTGAGGTAGTAGAGAATTCCAAACCCCACCACGACGCTCACGATCACCAAGATGCGGGCTCCCCCCGGGAAGAGGCCAAAGGCCGCCCCGGTGTTGTAGATGAGGGTCAGGTCGAGCAGAGGGATAAAGGGGTGAGGTACGCCCGGAGCAAGATGGGCTACGGCCCAGATTTTTACTGCCTGGTCGAGGCAAAGTAAAAGGGGAACGAGGATCAAGGGCACGGGGCGAGTCTAAAGGGGCAGCAGGGAAAGATGCAAGCCCCGAGCTCCACCTAGCAAGTAAGCGCAAGCCTATGCTATAATCTTCGCCGTTGCTTCGGAGCCGGGCACAAGGGTCCGGCCCGGCTTGGAGGAAAAAGCGATGTCCAGGATTTGCGAGATCAGCGGAAAGCGCCCGACCGTGGTCAACTCGGTCACCCGGCGGGGTAAGGCCAAGGCCGACGGCGGTGTGGGTAAGAAGACCACCGGCATCAGCAAGCGCTGGCAGTACCCCAACCTGCAAAAGGTCACCGTCACCGTAGCGGGCCAGGAGATCACTTTCCGGGTCGCTACCAGCTACGTGCACAAGGTTTACGAGCTGGCCGAGCGGGCCAAGGGCATGCAACTCGAGGGGCTCACCGCTAAGCAGATCAAAGCCAAGCTGCTCCAGCTCGTATAGCCAACGAGCTGGAAAAAGGCCGGGCCGCTCTGGCCTGGATTTTTTTGTGTAGGGCGCGAGGACAACCCGGGTTCGGCTCTACAATAGGGCTATGAGGGCTAAGCCAGGATGGTACATGCTAGGGCTCGTCCTCCTCTACGCCCTGGTGATGACCTTGGCTTGGCGGGCTGAACGGCAGCAGGTGGCCGCTTTGCGCACCGAGGTCGCGAGGATCCGGGATTCGCTGCAACGCGGACCGGAAGGCTTGATGTTACCCTTGATCGGGGCGTGTTTGCCCAAAGACCGGGCCAACCTCCCTGGAGCGCCGCGCAAGTATAGGCAAGGGGTCAATCAAGGGTTTGTGTTTACCGATGGGTCTTCTTGCGTGCCGGTGGTGTACGGGACCGGGGTGGTGGCGGCGGGTGGAGGAGAGGTGGTGAAGCTCGAGCGCGATTACCGCGAACTCACCCTGGCAGAGTTTGAGGCCCTGCTCAAGGCGGTCGAAAAAGGCGCTACCCCGGCCCAGCTTGACCGGCTGCGGGGCCGCGAGATCTGGATTCGCCATCCCGATGGTTCGACCACGGTGTATGCCCACCTCTCGGCCATCGCGCCGGGGCTCGAGGTCGGCAGCAAGGTCACCAAAGGGCAGTTTATCGGCCAAGTGGGAAACTCCGGAACCCTCAACGGGGTGCGAGGGAGCCGCGCCGGAGCTCGGCTCCTCTTCGAGCTATGGGAGGGAACTCCCGGCGAGAGCCGTTTTTTCGGGCAAGGGATTGCCTCTCCAGAGCTTCTCCTGGCTCAAGCCAAGCAGAGGTTCGACCTGCCCTGAGCGCTGAGGGCAGGCCGGGCGAAGCCGAAATATTAGGGTAACGTAATAGCCATGCGCGAAACCTTTCGTCAGGCGTGGCAATATCTTTGGCTTCGGGTCGCGGTCTATGCGCTGCTGATTGCCCTGGCGTTGCACTACCTGAACTGGGCCTTCGCCATGGCGAGATCGGCCATCGTCACCGTTTTGATCGCGGTGGTCTTTTCGTACATCACCAGCCCCATCGTGCGCTGGTTTGAGCGGCGCCGGCTGAGCCGGGCGCTGGGGGTGGTGGTGGTGTTTGTAGGATTTTTGCTCTTCGTGGCCTTGGCCTCGGTGCTCCTGGCGAACATGGCCGGTCAGCTGGCGGGCTTTCTCACCGGGCTCCCCCACCTGTTGTCCCCCCTGCTGGACTGGGCGCAGGCCCTGCCGGGGCGATTTGGGCAGATCGAACTGCCCCAGCCGCTGCGGGATGCCCTAGCCCAGGCCAGCAGCAGCCTCCAAACGTTGCTCCAGGGGTTTACTCAGTCCTTGCTGCGCCTGCTCCAGGCGCTGCTGGCCCAGGGGGGTAACCTGATCGGTTTTTTCAGCGACCTGGTGGGGGGGATTTTTCAACTTCTCACCGCCCTCACCATCTCGATCTACTTGCTTTATGACCTTCCCAAAATTGCCCACACCCTGCTCAGGGCCATCCCCGAGCCCTACCAGCCCATGGCGCTCGAGGTCTCGCAGAAAGCCGATCGGGCTTTTGGGGGGTTCGTGCGGGGCCAGATTCTGGTCGCGACCATATCAGGGACCCTGGTAGCGCTAGGTCTCTCTATAGTGGGTGTGCCTCAGGCGGCTAGCCTGGGCTTCCTGACCTTTATCTTCAACTTCATCCCCTTTGTGGGGGTCATCATCTCGGCGATCCCGGCCATTTTGCTGGCGTTGCCCTTGGGCTGGCTAAAGCTGGCCCTGACCGTGGGGGTGCTGTACCTGACCAACCAGCTCGAGGGCAACGTCTACGGCCCCTTCGTGATGCGCCGGGCGGTGAGCATCCACCCGGTAACGGGAATCATCGGGATCCTCGTGACCAGCTCGCTCTTCGGTTTTATCGGGGCTTTGTTCAGCACGCCGATGCTGGCGTTTTTCAAGATCTTGTACGTGGACTATTACCAAAAAAGCCGTTTCTACAAGGAGGGCTAGGTGCCCAGCGACTCGACGCTCAGGGCGTTGGGGTAGGTGTGCCGCGTACGATGAACGCTAAGCGCGGGGGGTCATCCTCTCCTAGCAGGGAAGCGTGGGCTCGCCGGGGTCCGGGGGCGGGCCCGGTGATCGCTGCCGCTTAGACGCTCGACAGGCCTCTATTCCCAGTGACCGCCTTCTTGCAGGGCGCGAGCGAACCACCCCGGCACCTCCTGGCCGAAACGCTGCTGGGCAAAGTCCCGGGCGAACTCGCCGTAGCGGTTTTCGGCAATCGCGCTTCGGGCCTGCTCCATCAACCGGTGCAGATAGCGCAGGTTGTGCAGGCTCACCATGCGCAGGCCCAGCATCTCCTCGGCCCGGATCAGGTGCGCCAGATAGGCCCGGCTGAAGTGACGGCAGGCGTAGCAGTCGCACTCTGGGTCAATCGGCCTGGGATCGTCGAGATGCCGGGTGAGCTTGAGGTTCATCCGGCCCTCCGCGACCAAGGCGTAGCCAAAGCGTCCAGTGCGGGTGGGGTATACGCAGTCGAACATGTCTACCCCCAGCGCTACCGACGCGACCAGATCCTCCGGGTGGCCCACCCCCATCAGGTAGCGGGGCTTGCTTTCGGGCAGAATGCGGGTCGAAAGCTCCACCGCCGGGTACATGGCCTCCTTGGGCTCGCCTACGGCGAGCCCACCGATGGCGAATCCGGGGGTGTCGTAGGCGACTGTGGCCTCCGTGCTTATTCTGCGCAGCTCGAGGTCTATCCCTCCCTGGGCGATGGCAAAGAGGGCTTGGTCGGGGCGGGTTTTGGCCTTCAGGCAGCGCTCGAGCCAGCGCAGGGTTCGCTCGATGGACTCCTTCATATACTCCCGGTGGGCCGGGTAGGGTGGGCACTCGTCAAAGGCCATGATGACGTCTGCCCCCAACGCTTCCTGCACGGCTACGCTTTTTTCCGGCGACAGCTCGATCAGGTCGCCGTTGATATGGCTTTGAAAGACCACCCCTTCCTCCGAGATGCGCCGCAGGTGGCCTAGGCTCATCACCTGGAAGCCGCCGGAGTCGGTGAGCCAGGGGCCGCTATAGGCGGCGAAGCGGTGCAGCCCGCCCAGGGCTCTTACTCGCTCGGGGCCGGGGCGCAAGAGCAGGTGATAGGTGTTGGCCAGGACGATCTGCGAACCGATCTCCTGAATCTCCTGGGGGCTGAGGCCCTTGACCGAGCCTAGCGTACCCACCGGCATGAAGAGCGGGGTGTGCACCAAACCGTGCGGGGTCTGCAAGAGCCCGGTGCGGGCTCGGCCTGCCTGGGTGGTGATGCGAAAGTCGAACACAGCAGAATTTTAGGGGCTTATGTGGGATAGGTGGTGCCCAGCTTCGCGGCGGGCCTCCTCTTCGAGCTTCTCCTGGGAGGTGGCGAGGCGACGGGCTAGGGCGGCCAAGTGTTCATCGAGGTAGCTTTGCGCGATGAGGGCGCTTACACTGGCAGCCAGGCGGCTAAAGGCCTGGATAAGCGGGAGGCTTTGCTCCCCTAGCTCCTGCCTGGCTTCCTCGCTTACTCGCTCCACCATCCAGCCCCACATTCCCGCCATCATGGCGTTGCTCACCTGCCGTTTGACGTGCACCAGCCCTACCAAGGCCTGCCAGGCGAAATACTCCCCGTTGAAGGGGCCGCTCACCGTACGCCGCCACCAGCGGCGCAGGGTGGCTTCGCGGATGGGGCGCTCGCCCGGATGGAAGATACGTTGGGTGGGAGGGTGTTGGAAAAGGGTGTCGTAGAATCCCTGAACAATTCGGTCCTCCCAGGAGAGCAAAAGGTCTTGGTGTTTGGCGAGGATCCTGCCGTCACGGGGTTGAAGGCGGGCAGGTGGAGGGATCTGTTCCCAGATGAGCTGGGCCTTGCGGTAGAACTCAGCCAGGGATTTCTCGGTTGGCACGCCTCCATTCTTCACGCCGCCCTCGAGGACATTTGTCCGGAGGGGCCGTGAACGGTAACGGCGTTTGGATAGCATAAGATAGGGCCGACGTGGAGCGGTATCTGCTGGTGATGTTGGGCGGGGCCATCGGCGCGGGGTTGCGCTATGGGCTGGGGGCTTGGCTGCAAGGGCTGGTCGGGCTAGGTTTTCCCTGGAGCACCTTTTTTATCAACGTGAGCGGAAGCTTTCTAATCGGCGCGGTGCTGCGCCTCTCCCTCGAGGGCAGCCTCTCTACCGAAGCCCGGCTGTTCCTAGCCGTGGGCATTTTGGGTGGCTATACCACCTTCTCCACCTTCAGCTACGAGACCCTGACCCTGGTCCAACAGGGGGAATGGCTCAAGGCGTTCTTGTACGTGACCGGCAGCGTGGTGTTGGGATTTATAGCGGTCTGGTTGGCCTATCGCTTAGCTGGGTGAGGTTTGGACAGGGGGTAAGCGTGAAGCTCGAGGGTGAAGCCAAGCTCGTGCGCATCTTTGTCGGGGAGTCGGACCGTTGGCAGGGAAAACCCCTCTACGAGGCCATCGTGCTCGAGGCCAAGCGCCAGGGATTGGCGGGGGCCACGGTGTTCAAGGGGGTAATGGGCTTCGGGGCCCACTCGCGCATCCACTCCGCCAAGATCCTGCAGCTCTCCGAGGATCTCCCGGTGATGATCGAGATCGTGGATGCCGAAGAGAAGGTACGGGCCTTCTTGCCAGCGCTCGAGGCGATGGTGGGGGAGGGGTTGGTGACCATGGAGCGGGTGGAGGTGATCCGCTACCAGCACCGCTAGTGCACGGGCGGCTTGATCGTTGTCGCACGTGATGCGTCGTACGCAAGGCGCTAAACGCGGTCGCTGGGAATGTACGGCGCCTTACCCGCCCTGGCCAAAGCCAGGGCTACCCTTGGCTTATGTTCGGTAAGTTTTTCCAAGCTCCCAAAGGCGACCGTGGCCGAGTTCCCCCCGGCCAGACCCTTACCGAGCGCTTCCCCGTGCTCACCTACGGCCCGACCCCCAGCCTAAAACCCCAGGAGGTACGGCTTAGGGTATATGGGCGGGTGGAGAGCCCCCTCGAGCTCTCCTGGGACGACCTGATGGCCCTGCCCCAAAGCGACCTCACCGCCGACTTCCACTGCGTCACCCGCTGGAGCAAGCTCGACGTGAAGTGGCGGGGGGTGCGGGTGCTCGATCTTATGGAGCGAGTCCGGCTCGAGCCCGGCGCCAAAGCTGTGCTGGTGCACTGCTACGGGGGATACACCACCAACTTGCTCCTGGAGGACTTCCTGCGCCCGGAGAACCTGCTGGCCCACACCCTTTATGGCGAACCCCTCCCGCGGGACCATGGCGGCCCTTTGCGGCTCGTCGTGCCGCACCTCTACGCCTGGAAAAGCGCCAAATGGCTGCGGGGGCTAGAGTTCTTGGACCGGGAAGAACTCGGCTTCTGGGAGGTCAACGGCTATCACCGCCGGGGGGACCCCTGGAAGGAAGAGCGCTTTAGCGATGAGTAGCTCTGGGCTATACTCAGCTCGAGGTGAGTCGAGATGACGGCCGAGGCCCAGGCGGTGCAGCTAGCCTTGCAGGCTTACCGTGACTGCCAGGAATTGGAAGAGCGCGAGTACAAGGAGCAGTACGACGAGGTCAAGCGGATGGAGGATGAGGCCCCCGCACCTGATCCGTGCGTGCTCCTTTTCAATGAGTTGGTGGAGGCCTGTATCCGCTACGTGGAAGCGGGCGGGAACCGGGCCGACCTCGAGCTTGGCGAATACCGGAGCGCCGTTTACCGGCGGATGGATGAGCGGCGCTCGGTGCAACGGTGGGAGGACGAGGGGGGAAGCACCCCACCCGCTTAGGGGCCTTACTGATCGGGGTGAGCTTGGCTCGGCCCTACCAGGTAGACCGCCTGCCAGGGGCGGTAGCGGGTGGAGAGTACTTCGGTGCGCGTGCCCGAAGCGTCGGTGATGGTGCGGCTCAGGCGCACGCTGTAGCCATCGGCCGCCCAGTCTACCTGCTTGCGAGCCCCAGGGGGAAGGTTGGGGTCGAGGATGTATTTGTCCGGGGGGTGGGGGGTGCGCGAGAGGATGACCGGGTCGGATACCGTCACCGTGCGCCCCAAGGGTAGGCCCCACACGCTCACGGTCAGGCTCACCTTGTGGGGGTCGTAATGGGTGCGCAGGAGCAGCGGGGAGGGGGTGTCGTTCTTCATGCGCAGGTCCAGGTAGGGCTGGTATACGGCGGCGTCGAAGCCGATGATGGGGTCGTACCAGCGCACCCGGTAGGCGTGGGGGTTGCGCTCCACTACCGGGAGGCCGGCCATGTATAAGGCGCGGAAGGTGGTGGTCGAGACTTGGCAGACCCCGCCTCCTACCCCAGGCACGGTGCGCCCGCCGGAGATCACCAAACCCTCCTTGAAGCCGGCTTCGGGGGTGATCTCGCCGACGGCTTGGTTGAAGGAGAAGGTCTCGCCGGGGGCGATGATGTACCCGTCGAGGCGAGCAGCCGCGGTGCGTACGTTGTGAATGCGTTCGGCGCTCGAGCCTTTGAAGGTGGTGGTGGCGCTGGAGAGGAGCACCAGCTGGCCGGGATCGGGCAGGTCGGCGGCCTTGAGCATGGGCTCGACGGTTACGACCGGTAAGTCCAGGGTGCGGGCCTCGGGCTGCCAGAGGAGGGGTACCAGGGCTTCCTCCGCCGCTCTCTGATCGAGCTTCCAGCCGGGCTTCTCCATCACCACGGTGAAGGGGGAGGGGGTGCCGGGGGTCTGCGGCGTGTAGTGCGCGTTCACCGCTTCTCGGTCATAGGCCTTGGCCACCTGCCGCAGGAGCTTACGCACCGCGGGAAGGTTGGCCTCGAGCCCTTCTCTTCTCAGCACGATCAACCCGGCGACCTGCTCGGGCCGGAGGGGGTAGGTCTTGGGCGCGCCCCCCGGCGGGGTGTAGTTGAGGGTGATGGGGCGCAGAAGGGCGTTGGCTTCGGCAGCGCGGGCTTCGTACTCGCTGGCCCGGACGCTTGCCGCGACCTCCTCCACCGGCAGTTCCAGGGTGGTCGCGCTGGGATCAGCCAGGAAGCTGGCCGCTGCTCTCTCCACATCGAAGCGCCGCCCCGGGACGTCGGGTATTACCACAAAGCGGCCGTTTTTGAACTCGACCTTGGCGTTTTTGGGGGATTGCTTGAGGGCCGTGGCAAGCTGCTCGAGCCGCCGGAAGAGCACGGCTTGTTCCACCACCCCCGAGACCGGGACGTTCACCC
Organism: Meiothermus sp. Pnk-1; assembly: GCF_003226535.1. NCBI lineage: Bacteria > Thermotogati > Deinococcota > Deinococci > Thermales > Thermaceae > Meiothermus > Meiothermus sp. Pnk-1. The sequence continues at coordinate 270,592 of NZ_QKOB01000006.1, read as the reverse complement.
CCTGTCGCCAGGCGATCCAGCGTTCGCGCAGCGAGCGGGCCAGCCCGCCCGCGCGCCCGATGCGGAAAGCCGCCTGGGCCGTGGCCGTGGCGTCGGCCCTCCAGCCCAGTTCGGCGGCGCTCAGCATATAGCTGCGCCCGGCGGCTCGCACCGCTACCGGGGGGCGATTGGCGATCTTGCCGCGGGCGGCGATTTGAGCGGCGGCCTCCTCTACCGTCATCCCTCCCACCGCGACCCCGTCGGCCGTCACCCCCGGGAAGATACGCGCGCCGAAGTATAGCTCGAGCCCGCCGAGCAGCACGGCAATGCCCAGCCCCGCGGCCAAGGCTATCCTGAGGCGGGTTGTTACCCTAGGGGAGGGGTGGGGAGGATTCATCTACCTCTTAGTTTAGGGGAGGGTTGTTATCTCGAGCGTAGACCGGGTCACCCAGTGGCGCCTCAAGAAAAGAGGGGGTGTGAAGGAGCTTCGCGGGGAGGGACTCGCTGCCTCCGGCGGCATGCTCGTCTTTGGGGAAAGGGTTCCCCGGGAACTTTGAGCGGGGACGGCGTGTTGGGTAGCCAACCCTCGTTCTCCGAACGACGCTTCTTTCGCTGCCGGTAGGCGGGGTAGGGGAAGAGCGCCGCGCCGTGGCGCAGTTCGAGGGGTCGTCACCGAACCGCGAAGGGGTTGAAATTGGTGTTGCGGTCGTAGTAATCCTCACCCTCAGTGCGCTTTAGAAATCCCACCACCGCGTAGGTAAGGGGGGTAAAGAGCGCTTCCACCCCCACCTTGAACACGTAGTTTGACACGAACACCGTCCGCAGCAGGGTGTCGTCCCATACCCCGTAGAAGGCGATGAGCAAGAAAAGGCCGGTGTCGAAAGCTTGTCCGATGAGGGTCGAGCCGAGGGTACGGGTCCACAGCCAGCGCCCTTGGGTGGCGATCTTGAGCTTCGCCAGCACATAGCTGTTGACGAACTCGCCTACCCAGTAGGCCACCAGGCTGGCCAAGGCGATGCGGGGCACCAGACCTAGGACGGTCGAAAAAGCTCGGGCGGTGTTTTGCTGGTCGGGAGGGGTAGGGAGGGCGTTCACGAGGCCAAAGGTCAAGGTGGCCAGGGTCAGCAACAAGAACCCCGTCCAGATCACCCGCCTCGAGCGCTTATACCCATACACTTCGGTCAACACGTCCCCGAAGATGTAGGCGAGCGGGAACAGGATGGTCCCGCCGTCGAAGGTGAAAGGCCCCAGCAGCACTACCTTGGTGGAGGCGATGTTGGAGACGATCAGCACCACCACGAAGAGGGCGGTGATGAAGTCCAAGTAGCGATAAGCCCGCATAACGTCCGATTGTATAACCCTGGCTAGGGGGCTTCCCGGAGCTATTCTGAGCGAATCGAGGTGATGAAGGGCAGGTTGCGGTCGTATTGGGCTCGGTCCAGGCCGTAGCCATAGACGTAAGCGTCCTCGATCTCGAAGCCCAGGTAGTGGATGGGTACCTCGACGCGGCGGCGGGCCGGTTTGGAGAGGAGGGCCGCGATCCTGACCGAAGCGGGTTGACGGGCATCCAGGTAGTGCAGCAGGTAGTTGAGGGTGATCCCGGTGTCCACGATGTCCTCCACCACGATCACGTCCTTGCCACTGATGGGGTAGCGCAGGTCCTTAACCAGCTCCACCTCGCCGCTGGTCTTGGTATCGTTGTTGTAGGAGGAAAGGGCTAGGAAGTCCATCGAGAGCGGCAGGTCGATCTGGCGCACCAGATCGGCCATAAAGATGAAGGCTCCGTTCAGGATGCAGATCAGATGGGGTTGTTTCCCCTTATAGTCCTGCGTGATCCGGGCCCCGAGCTCGCGGATGCGCGCTTGGATCTGCTGCTCGCCGATCTGGATGGGGCCGTCTCCGGGATGGAAGGTGCTCACAAAGTGATTGTACCTGAAGGTTTAGCGGCGCAAAACGCGGTGGAGTCCCCTCGATAAATCTCGTTATCAAACCACTCGGGGTTTTTTGCTCCGCCGTTTCTGTGGGGCAAAAGCGCCGCGCTGCCGGGCATCTCTGAGGGAGGTTTTGGCCGTGGGTGGGCGCTCGGAGCCTCGGAGGGCGGTTGGCTGGGGGTGAATGGATTCTGGCCCGCGGTCTGGTTTGACCTGCTTCCCCCGGCGATGGCGGGGGGCTTTCGTCGGCGCCTCGACTAAGGCCTGAAGCCCAAATTGGGCCGACTGGATCTGCACCCTGCGGGGCTTGGCCGGCGCTCTCCCGTGCAAGACGTTGATCTCTTCCGGGGTCAGGTAGCGCCACTCGCCGGGGTTGAGCTTCCCCAGCTTGATCGGCCCCACCTGCCAGCGCACCAGCCGGGTCACGGCGTAGCCGAGCCGCCTCAGCATCCGCCGTACCTCGCGCTTTTTCCCCTCGGCCATGACGATCCGAGCCCCCTCTGGGGTAGGCTCGGCCTCGAGGGCCTGGGCCAGCCCGTCTTCAAGCTCCACCCCCTCCACCAGCCGTTGGCAGTCGGCCTCGGGCACCCGGCCTTGCTTGCACCAGACCCGGTAGACCTTGCGCACCCCATAGCGGGGGTGGGTGAGCTTTAGGGTCAGTTCGCCGTCATTGGTCAGCAGCAGGAGCCCCTCGGAGTCCTTGTCGAGGCGGCCTACCGGATGCAGGCCAGGTACGTCGGGCACGAGCTGATACACGGTACGCTCGGCGTGGGGGTCGCGCTTGGTGGTGGTCACGCCCACCGGTTTATGTAGGGCAATCACCACTTTTTTCTCGGGAAGGCGCACCCGTTCGCCATCGAGGCGCACCACGTCGCTATCGGAGACGCTCGAGCCGATCTTGGCTACCCGATCGTTGATGGTGACCCGCCCTGCGCGGATCAGGTCTTCAGCCTTGCGGCGGCTGGCCACCCCGGCCCGGGCGAGAAATTGTTGCAAGCGCATAGTAGCCTATTCTACCTCGTGCCCTGGTGACTTGATTTGCTGCATCTACGTCGTACGCGAAACGCGTGGAGCATTCGAAGGGGCGTTTCCAAAACGCTAAGACGGGGCTGGTGCGGCAGCCTCGCAAAAGCGGTGCCTGGCCTTCAGAGGGGGACTTTCTTGCTGAATTCAGGCTTGCGCTTTTCCCTGAGCGACTCGAGCCCCTCCCGCGCGTCCGGTCCCTTGAAGCCCAGAAACTCGAGGGCCAGGCTGGCATCGAAGGTCGGCCCGGCCAGCCTTAGCCAGTTGTTGAGGGCGTACTTGGTCCAGCGGATCGCGGTTGCGGAGCCCTGGGTGAGCCTTTGGGCCAGCTCGAGCGCCTTGGCGTAGACCTGATCGTCGTCCACGCACAGCGAGACCAGCCCCATCCGCTCGGCTTCCTCCCCGCTCATGGACTCGTTCAAGAGCAGGTAATATTTCGACTTGTTCAGCCCGATCAAGAGGGGCCAGATGATCGCCGAGTGATCCCCCGCCGCTACCCCCAGCCGGGTGTGCCCGTCCAGGATGCGGGCTTTCTTCCCCGCTACGCTGATATCCGAAAGGAGCGCCACCGCGAGCCCTGCCCCCACCGCCGGGCCTTCGATGGCCGCCACCACCGGCTTGGAGCAGTTCAGGATGTTGTAGACGAGGTCCCTGGCCTCTTTCCAGACCCGCACCAAGGTGTCGTAGTCGCGGATCATCTCCTCGATCATGGCGAAGTCGCCCCCGGCGCTGAAAGCCCCACCCTCGCCCCGCACCAGCACCGCGCCGATCTCCGGGTCGGCGTCGATGTCGCGCCAGACGTAGGCCAGCTCGCGGTGCATGGTGGCATCGGCGGCGTTGAGGCGGCCCGGGTTGGAGAGGATGACCTCCAGCACCCCCTCGGCGGGCGCGGCGAACTTGAGGCGGGAATAGGCAGACCTCCAGGTGTGCATGCCCCCAGTGTAACCGCCCGAGCCTTAGCGCACGCCCAGCAACAGCTCAACCGTGAGCTGGTCCAGGCGCTCGAGCCTGGGCCCCCGCTCGGCCAGGGCTCGGCGGTCGAAGGGGTGGGCTTTGAGGGCTTCGGCGTTCTGCTTGCTGTACTTCTGGGTGAGTGCGGCGAGCCCGGCGTCCTGTACTTTGTAGGCCTGGAGGAGGGCCTGGATCTCCGCATCGGCGTTGAACTGCCGGGCCTTCTCCTTGAGGATCAAGTAGGTGCGCATACAGCCCTTGGCGAACTCCCACACCCCCGCCTCGTCCTCGGTGCGCAGGGCGTGGGCGTCGAAGTGGCGGGGGCCGTCGTAGCCCGCGTCCTCGAGGAGCTTGACCAGGAAGAAGGCCGCCTTGAGGTTTTCCGCGCCGAAGCGCAAGTCCTGGTCGAAGCGGTTCATCTTCTGGTCGTTGAGGTCGATGTGGAAGAGCTTCCCGGCGTCGATGGCCTGGGCCACTGCGTGCACGAAGTTGAGCCCGGCCATGGTCTCGTGGGCGAACTCGGGGTTGAGCCCGAAGAGGTGGGGCCGGTCCAGCGTGGCGATGAAGCCCAGCATGGCCCCTACCGTGGGCAGGTAGAGGTCGCCCCGGGGCTCGTTGGGTTTGGGCTCGAGGGCGAAGCGGTAGCCGTAGCCTTGGTCCTCGCTGTACTCGGCCAGGAAATTGAGCGCCTCGCGGTAGCGGGCCAGGGCGTCCAAGGTGTTGTGCCCGGCGTCCACCTCGGCCCCCTCGCGCCCGCCCCAGAAAACGTAGATCTTGGCCCCCAGCTCGGCCCCTAGGTCCATGGCGCGCAGGGTCTTCTGGATGGCATAAGCTCGGATCCGGGCGTCGGGGTTGGTGAAGGCCCCGTCCTTGAACACCGGGTCGCTGAAGAGGTTGGTGGTGGCCATCGGCACCACCAGGCCGGAGTCTTGGAGGGCTTGCTGAAACCGCTTCACGATCCTGTCCCGCTCGGACGGGCTGGCTTCTATCGGGACCAGGTCGTCGTCGTGCAGGTTGACCCCGTAGGCGCCCAACTCGGCCAGCTTGTAGACGATGTAGTCGGGCTCGAGGGGCCGGCGGGTGGGCAGGCCGAAGGGGTCGCGCCCCACGTTGCCCACGGTCCACAGACCAAAGGTGAACTTGTCCGAGGGTTGGGGGGTGTAATCTGCCATGGCTTTGCTCCTTCAGAAAAGGTTTTTAGGCGCTTGGCGCTCTGCTGACACGGGCTTTTCGGAAGAACCTCGCCGGGGGACTGCGTTCGGCGTCTGGCCCCCTGCCTTGTGCCTCAAGCGTTCGGCACTCTCTTGGGCATCACCCCGCCGATGATCATGCCCAGCACGTCATCGTGGGTGACATCGCGGGTGTTGACGGTTCCCACGACCCGCCCGTTCTTCATCACGGTAATTCGGTCGGCCAAGTCGAACACATCGTGCAGGTCGTGGCTGATCAAGAAAATCCCCACCCCCTCGGCCTTGAGGGCTTTGATGAGCTCGCCCACTTTTTGGGTTTCCTCTGGCCCTAGGGCGGCGGTGGGTTCATCCATGATCAGGATTTTGGCCTTGAAGTGAATGGCCCGCCCGATGGCGACGGTCTGGCGCTGCCCGCCCGACATGTTGGCCACGGGAACCCGCAGGCTAGGAATCCTTACCCGCAGACGGTCCAGAACCCTGCGGGCCTCGAGCTCCATAACGTCTTCGTCGAGCATCACTCCGCGCACCTTCTCCCGGCCCAAGAAGATATTGGCAACAGCGTCTAGGTTATCGGCTAGGGCCAAATTCTGGTAGATGGTCTCGATGCCATATTGCTGGGCATCTTGCGGGCTGCTGATCTTGACCTCCTGCCCATTCACGAAGATCTGCCCGCTATCGGCTTGGTAGGCCCCCGAAAGCACCTTGATCAAGGTGGATTTCCCCGCCCCGTTGTGGCCCAGGAGCCCTACCACCTCGCCGGGGTAGAGGTCGATGCTGGCGTTATCGAGCGCTTGGTTGCCGCCAAAGCGCAAAGAGATGTTTCTCATTTCGACCAGGGGTGTCATACTAACCTCCAAGCCTGAAAGAGCCCTAGCTCTTTTGGTTCCTCAAGTACACTGTATTCCAGATGACTGCGGCCAAGAGCACCGCTCCCAGCACTACGTTTTGCCACTCGGTAGGAAGGCCCAAAAGCACCATGCCCCCCCGCAAAGAGGACATCAGCAAAGCGCCCATGGCTGCTCCCACGATGGTTCCGCTGCCCCCGGCCAAAGCCGTGCCCCCGATCACCGCGGCGGCGATCACATCCAGCTCGAGCAAATTCCCCATGCTGTTGGTCACGAAGTTGAGCCGGGCGGCTTGTACTGCCCCGGCCAGCGCGGCCAGTAGCCCCATCAAGGCGAAGACCCATACCAGCATTCGCCGCACGTTGATCCCGGCCAGGAGGGCCGCTTCGGGGTTCCCTCCAATGGCGAAGACATAGCGCCCGAAGCGGGTGTTGAGGGTCACCCAGTTGAGCGTGAAGAGCACCAATAAGGTGATCAGCACCGGGACCGGGATGCCTCGAGGGATGTTGGTGCCAGGGTAGGTGTAGGCATTCATTACCAGTACAAAGGCCAGGGTGAGCATCAGCAAAAAACCCATCACTACCCCCTCGGCCCACATCGGGCGCACCGGAAGCCCGTTCTTCTGGCGGCGGCTACGGTTGGAGAGCGAATGGTAGACGATGAGGAGCATTACCACCCCCCCCACTACCCAGGTCCAGGTTTCCCCGATCGAACCATTCAGCCCGCCCCCCAATACCTTGAAGCTATCGTTGAGCGGCCCGATGGTGCGTCCGCTGGCCACGATGAAAGTGGCATTGCGGAAGATGAGCAGCCCGGCCAGCGTGACCACAAAAGCCGGAACCCCCCAGTACGCCACCCAGTACCCCTGAAAGGCCCCGATCAGGGCGCCCAACGCCAAGCCCACCAAAAGCGCCAAAAGCCAGTGGCCGCCCCAGCCCAGCGGGGGAACCGTCTGGATCAGGGCCATGATCATCCCGGTGAAGCCCAAAACTGAGCCCACCGAGAGGTCAATTTGCCGCGTCACGATCACCAACACCATACCCCCTACCATGATCCCGACCACGGCGGTCTGCACTGAGAGGTTCCAGAGATTTTGTGGGCTCAAAAATTGGCCGGGCTGGTTCAGGGTGAGCAGTTGGAAGACCGTCCATACTACGATCAGCACGATCAGCATGGTCAGGATTCGACCATCTACCCGGAGGCTTTGAAAAACGTTTTCGGCACCCGCTCTATTGCGCTGCATCTGCATGGCTGCCGCTCCTTTCGTTAACGCTGGTTGAGCCTATATTAAGGCTATTTGCGTTGCACTACGAGAGGGAAGCTGAGATAGCCGGGGTCCCTTCAGCATACAAGGGGTGGGCGCGCGGCCCACCCCTCCTGATCCCAGCAGATCAGCGGCAGGCGGCAGGAGCGTTCGCGCCGCTTACCCCTTGGCAGAGGGCTTCTTTGGTGATCCAGCCCGCTTTGAGCACCACGTCGAGGTTCTGGCGGGTGATCGGGATGGGTTTAAGCAACAGGGCGTTCATCTTGACCTTGTTGGGGCCATCGGCGAACACGGTGCGACCGGGGAGTTTTTCCTTGGGCGTGCCTCGCGCCATCAGCACTGCGGCCTCAGCGGCTTTTTTGCCCAACTCGCGGGCATCTTTCCAGACGCTTACCGTTTGCAGCCCACGGGCTACGCGGTTGAGGGCGGCTTGGTCGCCATCTTGCCCCGAGACTGGAACCTTGCCAGCCAGGCCCACTGCGGCCAGCGCAGCCACCACTCCTCCGGCGGTGCCGTCGTTGGAAGCCACCACTGCGTCTACTTTGTTGCCGTTGGCGGCAAGGATTTGTTCCATGTTGCGCTGGGCCACTTCGGGCTTCCACCCCTCGGTATACTGCTTGCCTACCACCTTGATGTCCCCTCTATTGATGGCGGGCTGGAGCACCTCGAGCTGCCCTTTGTGCAAAAAGTCGGCGTTGGGGTCGGTATTGGCCCCCAGGATGAAGGCATAGTTGCCCTTGGGCTTTACGGCGTATACCGCTCTAGCCTGCATCCGGCCCACTTCCACGTTATCGAAGGTGATGTAGTAGGCGTAGTCGTTTTCGATCAAGCGGTCATAGGCCACCACCGGGATCCCGGCGGCCTTGGCTTTATCAATGGCGGGCAGGATGGCATCCTTGTCCCAGGCCAGGATGATCAGGGCGTTGGCTCCGCGCGAGATAAGGGCGTCGATGTCGTTGAGCTGCTTCTCCGAGGAGCTTTGCGCATCGGCGCTGATATAGTCGGCTCCCATACGGCCTAGCTGCTGGCGGATGGCGGCTTCGTCGATCTTCCAGCGTTCCTCTTGGAAATTGGCCCAGCTTACCCCCACGATCACTTTCTTCTGGGCCAATGCCGGTGCTGCCAAGAGCAGAACGAGCAGGATTGCCTTGAGGAATAGCTTCATACTCTTCCCTCCGAACCCCTTTTCGGTGAACCCCACGCCTGGGCGCAAAGACGCTGCCAACCAAGAATTTCCGGCGTAAAGGCTCTTTCCCTGAACCGACGAGTCGAAACCCCAAAGCGGAATTTGACCCCTTCAGCTACCCTGAGTTTTTCGACTCAGGGTAGAAAATACCGTATTCATGGGCGACTGTCAACCTGGCGGGGGAGCTTCGAAGCTCAGGCCCCGCCAAAGAAAAAACATTTGTGTGGCGGTGGCAGATCCTGTTAGGGGTTGGCGGGCCGAGGGGTATAAGGTTGGGCTTTGCTGCCGCGCTCGAGGAGGATAAACTGGTTGGCCTTTACCTCCTGCCAGCCTTCCCATTCCCCATCCGGCCACTGTACCCGCACCCGGACTGTCTCCGCCCTACCCAGCCCAAAGTGCAGAAACCCCAAGCTCCCGCTGGCGTGGCCACCGCCTATGGTGTGCTCGCGGCGCAGGATGCGGTCGCCCAGTTGAACTTCGAGCCAGGCTCCTACCGCGTCGCGGTTGCCGCCGGGCTGCCGCAGGCGGATCTGTAGCCAGTTGCCCAACGCTTTGGGGGCGCTCGCGCTTCCGGCACCCACGTTGCGCCAGACCTGGGCCTCGTCCAGCCGGTTCACCACCACCACGTCCAAGAGCCCGTCCGCGTTGAGGTCCACTACCTGGGCTCCCCGTCCGCGCAAAAAGCTGGCTAGCCCGGCCTTGTCTCCAACTTCCTGAAAGCTCCCGTCCGGCTGGCCCAGCAGCAGGTTGTTAGGGTCTTTGGCTGCGGCGTCCTTCATAAAGCCCACATTTCCCTTGGCGATGAAGAGATCAATGAGCCCATCGTTGTTGACATCTTCAAACTGGGCGTGCCAGGCGGTGGACATGTGCACGTCGCCACCGGTGTAAGGGCGGTGTGCGGTGACCCCTCGGCGAAAGGCGATATCCGAGTAGGTCGGCCCCTTGGACCCAGCCTGCAGGGCCTGAAGTTTGTTGTCGCCCATGCTCGAGAGAAAGTACACCGGGTAGCCTTGGCCCAACAGGTCATAGCTGGCGATGCCCATACCCCAGATTTGCAATCGCTTCCAGCCCTCGGCCTCAGTGAAGAGGCGGGGTGGCTGGCCGGGAACGATCTGCCAGAGCTGCTCTTGGCCTTTGCCCGCGTAGTATTCGCGGTCGTTGCTGACCCGCAAGGAGGGCGTACCCGAGCGGTTCCAGTCGCTGAAGAGCATCGAGAGGGCGCAGTAGCTGGGCTCGAGCGGGATCGGCGCAGTGTACCCCTTACCGACAGGGCGGTAAAGCGCGTTGCCTTTGCAGCTTCCCCAGGGAAACCTGGTCTCGCGGTCGATGTAGTTGCCAAAAGCCAGCGTGGGCCAGTCCTGCCCCCTCTCCCAGGTCGCGGAAAAAGCCGTGGTCCACTCCCGGTCTGATTTGAATCCCCAGATCTCGTTGGCCCGCTCGAAACGGCAATTTCCCAGGCCGCGCATGAGGAGCTTCTCCCCTGCGCGGAGCAAGACCACATCGGTCTTTCCATCCCCGTCCACATCCAACGGGTAGGCTCCGACCACGTTATCGACCTCGAGCCCCGCCGCTTCTTCACGGAATTTCAAGGCCCCGCCCAGCGGGCTAAGGTTGCGGTAGAACTTGGCCCGGTTGCTCCCGCCCGAGAGCAGCAGATCTGGCAAGCCGTTATCGTCACAGTCAAAAACCGCCACCCCACCCCCCACCATAAAGTCCCCATCGTAGCGGCTATGCAGGCCAGCGCTTTGGGTTTCCTCCACGAAATTCGGGATGGGCGGTTGGGCGAAACCCCAGCCGCCTAGAGCAAACAGAGCAAGCCCAATCGAGGGGAAAGCGCGCATAGGAGTTCCTGTTTCCGATAGACTAAGCTGCATCCAACCGTAGGGCAAGACCGGTTTGCGCAAACCATGGAGGAGTCATGTTGGCTTTAGCCCGAAAATTTTTCTGTGGCCTAGCGCTGCTCGTCGGGGTAGCGGTGGCACAGCCGCTCGAGCCCTGGATCGCTAGGCACACCTCTGCTCTCGAGCAAGCCGTTTCCCGCCTACCGCAGACCTCCCCCGGTCCGCTCACCTGGGACACCCTGAGCGAGATCGAACGCCTCGAGCTGCTGGGCATCCAGACCCAGATGTTTAGCCCACCGCGAGCTGCCCGGGCCTTGGCTTTGCTCTCGGTCGCCCTGAACGACACCCTAGCCTTTTTGGGCGAAGCTGGAGCTGAGCGCAACGTGGCCTTGGCTTACGCCGCCCAAGAGGTGATGCTCTACCTCCACCCGACGTTTCCCAACCTCAAGGACGGGGTGCGGGAGACGGTGGCCGACATCCAGGCCAAAACCGAGAGAGCAGGGGTAGCCAAGGAGGTGTTGCAGGGTTCGGCTCGGGTGGGTTTTTTGGTAGGCAGGCAGGTGGTGGACTTCGCCCGCCGGGATGGGTACAGCCACCAGGTGATCCCGCAATATCCCCCGGCTGCGCCGGGGGTCTGGGTGCTCCCGCTCGGTCGGCCCGCTGCCGAGCCGGGCTGGGGTCAACTCATCCCTATCGGCGTGGCTAAAGATCAGTTGGCCGAAGCCTTGCCTCCTCCTGCCTGGGACTCCCCCGAATACGAACAAGAGCGCCGGCTCTTCTGGGAGGAACAAAAGAGACTCGATGACCACGGTCGCGCGATCGCCGATAAGTGGGCTGGTGACCCCGGTACCGTTACCCCCGCCGGGCTATGGCAGGAGCTTGCGCTGCGCGTGCTACGCGATAAAGCCTCGAGCCCTGAGGCCGCAGTAAAGGTCCTGGCCGCGCTCAATGTGGCTATGCACGACGCTTTTATCGCTTGCTGGAAAGCGAAATTCACCTACTATACAGCCCGGCCTGACCAGTGGGTGCATACCTTTGATAAAAGCTGGAAACCCTATCTCCGTACCCCGCGGTTCCCGGCTTACCCTTCTGGCCACTCCACCGTGAGCGGAGCCGCGGCACGGGTGCTCGAGCACTACTTTCCCGAGCAGGCCGCCTTCTTTGAGGAGATGGCCCAGGAGGCTTCGTATTCGCGGATCATCGCCGGGATCCACTGGTTTGTGGACGGCAAAAATGGGCTAGATCTGGGCCGCAGGGTGGCCGAGCAGGTGCTTGAACGTCAGCGGTATTGAGCTAGGGACCAGCCGGCGGTGTCGCTTTGCGCGCGGGTCACAGGTAGCATACAATCCCCCTGACATGGCCCTGTTCGCCGTGGACAAACCCCTTGGCATCACCTCTCACGACGTGGTGGACGCTATCCGCAAACAGCTAGGAACCCGCCGGGTGGGGCACACCGGAACCCTCGACCCCCTAGCCACGGGGGTACTGATCCTGGCGAGCGACGCCTCGACCAAGTTGGTCCCCTTTCTCTCCGCCGAGGACAAGGAGTACTTGGCCTGGGTCTCCTTCGGCGCGACCACCGAGACCCTCGATGCCGAGGGTCCGGTGACGGCGGAGGTTCCGGCGCGCTTCAGCAGGAGAGACCTCGAGACCACCCTGACGCGCTTTCTTAGCCTCACCGAACAGGTGCCCCCGGCGTATTCGGCGGTCAAGGTCGGTGGGGTCAAGGCGTACGAAGCGGCCCGGAAGGGGGAGAGCTTGGAGCTTGTCCCCAGGCCGGTTAGGTACCTCGAGGCCACCCTGCTGGCCTTCGATCCGGCCCTCAAGGCCTACCATATCGCCCCTTCGCCCCATGGCTGGGAGATCGCCCCAGTGAAGGGCCGACAGGCCCCCGGCGATGCCGGTACTCAGCGAGGCCGCCCGGTTGCGCTTCCGCGGGCGCTGGGAGAGTATCCCACCGCGGTGATCCGCTTGGTGGTAGGCAGCGGAACCTATATCCGAGCCTTTGCCCGCGACTTGGGGGAGATGCTGGGGACCAAGGCCTTTTTGTCAGGGTTGGTGCGGACCCGGGTAGGGCGGGTGGGGCTGGAGCGCTGTGTACCCCTTGAGCAAATTGATCCCAAGCGCTCCCTGGAGGAGACCCAAGTCCTCTCCTTTCCGCTAGTGCAGCTCTCCCACACCGAGGTGAAGCGGGTGCTCGAGGGTGTGCCGCTCCCCATCCCAGCCCAAGGGTACGTAGCTTTGCTGGACAGCCGCCGTCGCCTCGTCGCCATCGCCGAGGGAGACGGCTTCAAGCTCAAGATCAAACGGGTATTCAAAGGCTGAGCGGGGGAGGTTGGGCGTCACCGGTGCGACCTGGTTAGGGCGAGGACAATCCCACCTTGCGTACGACGTCAGTAAAGCCCAATCCCCCAAAGATCAAGTCACCCCTGCCCCAGTTCGAAGGTTTCCTTGATGATGGGGGTAGACAGCACCACCGAGGTGCGGGTGTTGCCGAAGACCATCATCTGCTGGATGAGCTCTTGCAGGTGCGCGATGGAGCGTGTCACCACCCGGGCCACGAACGAAGCCTCTCCGGTCACGAAGTAGCATTCGCGCACCTCGAGCTTACCCCGGGCAAACTCCACTACCTGGGGGTAGCGGCTAGGGGGAGCCGCTACCTCGATGAGGGCGGTGATCTCGTAGCCGAGGCGAGCCAGATCCAGCCGGGCCCCGTAGCCGGTGATGATTCCGCGGTCCTCGAGCCGCCGCACCCGCTCGGTGACGGCGGGGGTAGAAAGCCCCACCCGTCGGCCTAGCTCGCTGTAGGAAAGCCGGGCGTCTTGTTGCAGTTCGTGCAGGATAGCCAAGTTGATAGGGTCCAGCAGCTTTTGGGGATCGGAAGCCATATTTGCACTTAAGCTTAACAAACCATAACTAGTCTTCCAATATAGCCTTAACTTTGGCATTCCTTTGCCCCTACCCAGGCCCTACACTTTCGGAAAAAGAGGTGAAGCATGATCATCGGAGTGCCCAAGGAGATCAAGACGCTCGAGAATCGCGTGGCCTTGACGCCCGGTGGGGTTACCAGCTTGGTGCGGCGCGGCCATATGGTGCGGGTGCAGCATAACGCCGGGGTCGGCTCGGGAATCTCGGATGACGAGTACCGGGCTGCCGGAGCCGAGATCGTCCCCGCCGAGGAGGCCTGGGCCGCCGATTTGGTGGTCAAGGTCAAGGAGCCCATCGCCGAGGAGTACCGTTACCTGCGCGAGGGCTTACTGCTTTTTACCTACTTACACCTCGCCGCTGACGAAGCGCTCACCCAGGCCCTGTTGGCCGGGGGAACCACCGCCATCGCCTACGAAACGGTGCAGCTCGAGGACGGATCGCTTCCGCTGCTGCTGCCGATGAGCGAGGTCGCAGGCCGGATGGCTCCCCAGGTGGGGGCCGCGGCCCTGGAGAAGCCCCACGGCGGGCGAGGAGTTCTGCTGGGCGGGGTGCCTGGGGTGGCCCCGGCCAGCGTGGTCATCCTCGGCGGGGGGGTGGTGGGTACCAACGCCGCCAAGATCGCTTTGGGCATGGGCGCTCAGGTGACCATCCTAGAGCTTTCCAAAGCCCGCTTGCAGTACCTCGACGACATCTTTGGCGGGCGGGTGATCACCCTGGCCTCCACCGAGGCCAACATCGCATCCTCGATTCGGCACGCCGACCTCCTCATCGGCGGGGTGTTGATCCCCGGGGCCAAAGCCCCCAAGCTGGTCACCCGCGAGATGCTGGGGAGCATGAAAGAGGGCGCGGTGATCGTGGACGTGGCGGTGGACCAGGGGGGGTGTGTGGAGACTATCCACCCCACTACCCACGCCAACCCCACCTATGTGGTGGACGGGGTGGTCCACTACGGGGTAGCCAACATGCCCGGTGCGGTGCCGCGTACCTCCACCTTCGCCCTCACCAACCAGACCCTGCCCTACCTGATCCGGCTGGCCGAGAAGGGCCTGGACGCCCTGCGCGAAGACCCGGCCTTGAGAAAGGGACTCAACACCTTCGCCGGAAAGTGCACCCATCGGGGGGTGGCTGAGGCTTTCGGCCTGGCCTATACCCCGGCAGAGTCCTTGCTAAATACGTTGTAGAAATCCTCTGCCCGAAGCGCTTTCCACTGGCCCTTGGCGGAACGCTTCGGGCGGTATAAAGCCTCTCCGGTGGCCTACGGCGCGAGGTATGGGGGCGACTAAGGCGCGCTGTGCCCTGCGGATAAAGGCAGCCACACGATGGCGGTGGTGCCCTTGCCGAGTTCGCTCTCGAGCCGGATTTTCCCGCCGTGTTGCTCGACGATCCACTTGGCGATGGAAAGGCCCAGCCCACTTCCCCCGGGGTCGCGGCGGCGCGACTGATCGGCGCGGTAGAAGCGTTCGAAGACGTGGGGGAGATCCTGGGGGGCGATCCCGTTTCCGGTGTCTGAAACCCGCAGCTCGGCGTGGCCCCCCTGATGAAGGAGGGCTAGATGCACCTTTCCCCCGGGAGGGGTGTATTTAAGCGCATTATCCAACAGGATCAGCGCCAGTTGCTTGAGGTAATCCCGATCTCCCACCAGCCGCACCGGCTCCAGCTCATGGGTAAGATGGTGCTGCTGGCTGAGGTGGCAGGCGCTTTCGAAGGCTTCCAGCAGCACGCGGTCTAGCTCGATGGACTCGCGCTTGAGCCGGTGCCCCGCATCGCCCCGGGCCAAGGCCAGCATATCGGCTACCAGTCGTCCCAGCCGCCGGGCTTCCTGGAGGGCTTGGACCACCGAGTCCATACGGTCCTGGGGGGACATCTCGGGGTAGCGGTGGAGCAGTTCCAGATTGCCCTGGATGGCCGTGAGCGGGGCCCGTAGCTCGTGGGCGGCGTCGGCCACAAAGCGCTGCTGAGCCTGGTTGATCTCGCGCAAGCGGGCTTCGCTTTGGCGCAGGGCCTCCTCGGCTAGGCGGCGCTGGGTGGTGTCGAGGGTGATCCCGGCCATGCGCGTGGGCCGCCCGCTGCGGTCGCGGTAGACCCGTCCGCGCACCGCCAGCCAGCGTTCCTGCCCACCCGACAAGACTACCCGGAACTCGTCCTCGTAGAGTTCACCCGCCTCGAGCACCTGCCGCACTTTGCTTTTCAGGCGCTTGCGGTCGTCGGGATGGACGGCCCGCAGCAGGGCGCGAAGCTTGGTCGCGATGGGCTCTCCCTCCTGCGGGGGCTCGAGGCCCAAAAGCCGGGCTTGCTCCTCCGACCAGCGCGGTTTACCCTTGACTAGATCCCACTCCCACAGCCCGATCCCCGCAGCCTCGATGGCCAGCGACATCTGCGCCTCGAGCGAGCGGCGCTGGTGCTCGAGCTCGAGTTGGATGCGCGAGCGTTCGAGGCTATGGCGCAGCGCTCGGGCGATGGCCTCCCCGTCTACTCGGCCCTTGACCAGGTAGTCCTGAGCGCCCTCGCGCACCGCCTGCAAAGCGGTCTGTTCATCGTTCAGGCCGGAGAGCACCACGATGGTGACCTCGGGTAGAGCCGCGCGCAGGCGGTGTACTGCCTCCAGGCCGTGGGCATCGGGTAGGGATAGGTCCAAAAGCACCGCGTCGAAGCGGGCGTTGGCCAGCGCCTCCAGGGCCTCCGCCACCCTCCCTGCCCGGCGCACCGATAGCGACAACCCCTCCACCTCGGAGAGCAGTTCCTCCACCAGGAAAGCGTCGCCGGGGTTGTCCTCGACCAGCAGGATCCGGATGGAGGGTGTGGGGCTCACCCTACTTTCCCTCCTTGGGTGGCAGCCGCACCACCGCCAGCCAAAAGTCCTCAAAACGGCGCACCACCCCGAGGAACTTCTCAAAGTCTACGGGCTTGGTCACATAGGCGTTGGCGTGGGCGTGGTAGCTTTTCACGATGTCTTCCTCGGCTTGGGAGGTGGTGAGCACGATCACCGGGATACGCCGCAGCTCAGGGTCTTGCTTGAGTTCGGCCAGCACCTCGAGCCCGCTTTTCTTGGGCAGGTTAAGGTCCAACAGCACAATATCGGGTCGAGGGGCCTGGGCGTAGCGGCCCTGGCGGCGCAGGTAGGCCAGCGCTTCTACCCCGTCCTCCACCACGTGCAGCCGGTTGTGGACCCGGGCCTCCTCGAAGGCCTCCCGGGTGAGTTCGACATCCCCGGGGTTGTCCTCGACCAGCAAGATCTCGACCAGGTTGGTGACCACCGCTGTCCCTTCGCTCATTTCTGCTCCTTCTCCTCCTCGGCTGCGGGCCAGGTGAAGTAAAAACGCGATCCCTCCCCCAAAACGCTCTCCACCCAGATCTTTCCGCCGTGCCGCTCCACGATTTTCTTGCACATCGCCAGGCCGATCCCGCTGCCAGGATAGTCTTCTTTCCCGTGAAGCCGCTGAAAAATCACGAAAATTCGTTCAAAGTATTCTTCTTCGATCCCGATCCCGTTATCCTCTACGCTGAAGCGCCACATCTCCCCCTGGCGAGCTGCCCCTATGCGTATACGCAGTGGACGCTCCGGGTGGCGGAACTTTACGGCGTTGGCGATGAGGTTTTGTAGCACCTGGCCGAGCTGGCTGCGGTCGGCCAGCACCACGGGCAAAGGGTCGGCCTCCACCGCCGCGCCGCTTTCTCGCAGGGCGAACTGGAGGTTCTCCAGGGTCTCCCGAAGTACGCTTTGGGCATCGGTGGGCTCGAGCGCCTGGGCACGGGTGCCCACCCGCGAGTAGGCCAGCAGGTCCTGGATGAGCCGCTGCATCCGCTCGGCCCCATCCACGGCGTAGTGGATGTACTGGTGGGCCTTCTCGTCGAGCTTATCGGCGTAGCGCTTAGCCAGGAGCTGAGTATATGAAGAGATCATCCGCAAAGGCTCTTGCAGGTCGTGCGAGGCCACGTAGGCGAACTGCTCCAGGTCGCGGTTGGAGCGCTCGAGTTCGGCGGTGCGCTGGGCTACCCGGGTCTCGAGTTCGGCGTTGAGTTCTCGTAGTTCACGCTCGAGCCGCTTGAGCTCGGTGATGTCTTGGGTGAAAGCCAGCCCCTGGCGCACTTGTCCGTCCGGCGAGCGCACCGGGGCTACCCACACCAGATAGGTTCGCTCACCGAAACCCACCTCCTCGCTCATCCGCTCGCCGGCCAGGGCCCGGCGGTACAGCCCGGCCAGCCGTTCGGCCAGCTCCGGCTCGAATAGCTCATAGACGGTGCGCTCCTCCAGCTCTTCGCGCGAAAGGCCCATGTCGGCCAGGCCCAGCCCGTCCACCAGCAGGTAGCGCAGGTTTTGATCGAAGAGGATCACCGTCCCGCCGGGGTAGTTCTCGATCAGCGAGCGGTAGCGTTTTTGCGACTCGCGCAGGGCTTCTTCGGTCTCGATCTGCTGGGTGATGTCGGTGTTGGTGCCGAACCAGCGCACCACCCGCCCCTTCTCGTCGCGCAAAGGTACCACCCGGGTGAGGAACTGGCGGAAGCGCCCATCCCGCCCGCGCAGAGGGAAGACCATCTCGAAGGGCTGTCCGGTGCGCAACGACGCTAACCAGCGCTCCATCACTTTGGGCAGCACCTCGGGGTGGTGCACCTTTTGCCAGCCCCAGCCCTCCATCTCCGCAGGGGTAGCGCCGGTATAGTCGTACCAGCGCTGGTTGTACCAGAAGATGTAGCCGTCCTCATCGGCCATCCAGGCCAGTTGAGGGATAGTTTCGGCCAGGGTGCGCAGCTCCTGCTCGCGTTCTTGCAGCTGCCGGTAAAGCCGGGCGTGGGCCAAAGCCACCCCAGCCCGGCGACCCAGCTCCTGGGCCAGGGCCAAGTCCCGCGCGCCGAAGCGGCGGCTCCCCCGGTTCATCCCTAGCCCGATCAGCCCTACTGTTTCCCCTCCAGCTAGCATCGGTACGAGGAGCACAGAGCCCAGCTCGAGCTTGCGTAAGAGCTCGAGGTGTCGCTCGTCGCGGGCTACCGCCCGGAGCATCTCGTCGTTGACCTCCGGCACCAGCAAGTACTGCCCGGTGCGCATGAGCCGGGCACCGAAGCCGGGGGCCTCGGGATCTTCCGGGTACTCCGCCGCCAGCTCCCGCACCAGCCGTACCCGCTCGGGGTCGGGGTGGGCGATCTCCAGGGCCTCGAGCTTACCCTCGGCGTTGGGCAGGCTCACGCTGCACCAGTCGGCCAAGCGCGGAACGGCCAGCTGAGCGATCCGGCGCAGGGTTTCCTCGACATCTAAGTTCGCCGCCAAAGCCACGCTGGCCTGATCGAGGAAGCGCAGGCCTTCCTCTTCCAGTTTCCGCTCGGTGATGTCGCGGGCGATGCTGGAGGCCCCGATCACCCGGCCCGCCCGATCCCGGATCGGCGAGAGCGTGAGCGATACGTAAAGGTCGCTCCCGTCCTTGCGCCGCCGCAGGGTCTCGTACTGCTCTACCCGTTCCCCGCGCTGCACCCGCTCGAGGAGCTTCTCCTCCTCCCCGACCAGATGCGGTGGGATGAGCCGCGTCACCGGCTGCCCCACTATCTCTTCGGCGCTGTAGCCGTACATCTCCTCGGCGCCCCGGTTCCAGCCGGTGATCACCCCGTTGAGGTCCTTGCTGATGATCGCATCGGCAGAGGACTCCACGACGGCGGCCAGGTAGGCGGTGGCCCGCTCGGCCTGCTTCTCCTCGGTGATGTCGGTGTGTAGGCCGACCCACTCGCGCACCGAGCCATCGGGGTTGCGCACCGGTACCGCCCGCACCCGCATGTGCCGGTACTCGCCGTCATGACGGCGCAGCCGGTGCTCGATCTGATAGAGCTGCCGTTCCCGCAGCGCCTGGTTCCAGGCCCGGGCGGTGGCCTCCCGGTCTTCGGGGTGGACCGCCTCGAGCCAGCCCCAGCCTTGATACTCCTCCCAACGCTGTCCGGTGAAGGCCGCCCAGCCCGGCTGCTCGCGTACGAACTCGCCGTGGGCCGGGGTATCCCACACGATCTGGGCGGTGGCCTCGACTAGGCTGCGGTAGCGTTCCTCGCTCCGCCGCAGGGCCTCTTCGGCCCGCTCCCGCTCGGTGATGTCCTCTACGGTGCCCACGTATCCGGTCAGGGTGCCCTTGGAATCAAACAGGGGTGTCCCCAGCACCCGGCTGTGCCGGATGCTTCCATCTTTGTGCAACCACCGGAACTCGAGGTCGTAGGGACGCTGCTCCCGTTTGGCGGCCATGCTCTGGGCATAGGCCCACTCCCGGTCTTCCGGGTGCACGTACTCGATCCAGCCGTAGCCTTGCCCCTCCTCGAGGGTATAACCCCCGATCTCCTGGGCCTTGGGGTTGGTGTAGAAGTTGTAGCCGGTGGGGTCGGAGTAGTAGATGCCCACCGGGGCCTTCTCGCTGAGGGCGCGAAAGCGCGCCTCGCTCTCGCGCAGGGCATTCTCGGCTTGTTTGCGCTCGGTGATGTCTACAAAGCTGATCACCGCGCCTCGCAGCCGGTCGCCCTCGAGGATGGGGTGGGCGTTGTACTCCACCGCCAGTGCGGTACCGTCCTTACGCCAGAACACCTCGTCCTCCACCCGGCAACCCTGGCGCTCGCGCAAAGCCTGGGCGATACGGCACTCCTTGAGGGGGTAGGGGCTACCGTCCGGGCGGTGGTGGTGGATCAAGGCGTGCATCTCCTGGCCCAGTACCTCCTTTGGGGTGTAACCCAGCAGCCGGGCCGCCACCGGGTTGATGAAGGTGCAGCGTCCCTGGGCGTCAATCCCGTAGACCCCCTCCCCGATGGACTCCAGGGTCAACCGCAGGAGGTTTTCGCTCTCCTGGAGGGCCTGCTCCACCCGGCGGCGTTCGCTGATGTCGCGGAATACCGTATACACCTGCGAGGGTCGGCCAGTCTCGTCTTCGAACAGCGGGGCGGCATCCACGAGGATCCAGCGGTACTCCCCCCGCGCGGGGTGAAATACCCCCATCAGCGTGTCGCGTACGGGTTGGCCGGTGCGCAGGGCTATCATGGCCGGGTGCTCCTCGCCAGGGAAGGGGCTGCCATCGGCCTTGATGGCCCGCCAGCGCGGATCCAAAGAGGCCATACCCCGCATCTGCTCGAGGGTGAGCCCCAAGATGCGCTGGGCCGCCGGGTTGGCCGAGAGAATGCGGCCCTCGCGGTCTTGGTAGACGATCCCCAGCGGTACGGTTTCAAAGAGTTGCTGGTACTTGAGCTCGGCGGCTGCGGCGCGTTCGTGGCCGTTGACGGGTTGCACATACACCGCTAGCCCCTCGTCCTCGGGATAGGCCTGCACTTCGAACCAGGCCCCCAGCGGGGGGAAGTAAGCCTGGAAGGCCACCGGGATCCCCTGCTGCATGGCGCGGGTACACTGCCGGTGGAACTCGGTCCCCGTGGCCTCGGCGTACTCCTCCCACAACCCCTTGCCCAGCAGTTCCTCGCGAGAGCGGCCCAACAACCGCTCGGCTTCGCGGTCGAGCTGGGTGAAGCGCCACTTTCGGTCCAGTGCGAAGTAGGCTCTGCCCCTCCCTTCGCCCGATCCGTCCAGCTCGGTGTAGCTCACCACCCAACCGGTTTTCGCTAGCGGCCTCAGGTGGGCGACGAACCGCCGGTAGACTCCATCGCGGCGACGCAGGCGCAGCTCGAGGTTTTGGGGTTGGCCGCCGCTGTAGGCCCTGGCCCAGGCCGCTTGGTCGTCGGGGTGCAGGGCTTGGCGCAGCACCTCCTCTAGATGGCCCGGCGACGGGGTGGGTAAGCCGGAGAACTCGCTAAAGCTCCGATTGAGGAATACCTTTTCCCCTTCTAGCACCCAGACCGGGTATGGCAAGGCATCGGCTAGATTGAGCGCCGTTAGGCTGGCTTCATCTGGGCGGGTGGGTTCCAAAGTGCACCTCGAGCGTCAGCATAGCAAGCGCAAGACCCCCGGTGGGCGCTCAATCGGTCGCATCCGGGCCCTCCGTCAGCCGCCGCACCTCGGCCAGCAACTCCGCAAAGCCCACCGGCTTGGTCAGGTAGGCGTCTGCTCCGGCTTGCAACAGCCGGTCGCGCGCTTCAGGGTCGTCCTGGCCCGAGAGCAGCAGCACCGGTAAGTCGGGGTTGTGCACCCGCAGCCGCGAAAGGGTCTGGTATCCGTCGAGGGCGGGCATCATCAGGTCCAGGATTACCAGGGCCGGTGAAGCGGCCTCCGCCAAGTTAAGGCCTTCCTCTCCCGAGGTGGCGAGCTGGACTGTATATCCCTCGAGCGAAAATCCCCGCCGCAGAAAGCCGCGCACGGAGGGGTCGTCGTCTACTACTAGGATGCACCGGGGGTCGTTCATCGTCTCCTAAGCAAACCGTATTAGACCCATATCTAGCTGAGGGCTAGCTGAGGAGAAGGGTTT
The DNA here is from genome assembly GCF_003226535.1 of Meiothermus sp. Pnk-1. Lineage (NCBI taxonomy): Bacteria > Thermotogati > Deinococcota > Deinococci > Thermales > Thermaceae > Meiothermus > Meiothermus sp. Pnk-1. The sequence continues at coordinate 249,094 of NZ_QKOB01000006.1, read as the reverse complement.
ACGCCCCCCAGTCGCGCCGCAGCCGCTCGACCTGGGCCCTGGCCAAGACCCGCCGGGGGTCGCCGCTAGGGAGCAGCTCGAGCGCCCGCTCCCACAGCTCGAGGTCCTGGGCTAGGCGCTCGGCGAGCAGCCACACCGCCTCGGGGTCGCCCGAGGCCAGCACGGCTTGGCGCAGCTTCTCCTCCAGCGCTTCGCGCTGTTCGACCACCGCCGGGGCTTCCGAACCGGGAAGGAGCGGGCCGCGGTACAGCCCCAGGGCTTTGCGTACCTGGCCTTGTTGGAGCAGCCGGGTGACCTCGAGGAAGTCCGCCCGGAAGCGACCGGCGAGCCGGTAAGGCTTGCTCTCGATCCCTACGCCTTCCCCCCGCAGCCGGGAGAGGTCGGCCTTGGCGGTTTGGGGGCTGGCCGTTTCACCGTAGACCGCCAGGGTGAGGGCTTCTAGGTTCAATCCCGCTGGGTGCAGGGCCAAAACCGCCATCAGCTCGGCGTAGCGCAGCCGACAGGGGTTGGCGAGCCGGGGGTGGATCACCCGGATTCCTCCCAGAAACTCCAGCTCGAGGTCGAAGTGCTCTTTCCATAGCAGGGCCAGCGTGGGACGGAACGCTTCCTCGGGGCCGGCCAGATACCCAGCCCCCCCCGGGGTTAGGAAGCTACGGATAGACTTCAAGGTGGCCTCGGCGGCGGCAGCCTCCCCTAGGGTCAGCTGGGCGCGGGCCAGGTAGAGCCCGGCCTGGGCCAGCCGAGAGGCCAGCAGCGGGGTTTGCAGCTCGGGCAGCACCTTCTGCAAGATCTCTTTCCCTTGGGCTGGGTCGCGCAGGCTGAGGACCATCCCGTGGGCGAGCTGGGCGTGGCGGCGAAAAAAAGGCGGCAGCCCTTCGGCCAGCCGCAAAGCCCGTCGGGCCACTTGCAGGGCCTCTTCTGCCCGCCCGCATTCCAACAGCGCCCGCGCCCAGAGGTTGGCGCGGGCGACGTATTCCTCGCGGCGACGGGTGGTCTGCGCCAGCTCGGCGTAGATCCGCTCGGCTTGCTCGGCTTGCCCCTGGCTCAGGTAAAGATCGGCCAAGGTGCTGCGAAAAAGGGCGCTAAGCCCAGAGCCGGCGCTTTCAAGGGGAGGGCTTTCCTGCTTTAGGCGCTCCTCGAGACCTGCCGTTTGCCCCAGCAGGATGCGGCTGGCGGCCCACTCGAGCAAAAGCCGCAGCCGCAGGCCGTCGTGCCCCAGCCCTTCGTGCCGGTACAGGTTGAGCCCCCACTCGGCCCAATCCGCCGCCTCCTCGTAGCGCCCCAGCGCGTTGAAGGTCTGGGAGAGGGAGAGGCTGCACAGAACGGTGTGGTAACGGTCTTGTTGCCGCTCGGCTAACCGCAGGGCCTCGGTGAGGACGTGCAGGGCTTGGGTGGGGTCCAGCAGGGTGCACATCCAGCCCCAGTGGTGTAACGTCAGCGGGGTGGCTGCGGCCTCGGCAGCCCGGCGGGCTTGGTGTATCCCCGCTTCCAGATCGCCCCGGCGGTAAAGGGCCAAAGCGTACAGCGCCCGCAGCTCCGGGGCCTCCTCCTGCTGCAAAAGGGCTTCGACCTGGGGCAATAGCTCGGCTTCCTGGTCTTGCTCGAGCGCTGCTGCCAGCCGCCAACGGAGCACCTGAGGGTCGGAGGGAAGGCGGCGGAGCAGGTGTTGCAGCAGCTCGAGGGTGCCCCGGGTCCACATAACCTGGGCGGCGGGCTCGAGGGCCTGGGCGATCTGGTGGGGCAGTTGGGCGCTGGCCAGCTCGAGGGCCTCAATCCAGCGTCGTTGCTGGGTTAGGGCGTGGAAAAGGGCTTGGGCTTGCTCCTCGGTGGTGGCCGACGCTTCCCCGGATAAAGGGCGCGGCCCGCGCGGGCTGGGTCTGGCGCGGGGTCCAAAGAGGCCGCGCGCGGCATCGAGCAGCAACAAAAAGCGCTCGTAAGCCCGCCCGCTCGACTCCAAGAGGGTCTCGAGCTGCTCCCGGTGCACGCCGCCTTGGGCAAGGGCGGCGGCTTCCTCGTAGGTGAGGGCGAGCTGCTCTGGGCCTAGCCGCAGGCTCCCGGCGGGTGGACGGAATTCTGCGGGGAGGTGGGAAAAGTGCAGGATCACCCGGCTCCCGGCGCGGCCTAGCCCCAGCAGGCCGCGGGCCAGCCCGACCCCGTACTCGGCCCCCGAGAGGGCGAAGGTGAAAGGCCCTAGCAGCTCCAGGTGGTTATGCAGCACCGAGAGCCCGTAATCGTAGGGCATGGCGTAGCCAAACAGGGGGCTCCCCAGGGCCCGGGCCACGGCTTCGGCCAGCTTGTTGCCCTGTACCACCGGGTCCTTGGCGTCGCGGGGGTTGAGCTCGAGCCAGACCAAAGGCCGCTCGTTCAGGGCCGCGATGAGGTACGGGGCCCCCCATCCGGGCTCGCCCTCCAGGATGAGCGGGCCGGGGTGTCGGCGGATGGCCTCGAGATGGCGGGAAAGCCACGCGTCCACACCCTTTTTTTACATCTGTAAACGCCGCCGCGGTGTTTATACTCCGGGGAAAGCGAACTGCTCGAAACCCAGCTCGGCCACGGAGAACCAGCGGTACTCGAGCTCGAGGAATTTACGGTAGCTGGTGTAGATCTCCCGGTAGGTGGCGTCTTTCGCCGCCTGATCCTCGTAGAGGGCTTTGGCCTCCTCCTGGGCTTTGCGCATGATCTCGAGGGGCCACTTCCGCAAGAGCACCCCTCCTTTGAGCAGCCGTTGCAGGGCGGGTGGGTTCTGGGCGTCGTACTTGGCCATCATGGTGAGGTTGACCTCGGTAGCAGCCACCTGAAAGGCTTCTTGGAACTCTTTGGGCAGCCGTTGCCACTCCCGCTGGGAGACGAGGAAAGAGAGCTGGGCGGAGGGCTCCCAGAAGGAGGGGTAGTAATAGTAGCGGGCCACCTTGTAAAAGCCCAGCTTCTCATCGTCATAGGGTCCGGAGAACTCGGTGGCGTCAATGGCGCCGCGCTCCAGGGCGGGGTAGATGTCCCCCGCCGCCAGGGTTTGCGGCACCACCCCTAGCCGCCCCATCACCAGCCCACCCAGGCCGGGGATGCGCATCCGCAAGCCCTTGAGGTCCGCCAAGGACCTGACCTCTTTGCGAAACCAGCCCCCCATCTGGGTGCCGGTATTGCCCCCGGGGAACTGGATCACCCCGTAGTCCGCGTAGAGGGATCGCAGCAGTTCCAGCCCACCGCCGAAGTACATCCAGGCGTTGTGCTGCCGGTAGGTCATGCCAAAGGGGACCCCTCCGTCAAAGGCCAGGGCGGGGTTCTTGCCCACGTAGAAGGGTCCGTAAGTGTGGCCCGCTTCCACCGTGCCGCCTTGGACAGCGTCCAGCACCTGCCCTCCGGGGACGATCTCTCCCGCCTGGTAAACGCGGATTTGGAAGCGGCCCTCGGTGAGCTCGGCGACCCGCTTGGCCAGATCCTCGGCGCCTCCGTAGAGGGTGTCCAGGCTCTTGGGGTAGCTGGAGACCATCCGCCAGCGTACCTGGGGGGTGGCTTGGGCGAGGGCCGAGTATGAGAGGCTTGCCGCCAAACCCACGCCCGCCTTCTTGATGAGATCACGCCTTTGCATGTGAACCTCCTGGGTGTACGCCCAAGTTACCATTCGGCGCGCTTTAAGGACAACCCGAGATATAGGTACAACCCTGATGCAACCCCCGCCGGGCAGACTGGTAGACAGGCTCTAGCGGGATATACCCGCGGGGAGTTCGGAGGCGAAGAACTGTGTTACCCAACGTGGGCACCAAGGGGCACAGGGAGCCAGTGGTGCAACCGGCCGAACACCGCCCGGTTGCACCCCACCACAGGAGGTGGTCGGGGTGCGTAAGCTTTGGGAAAATCCTTTGTTACATCGGTTATATCGACGCGCTTCGGGCTTGAAGGAAGGGCCCCGCGCTACCTTTGGGCGCGCGGCCAGGTGGGGAGCATGGCTGTTGTGGGCGGGCCTGCTGGCGGGCTGTTCCTCGGCTTTGCAAAGCGCAGAGGTTCCGCTGGCGCCGGCGGGGGGGTGCCTCCGGGCGGCGGCAGCACCGGAAGTGCTGCGTCCGGCTGTGCAGGGGGTGGGGCGTTTTGATCTGCCCCACGTGCCGGGACGGGTTATCGTTTACCAGGAGGGCGTGCGCTTGCAAAGCGCCGCGTGGCCCGAGCTCGAGCGGCTGGAGGTTCGCCCCCTACAGCTGGCGGGGGCGCAGGGCTGGCAGCTTTACGCCGTGCGCCCCGGCGCCGAGCTCGAGGCTGCACAGGCGCTGTTGCGGGGTGGGGCCCGTTATGTCCAGCCCGAGTACCTCTACCGTCCCACCGGCCTTGCGGTTCCCCCGGATAGCCCCGACTATGTGCTCAACCAGCGCCCTATCTTCGCGCAGTTAAATCTAGAGGAAGCCTGGAGGCAGCTTACCCCCGGCTGTGCCAGGCCAGTGGTAGCGGTCGCCGACACCGGCTTTTACGCCGAACGCTCCGATCTGAGACCTAACCTCACCCCCTCTGCCAGCTGGCTGGACCTGGTGGGGGACGACCTGGCAGCGCCCCAGCCGGTTCAGGGGCGGGTTACGCCAGGCGACTGGGCCGGGCGCAACCACGGCACCGCCGTAGCCGGGGTTATCGCGGCGGTTACTGACCGCCGGTGGGGGCTAGCCGGAGCAGCCTACAACCTGGCGCAGGTACTCCCCCTCAAGATCTTTGACGCCCACGGGCAGGCCGGTACTTTGCAGATCGCCCAAGCGGTGGAGTACGCCTTGGGGGTAACCACCATCGGCGGGCAGAGTTTTGTCAATCCTTACCCGGCGCAGGTCCTAAACCTCTCTCTGGCCCTGGCCGCTCCCCAAAGCCGGGGTTTTCGTGACCCTTACCTGGAGGCGGTGCTCGAGCAGGCCACCCAGAAGGGATTGGTGGTAGTAGCGGCCAGCGGCAACGAAGGGGCCGACGCTATAGACTACCCCGCCTCTTCCCCCTGGGTGATCGCCGTGGGGGCTACCGACCTGACCCGTTCGCGGGCGGTTTGGAGCCAAGGCGCCGCTTCCAACTATGGTCAGGAGCTTGCATTCATGGCCCCTGGGAGCGAGATCACCGTCCTCAGCGGACGGCAGGAAGGAGAATATGCCAACGGCTTTGGCACCTCGTTCGCGGCCCCTTTTATCAGCAGCGTGGTGGCGCTTTACCTATACCAGCAGAACGCTTTGGGAAAGCCCCAGCCCGCCGCCCAACGCCTGGATGCGGTGCGCCGTTGCCTGCGCAGCGCCGCCCAGCACGGGCCCAACGGCTGGGAGCCGCAAACCGGCTATGGCTTGGTGGACGCGGCCCAGGTGGTGAACCCCGGCAATGCCGGGTGCTTCTAATTGGCCCCTATTCGAGCACCGCCAGATAGTCATAAAGGTCAGGTCCGCCGGGGTGGATTTCCAAGCTAAGGTCAGGAAAGGCCCGGGATATCTGCTCCGCGAGCGCCTCGAGCCCCGGCTTCTCCACGGTTGGGCCGTGGAAGAGGGTCATGATCTCGTGGGAGGCGTCCTTGGCCAGTCGAACCAGCCCCAATAGGGCCTCCTCGGGGGTGGCGGCCACCAGGGCCAGCTTGTCGTCCTTGAGGCCGATGGGCTGCCCCTCCTTGACCTCCAGGTTCTCGATGGTGGCGTCGCGGCTAGCCCGGGTGACCTCGAGGGTCACCGCCCGGTTCATGGCTTTTTCCATATCGCCCAACAGCTCAGTGGGCTCCATGTCGGGTTGGTACATCACCGCCGCGGCCAAACCTTGCCCCATGGTCTTGGTAGGCAACACGTGGATGTGTTTCCCCTCCTCCTCCGCCAGTTTGGCCGCTTGCTGAGCCGACATCAGAACGTTGGCGTTGTTGGGCAGGACGATCACATGCGGGTTGGGCAGGCTTTTGATCGCGTCGAGGATGTCCTGCACGCTGGGGTTGGCGGTCTGCCCCCCGGCCACCACCCGCGCCCCCAGGCTGCGGAATGCCTTCACCAATCCCCATCCCGCCGCCACCACCACCAGACCGGTGGGCGGAGGAGCCTCCTCGGCGGCCCCGGCCATGCCCAGGATCTCGGTGTGCTGTAGCGACATATCCTCGACCTTGGTGCGCACCATCTTGCCGTAGCGGGCTACCGCGCTCAAGAGGGCATCCGGATCGTTGGTGTGGATGTGGCCCTTGACATAGCCTTCTGCGCCCACCACCAAAAGGGAATCGCCGAAGCTCGAGACCGCTTGGCGAATCTCCTCAATAGGCACCCGTACCCCTTCCATCAAAAACTCGGTGCAGTAGCCGAAGTCCTCCTGGACGAACTGGGTCTGGGCGTACTTTTCCACCTTGGGTGGTTCGGGCAGCGGAAGGCCCAGCAAGAAGCCATGCAGTCCCTCCAAGATGTGCAGATACCCGGCTCCGCCCGCATCTACCACCCCGGCCTGCTGGAGTACCGGAAGCAGCTTGGGGGTCTCGGCGAGGCCGAGGCGGCCTTGCTCCAACGCCCTCGAGAGTACCGCTTCCAGGCTATTCGCTCCCTCCTCGAGGGCGTTGCGGGCGCCTTCTGAGGCGTAGCGGGCCACGGTGAGGATGGTCCCTTCCACCGGCTTCATCACCGCCTTATATCCGGTGCGGGTGCCCTCCTCGAGGGCTTCGACGAGCGTTTGGGGGGTGAGGGCCTCGGCTTTTTTTATCGCTTCCGAGAAACCCTTGAGGATCTGCGAGGTGATGACCCCGGAGTTGCCCCGCGCCCCTAAGAGCGAACCGTAGCTGATGGCCCGGGCCACCTCGGCCATGCGCGTGGTGTCTACCATGTCGAGCTCGCGCCGTAGGGACTGCAGGGTGAGGTGCATATTGGTGCCGGTGTCCCCATCGGGAACCGGATAGACGTTGAGGGCGTTGATTTCCTCGAGGTACACCGCAAACCAATCCGTGGCATAGCGGAAGGCTTGGGCCAGTTCGGCGGGGGAGAGGCGTTCAGGCACGAGGACCTCCTATCGGGAGGGGCGGGCGGGTTCTAACCACGGCTCACCCCCACCACGTGCACCCGCACCAGGGAGATCTCCACCCCGGCGAGGCTCTTGGCCGCCCAAGACACCCGCTCCCCGATGGAGTCCACCACCGCGGGAATGCGCGCACCGAAGGCCACCACCACATACAAGTCGGCCTGGTACTTGCCTGGCGCGGTGGGGTCAGGTTTGACCACCACCCCCTCGTTGGCCTCAGCCCGGCCCAGGATGCGGCTGATGCTCTCCCGGATGCCCGCCGGGCTCATCCCCACCACCCCCGGCACTTCATGGGCCGCCAGCCCCAAAATGGCGGCCAGCGCCCCTTCGCTTACGTTGATGTTGCCTTTCAAACTTTCCTCCCATCGAGCGAGCCCGAAGCGGGCTCGAGGCTGACGACGACTCAACTATTGAGACAGTATACCCTCACCGCAGCCTCCAAGCAGGCCCGCGCTGTGACTGGCCGCCCGAGCCGGCCTTGATAGCTGGCGACCCGTAGCCGCTGCGTTTGGTCCATCGCTGAGGCCCAGCCCGGCAGAGCGCTAGATGCGGTGGTCATCCTCTAGATTAGATTGAGGGGCGAACGAATATGCATTTCGCCCACGGCGAAACAGCAGGAAAACCTGTCTGGGAGGCAAAAAGATCATAGAACCGGATCGCCGCCCCTAAATTTGTAAACACCACGGCGTATACCCCCGGATGAGAGGGAAGGGGCGTGCTTAATCTGAGCCTCACTTTAACGATCCGACGGACGAGCCTGTTAGGTATGGGATTCTTCGCAAAATATGAAAATCAAGTGAGAAAAAAGGTGACTGAATAATGAGGATGTATATGCAGCCTTCTTAGGCTCTCCTTGTAGAGGCCGTCTAGCCTTTAGGGCATCTATGGTACGACGATTGATCGCCGTACGTTTTTTTTGGTGGATATTGGGGCTGGTGATTGTAAACGCGGGATTGGCCCAGGCTCCTCGAGCTTACATCCTTACCGCCACCGCTTACACCTCGAGCGTACGAGAAACCGACCCTACCCCCCGCATCACCGCTACCGGGGCCCGGACCAGGGTCGGCATCATCGCGGTGAGCCGCGACTTGTTGGGTTTGCTTCCCTACGGCTCCAAGGTCCGGCTCGAAGACCTGGGCACCGTCCGAGGGGGGCGGGGGCAGTTCAACTACCTCTTTCGGGATACTGTGTTTGTGGTAGAAGACACCATGCACCCGCGCCAGCGCGGCCGCATCGATGTATGGCTACCCGATCGCAGCACAGCCTTTCGCTTTGGCGTGCGCACCGTGCGGGTGACGGTGTTGCAGGTGGGTCGGTAGGGGCCTGCGGTATCCTGGGCTGGGATGCGTTTTGTCTGGTTCTTGGCCCTGCGCCACCTGCGCTACCGCCGCACGCAAAGCCTCGCCACCTTGTTAGGGGTAGCGGTGGGCGTCATGGTGCTCACCACCGCCCTTTCCCTCACCAACGGCTTTACCCAGGGGCTCATAGAGGCCACCTTGCGCGGGGTGCCACACATCTTCTTGCAAGCCCTCGACCCCCGGAATGCCCCACCCCCCCAGCCCGACCTCGAGGTGGTGGCCCAGACCCCATACCTGGTCACCAAGGCGCTGCTCACCCGCCGGGCGACCCTGGGGCAGCAAGCGGGAATAGACGTCGCTACCGTGTGGGGCTTGGGGGCGGGGGCGCAGCGGGTGTACCCCCGCCTCGACCTCTCCGGCTTGAAACCGGGAAGCATCATCTTAGGCGTTGAGCTGGCCCGACAGCTGGGGGCCTTCCCGGGAGACCGGATTTTCCTGCTCTCGGTGAGCCAGGAGCGTCTCTCGCTCGAGGTGGCCGGGACTTTTCGCACCGGCAACGCCCTGCTCGACGCGGGAAATGCTTTCGCCACCCTGGAGGATGTGCGGCGGCTTACCGATCAACCCCAAGGCCTCAGCGGTTACCAGGTGCTGCTCAGGGATCCCGAGCAAGCCCCTCGGGTGGCCCAGCGGCTCTCCGGCACCCACTACTTCGCCCAGACCTGGCAAAGCCTCAACCGTACCCTCATCGAGCAGCTGGCCCTGCAAAAGCGGGTCATCGGGATCGTGGTGTTTTTGATCGTCGCGGTGGCGGCGCTGGGCATGGCCAACGTGCTGGTGCTGGCGGTGGTGGAAAAAACCCCCGACATCGCCCTTTTGCGGGTGATGGGAGCGGGGGGCTTACAGGTGGCCGGGGTGTTCGCGCTCGAGGGGTTGATCCTCGGCGCGGCCGGGGTTGCCCTGGGGAACCTGCTCGGCTACGGGCTTTCCACCTACTTCGCCCTCAACCCGGTGCGCATCCCCGGCGAGCTGTACTTCATCAGCGGGCTACCGGCCCAGCTCCGACTGGGGGATTTTGTCTGGGTCTCGCTGATGAGCCTGGGGGTGGTGCTGCTGGCTTCGCTGTTGCCGCTTTGGCGGGCGCTCGGGGTCAAGCCGGGTGAGGTGCTGCGCTAGGGGTTCCGCGGCCCAGAAAGGCCACCGCCTGGAGGGCCTTGGCGCGACCCATGCGCACCACCTCGGGCAAGCCTACCCCCCCGTAGGCGGCCCCGGCCAGGAACAGCCCCGCCAGCCGTTCGGCCTCCATAGCCACCTGCACCCGCTGTAGGTGGCCCAGCGTATAGCGGGGCAGGCCTGCGCTCCAGCGGAAGACCCAGCGCCGCTCGGGCGCGGGGACCCGGCCCCACAGCCGCTCCAGGTCGGCTAGGGCCATCTGGGTGAGCTCGGCTTCGTGGGCGCTAACCCCAGAGAAATAGGCCCGCACCAAGGCGTAGCCCTGAGGGGCTCGAGCGGCCCACTTCTGGTCGGTCCAGGTAAAGCCCCGCACGTGGAAGCCCTGCCCAGCCGCCATCAGCATCCCGTGGCCCACCCGGGGGGGGATCTTCTCGGCGGGAAAGGCCAGCGAGACCGTAGCCGAGTCGCCATAGGGGATCTCTCCCAAGGCCTGGGCCGCGGAGGGATGAAGGGGTTCTAGCAGCCGCGCTGCCGCGCTGGCGGGGAGCGCCAAGATCACCGCGGCGGCTTCCTGGTAGCCCTGGGACGTATAAACGCGCCAGCCCTCGGGGCGGCGCTCGAGGCCGGTTACAGGGGTGTTGGGGTACACCTGCACCCCCTCGAGCTCCCCGGTGATGGCCTCCACCCAGGTGCCCAATCCCCCGCGCAGCGAGGCGAAAAGCCCCCCGGCTTCGCGGGTGCCCCGCTTTTTTCGCTGCTCGAGGGCGCCTCGGATCAGGCTGCCGTGGGTGCGCTCGAGTTCCTTGAGCTGGGGGAAGGCGGCTAGGGTGGAGAGTTCAGCGGGGTCACCCCCGTAGATCCCGCCCGATAACGGGGCCGCCAGGCGCTCCCACGCCTGGTTGCCCAGGCGGCGCCGGGTAAAGTCTCCGAAGGCTTCGTCCTCTTCCAGGCCTTTCGGCAACAGCAGATCGAGGAGGGCTCGCGCCTTGCCGAAGGGGGATAGCAACGGGGTTTTCGCCAGCGCCCAGAGGTCGCCGGGGACCACCATCTGCAACCCCGCAGGGATCGGCAAAGCCCGTTTTCCGTCGTGGATCAGGGCCGAGGGGTTGGCCGGGAGGGTCCCCACCAGCTGGCCCTCGAGCCCCAGCTCCTGCATCAGCTCGATAGCCCAGGGTTTGTACCGCACCACCGCGTCGGGGCCGCCTTCCAGCAAAAACCCGTCCTCGGTGTGGGTCAGCACCTTGCCCCCCAGCCGGGGACCGGCCTCGAGGAGGCTGATGGCGAGGGCCGGGTTGGCTTTGCGGGCGGTGTAGGCGGCGGATAAACCGGCCATGCCGCCGCCGATGACGACTAGCCGGCTCATGGCTCGAATTCCCTCCACTTGCGCGTCACGATGTCGCGCAGCACCTCGATATAGTCTGCATCGGCGTTGAGGCTGCGGGTGCGCAACAGGCGAATCCCCAGCTTTTGCGCGGTGTTCTGCGCTTCGTAGTCGAGGTCGTAGTAGACCTCGAGGTGATCGCTGGGGAAGCCCACCGCCGTTACCACCACCTCGCGGTAGCCCGCCGCTGCGGCCTCCTCGAGCTTTTGGTTGATGTCTGGCCCGATCCAGGGCTCGGGGGTGCGCCCTGCCGACTGCCAGGCGGTGTCCCAGTGCGCCAAGCCCAAGGCTTGGGCGACGAGCGCCGCCGTAGATCGAATCTGCCCCGGATAGCGCCCGTCCTGGGCCGCTTTTTCCGGGATCGAGTGGGCGGTGAAGAGGAAGAGGGCTTGTTGGGGCTCGACGAGCCGCCAGAGCTGTTCCCCCACCCGCGTAGCGAGGGCCCGGATGTAGCCGGGGTGGTCGTAGTACTCCTCCACAAAGCGGATCTCGAAGGGGTTGCCCAGCTCGGTCAGGGCTTGCAGGACCTTCTCTTGGTACTCGGCGATGCTGCGGGCCGAGAAGTGGGGCGCGGCGACGATGCCCACCGCCCGCCTCACCCCGTCCTGGGCCATGGCCTGTACCGTTTCCTTGATGAAGGGATGCCAGTGCTTGGTGCCCAGGTACACCCGGGCTGGCCCCCGCACCCGGGGGCCGGGCGAAGCGGCGAGGGGCTCGGGGAAAAGCGGCAAGGAGGCGTTGAGGGCGGCCTCGAGCCGCACCGCCTGGGCGTAGGTGATCTCGTTGAGGGGGCTGCGTCCGATGCGGCGGTAGCGCTCCTCGAGCTCCTCCAGCAACTCCTTCGTCGGGGGCCGACCCCGGCGGATGTCGGTGTAGTAGGCTTCGATCTCGCGGCGCCGGTAGGGGGTGCCGTAGGCCATCAGCAGTACGTTCATGGTTGGGTCCTTTTAGGGTCGTAGGTCATGCGTCTTACGTCGTACGCGATACGCCAGACGCAAAACGCCAGAAATCCCGAATTGCCAGCGCCTGGCGTTTTGCCCCCAGCGGCCATCGCCACGTGCTCAGGCTAAGTCGTCGAGCACCTCCCGGATCTCCTTCTTCACGCAGGTGAACATCGGGGTGTCGCGCAGGGTGTAGAGGCTGGCCTCGGTGAAACGCAGGCGCTGCACTAAGTCCACGAACTCCTGGGGGTAGTTGGAGTCGAAGGCCACCACGAATTCCTGGTCGTCGATGCCATAGGAGTAGCTGGTGTTGAGCGTGACCCCGGTGAAAGGGGCCGAGACGTAGATGTGCTCGTCCATCATGCCCTGGCGGGCCTGGGGGGAGAGGTTGTACCAGGCTCGGGTCTTCACGAAGGGGTAGACGAAGAGGTAGCGGCCCTCCCCGGGTCGCAGGTGAACCCCCTCGCCCTCGGGGTTGAAGCGATCGACGTAGATCGAGCGCTTCTGCATGGAGAGGAAGGAGTAGGGCTGGGTCAGGTAACCAGCCAGGCGGGTGCGGTTGAGCTCGGCCTGCATGGCCTGGAAGTCGCGCACGTCGAAGGAGATGCGCCAGAGCATGAAGTCCACGTCGGCGCGGGTTCCCACCAGGCTGTAGCTGCGCAGGATGAACCCCTCGCCCCGACCCGCCCAGCGCTCGAGTACCCCGGCAAACTCGGCCTTGGCCTCCGCGATCTCGCCTCGCGGCAACCGGCGGAACTCCGGCAAGAGCTTGTAGAAGCTGTAGTTGAGGAACTGCCGTTTGGCTTGGTCGGGGGCCTTGCGGGTGATGAGCCCGGCCGGGTCCATGTCCACTGTGCGGCGGGTGGGCTTTTCTTGGTATTCGCGCTTTTCTTCGTAGGGTTGTGCCATGGTTTTCTCCTAGCTTTGTTCGGCCGTCCGGTCAAAGGCGTGCACGACTTCGATCAAGTGGGCCAGGTGCTCGGGGGGGGTTTGGCGCAGGATGCCGTGCCCCAGGTTGAAGATGTGGGGCCCGCCAAGCCCGGCCCGCAGCACCCGGTGGGCTTCCTGGGCGATGACCTCCGGGGGAGCCAGCAGCACCGCTGGGTCGAGGTTCCCTTGCAGGGTGCGCCGGGGGAAGCAGGGGCGGATGCGTTCCAGGCCTAGCCGCCAGTCCACGCTCACCACCTCGAGGGGGAGTTCGGCGATCGCCGGGTACAGGTGGGAGGCCCCCACCGCCAGGTAGATGCGGGGGGCTCCCCATCCTGCCAGGGCCTCGAGCACCCGGGCGGTATAAGGCAGAGCGAACGCGCGGTAGGTAGCCTCGTCCAATAGGCCAGCCCAGGAGTCGAAAAGCTGGATGGCCTGGGCTCCAGCCCGAAGCTGGCCTTGCAGGTAGCGAATCGAGACCGCGGTGAGTTTCTCCAACAGGGTATGGGCCGCGGCAGGTTCCTGACGCAAAAAAGCCCGGAACGCTTCGTACTCCTTGGAGCCGGAACCTTGAATCAGGTACGTCGCCAGCGTCAGCGGAGCCCCCCCGAAGCCGATCAGGGGGATGTTTTTGCCCTCGAGCTCGCGCCGCACCAGCCGGATAGCCTCTTCTCCAAAAGGGGCGATCTCCTCGGGTTCGGGAACCCGCAAAGCTTCGATGTGCCGCAACGAGCGGATGGGCTCGGCGATGAGGGGGCCCGGATTGAACTCGATCCGCACCCCCATCGCGCTCAGGGGGGTCATGATGTCGCTGAAGAGGATGGCTGCATCCAGCGGGAAGCGCCGCAGGGGCTGCAAGGTCACCTCGGCGGCCAGCTCAGGGGTGCGCACCATCTCCCAAAAGCTGGCCTTGGCCTTTACCGCCAGGTACTCAGGCAGGTAGCGTCCAGCTTGGCGCATCACCCAGATGGGGGCCCTAGGGGTGTCCTCGCCCCAGGCTGCGCGAAGGAACAAAGGGGCGGCGGGCGAGTTGTCCGGGGCTGGGGGAGCTGCCATCATGCCGACTCCTGGGCGGGTTTGTGTGGGGATTGGGAGCCAGCGCCCTCCGGGGTGAAGCGGTAGCCCACCCCCCAGACGGTATGCAGATAGATCGGGTGGGCCGGGTCGGGTTCGAAGAGTTTACGCAAGCGCACGATGAAGTTATCCACGGTGCGGCTGCTGGGGAAGATGTCCCCGCCCCATACCCGATCCAGGATCTCGTCGCGGCTCACCACCTCCCCGGCCCGCTCGGCGAACAGCTTGAGGATGCCGATCTCGCGTTCCCCCAAGGGCTCCACCCGGCCATCGGCCAGCGTCGCGTTCCAGGTGCGGAAGTCCACCTGGTGCCCGCCAAAGCTGAGTTCCGCCGGGGTCACCTCTTCCCGGCCCCACTGGAGCCGAGAGAGCATGTTCTGCACCCGCAGCAGCAACTCGGGAAGGTGAAAAGGCTTGCCCATATAGTCGTCTCCGCCCGCCCGCAACCCTTCCACCCGCTCCTCGGGTTGGCCCTTGGCGCTCAAGAAAAGCACCGGGGTGCGGTCGCCCTGGGTACGCATCCGGCGGCAGACGTCGAGCCCTGAAAGGCGCGGGAGCATCACGTCCAAGATCACCAAGTCCGGCTGGAAGCACTGCCACAGCCGTAAAGCGCTCTCGCCATCGCGGGCGACGGTCACCTCGAGCCCCTCCTCGCGCAGGTTGTCGGCCAGTACCTCGGCTAGCACCCGCTCATCCTCGACGATTAGCACCCGCTGCCTCATGCCCTCCCTCCCTTGGCGTGCTCGAGAGCGGCGCCAGGAGGTTCTCCCTCGACCAGGGGTAACCTCAAGGTGAAGCGGCTTCCGCGTTCCAACGGTGTGCAGGCAATGGTTCCTCTCAAGAGTTCCATAATCGCTTTGACCAGGTACAGCCCGATTCCCAGCCCCGGGACCTCGCGGGTCAACTCGTTCCCCGAGCGGTAGAAGGGATCAAAGATATAAGGCAAGTCCTCGGTGTCCACGCCTGAGCCTCGGTCCTCGACGTGCAGCAAGGCCTCGTTACCCTGGCGCTCAAGCCGGATCCACACGGGTTTTTCTGGGCCTGGGGTATATTTGATCGCGTTGTCGAGCAGGTTGGAGAGCACGATACCAAAGGCCTCCTCATCGAGCTCGACCAGGAGCGAGTCCTTGGCGGGTTCGAGCACGATCACCGCTCCCCGTGCCTCCAGCCCGCCCCGCTGGCGTTGCAGGAGTTCCGCCACCACCTGGCCTAGCTCCAGCCGCGAGAGCCGGGTGGGGCTGAGCCGGGCCTCGAGCCGGGCGGTGGCCAAAAGCCGCTCGGTGAGGGCTTCTAACCGGGAGAGTTCTTGGTGCATATGGGCCAGATAGCCAAGCTGTTTTTCCCGCGGCAGTTCGCGGCGCTCGAGGGTCTGTGCCAAAAGGCGCACGGTGCTGATAGGGGTGCGAAACTCGTGGGTGGCCGCCATCAAAAAGTTCTGCTGCCGCCGCTTGAGGTCTTGCTCGCGGCGCAGGGCCTGCCCGATGATGTATAAGCCCAGCAAGGCCACCAACAAGAAGAAGGGCCCCTCGAAGGCCAGCATGCGCAGGTGACGCAGTTGGGCGTTGCGGTAGGTGGCCAGCCGCTCAGGGTCCACCGAGACCGTATCGCCCTCGATTCGCAGTTGAGGGAACTGCTCGTGTAGCTCCCGGGCCAGCGCCTCCCGTTCAGCGGGGTCCGAGGCCGACCATAGGCGTTGCACCAGCGCGGCCTCTTGCAGCCAGGTGGTCTCGGCGTAGGCGATGCTCTGCTGAATCAGCTGGCGTTGGAAGATCATCCACCAGCTCACCTGGGCCACCAGGAACAGCACCACCAGGCCGAAGGCCACCCAGACCCAGGGGTAGCGGCTTCGGACGGGGGTGAGAAGCCGTTGGCGGCGCGGAAGAGGGAAGAGGAACGCTTTTTCTCCCGGGGCTTTCCCCGCCATCTCGTCCTCCTACAGCCAGCCGCGCTCGAGCGCCTCCAGGGCGTGGTAGGTGATGATGAGGTCCGCCCCGGCCCGTTTGATCGCGGTGAGGGTTTCGCGCACGGCCCGGCCCTCCTCGAGCGCTCCTGCGGCCGCGGCTGCCTTGAGCATGGCATACTCCCCGCTCACGTTGTAGGCTGCCAGCGGCAGTTGGGTGGTGGGCCGGAGCCGGGCTAGGATGTCCAGATAGGCCAGGGCGGGCTTTACCATCAGCAGATCGGCCCCTTCTTCCTCGTCCAGCTGGGCTTCGCGCAGGGCCTCGCGGGCGTTGCGGGGGTCCATCTGGTAGGTGCTGCGGTCGCCGAAGCTGGGGGCACTCCCGGCGGCCTCGCGGAAGGGGCCGTAGAAGGCGCTGGCGTATTTGACCGCGTAGGAGAGGATACCCACCCCGGGGTGCCCGGCCTCGTCCAGCGCCCGGCGCAGGTAGCCTACCCGCCCGTCCATCATGTCGGAGGGGGCCACGAAATCCACCCCGGCCTCGGCCTGGACGAGGGCCATCCGGGCCAGTTGCGCTAGGCTCGCGTCGTTGTCGATCACCACGCCCCTAGGCGTCTCCTTGAGCAGCCCGCAGTGCCCGTGGTCGGTGTGGGTGCAAAGGCACACATCGGCGTAGAGCACCAGGTCGTTGCCGAAGGCTTTTCGGGCCGCACGCAGGGCGGTGGGAACCGGCCCATCTGGGTCGGCGGCGCTTTGGGCCAGCGGATCCTTTTCGCTCGGGGGCAGCACCCCAAAGAGCATCACCGAGCGCACCCCCAGCTTGAGGGCGCGCTCGAGCTGGGGCAGCAACCGGTCCACGCTGTAGCGCGAGATGCCCGGCAGAGCCTGTATCGGCTCCTCGCGCCCTTGGCTCGGGATCACGAAGAACGGCGCGATCAGGTCTTCCGGGTGGAGCCAGGTCTCGGCCACACTGTCGCGCAAGGCGGCGCTTTGGCGCAGCCGCCGGGGCCGGTGGGGCATATGTGGCAGGGCTGGCCCGGGGGTCGAAGCGATCGGTAGTTCTGTGGGATGGATCTTCATCGTTGTCCTCTTCAGCGGGGTGGACTAGAGGGGGGTAGGGTTTGGGCCGCGCGCTCGAGGGCGGCGATCACCCCTTCTACGCTCGGGCTTTGGGCTTGGCTATAGCGGAGGCCAAAGGCCCGCAAGCGTTGCGCGGTGCTCGGCCCCAGGGCGATGCAGTGGGTCTGCCGGGCGACCTCCAGCGGCAAAGCTTCCACCGCCGAAGGGCTGGCCAGCACGGTGAGATCGGGGATTGGCGCATCCGGGGGCCAGGGCTGGGTGAGGGTTTCGTACACCGTCAGGGCACGCACTTCGTACCCAGCCCCCTGAAGCCGGTCGGCCAGGGTCGGTAGCGCCCGGTTCCCGCGCGGGAGCCCTACCGGCCCCGGGGCTTGCCGGGCGAGGAAAGCGCGGGCCAGGGATTCGGCGTGGCCTTCCGGGCTCACCAGCTCGACCTCCAGGCCCAGATCTCGCAAAGCCCTGGCGGTGCCTTCCCCTACCGCTCCGAGGCAGCGCCCGGCGAAGCTTCCCCCTAGCTCCACCACCGCCCGAACCGCCGCCTGGCTGGAGAAGAGCCACCAGCGGCAGGCCTCGAGCGGCTCCAGGCTCACCCCCGGCAGGGTTTGGGTAGCTATCAGCGGGTAGTGCACCACCCTATACCCCCGCGTTTCCAGGCCCTCCCTTAACCCTTCCAGGCGTCCTTCGGCGTGGGTTAGGGCCACCGTCACCGCCGCACCTCCCCCATCGCGCCTGCGGCCTCCGGGTGATCGGCCGAAATCTGGGCGTAGACCCCCTCGATCACCTCTTGGGGTTCGGCGCTCAGCGCTTCGTACAGCCTGCCGCCGTACCAGGCCAGGAGCTGCCAGCCTCCTTCCACCCTCTGGGCGCTCGCGCCGAGGGCCAGCTGACAGCCCCCCTGGAGCCGGGCCATCAGGCCGCGCTCGAGGCCCACGGTGAGGCGGGCGGTAGGGTCATCCAGCCCCTGCAGGACCTCTCTTAGCTGGGTGTCTTCTTCGCGGCACTCCAGGGCCAATGCCCCCTGCCCCGGCGCGGGCACCAGTTCTCGCGGCTCTAGAAGCCGCACCTCGAGCCCCCCCAGATCCAGCCCCAGCCGCTTCAGCCCCGCCCAGGCCAGCAGGATCGCCTCGTAACTGCCGCTTCGGAGCTTTTCCACCCGGGTGGGAACGTTGCCGCGCAGCTCCAGCGGCGTTAGGTCGGGCCGCAGCTTGGCCAGTTGGGCCTGGCGACGTACCGCGCTGGAGCCCACCCGCGCTCCCGGAGCCAGCGGCAGCGCCGGGGCTTGGGCGTCCCAAGCCGAGGGGAGCGCCAATAGCACCTCGCGGGGATCTTCCCGAGGCGGTACAGCCGCCAGCACCAGCCCTGGGGTGGGGGCGGAGGGCAGATCCTTGAGCGAGTGCACCGCCAGGTCGGCGCGCCCCGCGAGCACCGCCTCCTGGATGGCCTTGGTGAAAAACCCCTGCCCCTGCATTTGGGAGAACGCCACCCGCTCCCGGTCGCCCTGGGTTTCGACGACGACCAGCGTGCTGGCGATCCCCTGGGCTTGCAGCTGGGCAGCTACCCATCCGGCTTGCCACAGGGCCAGGCGGCTGCCTCGGGTAGCGATCCTGACCTCAGGCATGCTCGACCTCCCGGAGTTCCTGACCCAACCCGGCTTCGTCGAGGAAGACCTGAGCCGCCTCGAGGCCGTGCGAGCGCACTAGGCCCCGCAATCCTTTGATGGGCAGATGAGCAAAGCGGCCCGCCAGCCGGTGGATTTCCTCGGGCGGCAGCAACTCCCCCAACACCCCCGCGAGCGCTACCCGGTAGCGCTCGCGGAGCTGGGCGATGGCCGCACCCAACCGGCGCTCGGTCCACTCGGCAAGAGCGGCCTCCAGTTCTTCTTGGATGATCCCCTCGGCCCGGGCCAAGTGCACCTGCAACTGCCGGCGCCGCTCTTCGCCCAGAGCCCGCATCCGCTCGAGGTCGATCAGCAAGATGCCCCTGCGCATTGCTGGGCCAGGATCCACGTTCTGCGGGAGGCCCAGGTCCACGATGGCCCGCAGCCGGGGTTGCCGGGCCAGAAAATCCTCGCCGATCAGGTGTTCGACCGGAGTGGCGCACACCAGGCCGTCTACGGGGATTTCGCCCGCGAGAAAAGCCTCCAGCTCGAGGGCTTCCGCATTTAGCTCAGCGGCCAGAGCCCGGGCCCTCTCGGGGCTGCGGTTGACGATCAGCAGGGAGATCTGGGCGTTCGCCGCCAAGCTGCGGGCGCTCATCGCGCCCATCTCCCCCGCGCCGAGGACCGCCACTTTGGCCCTTGCAGGCAAGGACTGCTCGAAAACCGGGCGGGCCAGGCTGAAGAGGCTGGTTTTCTCCGGGGCCAGGGGCACCTCGCGGCGCACCCGCTTGGCCACCCGCAAGGCCAGGTTGAAGGCCAGGCTAGTGGTGGGGCCAACCGTGCCCGCCCGTCGGGCGGCTTCGAAGGCCGAGCGCACCTGGTGCATGATCTGGTCCTCGCCGGGGTTCAAGGAGTCGAGCGAAGCCGCTACCCGGCACAGCTGCTCAAAGGCCGCCTCCCCCGCGAAGGCGTACCCCCGCGGCAGGCCGGCAGGGATGAGTTCGCGGCGCAGCCGCTCCAGACTTACCCCTTTGGGCAAAGCCAGCACCAGGTCGCAGCGGTTGCAGGTGGTGATGGGCACCACCTCCTGCACCCACGCCTGCGGCCAACGCTCCACCCCTTCCACCCAGGCCGTCCAGGCCTCGAGCGCTTCGGTGCCTCCGCGCCGCTGGGATACCCCGATTAGGGCCAGCGCCTCCATCACCCCTCACCTTCGCTATGGTAGAGGACATTGCGTGGACGAATGTCCTTGCTCATCTTTCGATACCCCGCTTTGCCTACGGAGGCTACCCCTGGGTAGCCCCTGAGTAGTAGTAGCTATTATCGACAGAATATGTGTCACGAAAGTGTCACCGCTGAGCATTGGGGGTGGCTCCCTTGCCGGGGAGGCCGGTCGGTGATACGGTCACAGGTATGAGCGCGGTTTCGGATTCCCGTTCCCAAGCCTTGTTCGAGCGGGCCCAGCGGGTGATTCCCGGCGGGGTGAACTCCCCGGTGCGGGCCTTCAAAGCGGTGGGAGGTATCCCCCGCTTTATCGCCAAAGCCCAAGGTGCTCGGATGTGGGATGTGGATGGCCACGAACTCCTCGACTACATCGGCTCCTGGGGGCCGATGATCTTAGGCCATGCCCACCCTCGGGTGGTGGAGGCCGTGCAGCGGGCGGCTACCGAGGGAACCAGCTTCGGGGCTCCCACCGAGCGCGAGATCGAACTGGCCGAGCTGATCCTGGCGGCGTATCCTTGCTGCGACCAGGTGCGCTTTGTCTCGAGCGGCACCGAGGCCACCATGAGCGCCCTGCGGCTGGCGCGCGGGGTCACCGGGCGTGACCATATCGTCAAGTTTCGCGGTAACTACCACGGCCACGCCGATGGGCTGTTGGTGCAGGCGGGGTCGGGGATGCTCACCGCAGGGGGGGGGACCGCCACCAGCGCCCCCTCGAGCGCCGGGGTTCCCCAGGCCTTCGCCGAGCTGACCTTGGTCGCCGAGTACAACGACCCGGCGGGGCTCGAGCGGATTTTCGCCGAGTGGGGGGATAGCATTGCGGCGGTGATCTTCGAACCCGTGGTAGGGAATGCCGGGGTGCTGGTGCCCACGCCTGAATTTCTCGCTGCCCTGCACACCCTGACCCGCAAGCACGGCGCCCTGTTGATCGCCGATGAGGTCATGACCGGCTTCCGCTTGGGGCTGGGGGGGGCGGTGGAGCGGTTGGGCCTCGAGCCGGACCTGGTGTGCTGGGGCAAGATCATCGGCGGGGGGTTGCCGGTGGGGGCCTACGGCGGCAAAGCCGAGTACATGCGCCAGGTGGCCCCGCTAGGCCCGGTCTACCAGGCCGGGACCCTAAGCGGCAACCCCATCGCGATGGCCGCGGGTATCGAGACCCTGCGGATTCTGACCGAAGAGCGCCCCTATGACCAGCTCGAGCGCTACGGCGCGAGGCTGGAGGCTGGGATCCGCGAGGCCGCCACCCTCCCGGTCACGGTGAACCGGGTCGGCTCGATGATCACGGTGTTTTTTCGCGCCGGGCCGGTGGCTACCTACGCCGAAGCGGTGGGCTCGGATACCGAGACCTTCAAGCGCTTCTTCCACGGGCTCTTGGAACGCGGGGTGTACTGGCCCCCCAGCCAGTTCGAGGCAGCGTTTTTCTCCACCGCCCACGGCGAGGCCGAGCTCGAGCAGACCTTGGCGGCGGTGGGTGAGGTGTTCCAAACGTTAGGGTAGCCCCCCGCGTGCATTCGCCTGGAAAAACCTTTGGGCGAACTCGGGGGTCGCCCGCCGCTCGCGGTGGGGTCAGCCGCCCCTCGCCGAGCTGTCGAGCTCACCCTTGATATGCTCGCGCCAGCGTTTTCGATGGGGGGGTAAGGCGTACCAATCCTTCTCGAGGTGCTCTTCCATTTCGCGGGCCAACTCGCGCTCTTTGTGTTTGAGCACTCGGCCCAGCTGCTGAGCCAGCCGCCGGGTGAACTCGGCATGGCCCCGCAGGCGGCTTTTGGCGTGAGGGGGAAGCCCGCGGGTGCTTTTGAGATAGCCGAGGGTGGCCTCGCTGATCTTTTGGCGGTTGACCACCTCTGTGCGCAGGTCGTGGATAAAGGCATGGTCGGTGAGGGCAAAGAGGTGGCGGCGGGTGGAGGGCTCGAGGGTGCGCATCACGTCCCCGCGCTCGGTCATGGGGGTAAGCAGTTTGAGCAAGGCATTTTTCGTCACCCCTAGCACCTGCGCGGCTTCGCCCAAGGCTATCGGGCGCGGACTCGCCAGCAGCAGAGCCACCAGGCGACCTTCCAGGCGAGGCCGCCCCAAGCAAGCGTAGGCCTCTCCCAAGGTCTCGATGTACTCGTCGAGCTGCATAGCGCGCCTTTAGCATACCAAAGATGGCCTACCCCGCGGCGCGGTGCGAGGGCAGGGGGTGTGTCCTGGATTTAGGCAACTAGGCTGCAGTAGGGAAAGCGCCGTGTCGGACGGCGTGGAAAGGTGTGACGGGGCTGTGGGAGAAGAACCGCGAGCGGACCAGGGCCTTAGCGCTCGCTCCGGATTCGCTCCAGTGGGCCCCGGTGATCTTGAGTCTTTGGCCGATGACGTGCTTGTTGGCGCCTTCGATCTGACCTGAGCCGATGACCTCAATACCTTCCCGCTTGAAGCGGGGATAGTCGGTGTGGTCGAGGTGGGCCTGCTTTTGCAAGAAGCGGAGGGCTTGATGGGCCTCTGGGTTGATGGGCTGATCGCGGAGGTTGAGGTTGAGCCAGCGCTGGATACTTATCTCTCCCCGAAGCAGAGCCTCTCGCTGTTCTTGACGGTGAGCCTCGGAATAACCGAGTCCCGTCATCAGGGTGTCGAGGTAGGTGCTGGCGTGGTAGACATCCAAGATGTGTCGGTGAACCCCCAGTTCGCCAAAGAGTTCGGCGATCCAGGCCGCCCCGTCACTGAGGCCAATCAGGGAGTCGGATTGGCGAACGCCCGCATGGCGGAGCAGGCCATGCACCTGGGGGGCGAACGCTGTGGCGGTGGTTAGGGCACTCACGTAGTACCGCTGGCTTGGGCAGCGCATCGGGTACACTACCGCACTTTTGACTTCCCGCCACTCGATGCCGCCCTCCCCCTGGGCCGCCACCAGACAGCCATCCACCTCCACACACCAGCGCCGGCCCCGTTCCCCCTCCCGCCCCCTCAAGGGCTGCTGCGCCAGTTGGGTTAGCCTTTCACGACTCAGCTCTTGCTCGTGCTGCTCCAGCCGAATCCCCAGCACCTGCAACGAACTCTTGCCCACCTTCACCCCCCACTCCCCCAACCACGCCTCAGCCTCTCGGTAGGACATCCGTAGGGTCGTCCCATGTATACGCCGGAGGCACTCCGGCAAGTAGCCGCTCTCATCCAGGCTCTCGTCGCGATACCCCTGGCCCTGATGACCACACCCGCAGCGATACCGATACCGCTGCACCTCCACCTCTCCCCACAGGCTCCCTACCTTCACCCGATGGCTTCGGCTACCCCTCAGCTCCTTCCCGCATCCTCCGCACGTTTTTTTTTGACCCCTTTGCCCTCTCCTCCGCTTCCTGTACCCCGCTCTCCCTTTTCCACCATCTCCTGCATCATCAGCCGCTGGATCTGTTTGCCAAACTCAATCACCAGCAACTCCTGCTCGGCTATATTCTTCCCCTCTCCCAGCCGCTCGTACTCATCCACCAACTGATGCATCCGTTCCCGTATTTCGCTCATTCCAACAGTTTAGGCTGTTTGCCTATTTTCAGGACACACCCATAGGCGATATCGGACACCTTTTTTCGTGGATCATCCCGTATAATTCAGATAACCGCGAAACCCCCGCCGCCTTTTAGGGCGGCGCGAAACTTAAGCGGCCCAAGCAGGTGGTGTTTTCGCAGCAACAGCCGAGAGAAGCTGTTTCGCAGCGATAGCGGGGAGGAAAAGGTGAAGCGCAGGATTCGTAGACTCGAGGAGTTGCTTCCCCACCTCAAAGAAGGCCGCTACCGCCTCGGCCCGCACGTCGCCAAGCACATGCTCCAGGAGGGTTTTACCGAGCTGGACGTGCTGAGGGCGGTGGAGTGGGGCCGTGAACTGGCGGTCTACGCCGAGGATGAGCGGATGTTGGTGCTGGGCTATATGGTGATCCCCCCCCGGCTCAGGCTGCCCTTACACGTGGTGCTCGAGTACAAAAACCCCCGCTGGGTGGATGTGGTCACGGCCTTCATCCCCCGCGATCCCCACCGGGTGTACTCGCGGGCGCGGGTGGCTGCCCTGCTGCGCTTCGATGGGGCGCTCGAGGAGGTGGAGTGGGTGTGGCCCAGGCAGGTGGAGGTGGAAAAATAGCGCCGTCGCGGGCCTAAACTCCTAGGTAGCTCCGGGCTTCCTCCGCGTCGCGCTCGATCTGGGCTTTTAATTCTTCCAGCCCGGAGAACTTTTTCTCGTCGCGGATCTTTTTGATGAACTCCACCTTCATGTCCTCGCCGTAGAGGTCGCCATGGAAGCCAAATAGGTGCACCTCGAAGCGCAGCCCGCGCCCGTCTACTGTAGGCCGATGGCCGATGTTGGCCACGCCGCCATAAGTGCCCTGGGCGGTTCGCGCCCGCACCGCGAAAACGCCCCGGGGCAGCACCTTGCCGGGGGCGACCTCGAGGTTGGCGGTGGGGTAGCCCAGCATGCGCCCCCGCCGGTCCCCCTCGACCACGATGCCCCGGGCCGCGTAGGGCCGCCCCAGGAGCGGCCCTACTTCCTCGACTTTTCCCTCTCGCAGCAAATCGCGAATCCGGCTGGACTTGACCGGGCTGTCGAAAAGCTCCAACAGCGGCAGGATCTTGGTAGGGGCCACCGCTTGCAAATCCTCGAGCCCCCCACTTCGCCCCTTCCCAAAGCGGAAGTCCTCGCCGACGTAGATCTCCTGGGCCTCGAGGCCGCGCAGATCCTCCAAAAACTCTTCCTTGCTGCGCTGGGCAAAGGTTTCGTTGAACGGGACGATGAGGGCGATTTCTACCCCCAGCTCGCGCAATAGCTCGGTCTTTTCGGTAAGGTCGCTCAGGAAGCCCTCACCCTTCATAAAGACTTTGCTGGGGGGGTCAAAGGTGTAGACCAAAAGCGGCATGTGCAGGGCCTTGGCCTCCTGCAAAGCCTGCCGCAGGAGGTGTTGGTGGCCCAGGTGTAGCCCGTCAAAACTCCCGATCGCCACCACTTTGGGGCCAGGGGGTGCGTCGGCGGGGTCGTTAACGAGCAACATACGCCAGATACCAAAGGATACCGGCCATGGCCGAAGCGGAGATCTGCACCTTACCTTCGCGCGCTTGCTGGAGCACCCGCCGAGGCTCGAGCCACTCTACGGTGATGTGCTCGTCATCGTCGGGGGTGCCGTGGGCGTGGCGTAGGTTGGTGGCCCGAAAGAGGTGCAATTTTTCGTCGCAAAAACCGGGGGAGACGTAAAAGGCGGTGAGGTACTCGAGGTCGCCTTCGAGCTGGGTCTCCTCGGCTAGCTCCCGCCGGGCCGCCGCAGCGGGCTCCTCGCCGTCTTCGATGAGCCCGGCGGGGATCTCCAAGGTCTCGCTCGCCACGGCGGGGCGGTATTGTCGCACGAAGAGGAGCTTTCCCTCCCGCTCGGCCATTACACAGACGGCGTGCTGGTGTTCGACGATTTCGTATTTTTCGTCCTCGAGCGCCAGGTTCAGGATGCGCCCGCGGTAGAGGTAGCGGCGCTTCGCCATGAGGAAAGTATAGCCGTACCCTTTGGCGCTCGACGGTAGTATGTAAGCATGCTCATCCTGGGTGAAATACTGACCATGGCCGACCCTGCTCGAGCCGGGGCGGTGTACCTCGAGGGAAGTCGCATCGCCGACTTGGGGCCGGCGGAGGATTTGCAGGCGCGCTATCCTGCGGCGAGGCGTTTTCGCGTGCAGCGGGTTACCCCTGGGCTACACGATGCCCACATCCACCCGGTGCTTTGGGGGCGGCAGCTTTCCACGCTCGACCTGTCGGGGCTGCACCACCCTGAAGAGGTCGCGGCACGGGTCGCCGAGCGCTCCAGGGAGCTTCCCGCAGGGAGCTGGATTCGTGGGGCGGGGTACCTGTTTGACGCTTACCCCGATAAGGCCTTGCTCGACCGGGCAGCGCCCCATCACCCGGTGTTCTTGCAAAGCCGGGATCTCCACTCGGGCTGGGTCAACTCGCGGGCCCTCGAGCAAGCCCGCATCACTTCCACCACCGCCGACCCCAAGGGCGGGGTGATCCTTCGCGACGCGGCGGGTGAGCCTACGGGGTGCCTGCTCGAGCGGGCTACCGACCTGGTCCATGCCGTGTTGCCCGGACCCACCGTCCAGGAGCTGGCTTTGGGGCTTACGGATCTGGCTCGGCGGGGCTACACCGCCGCGCACCACCTGGGCTGGTGCCCGCTGGCCTTCGCCGAGGAACTGGCTCGCAGGGGGGAGCTTCCGGTGCGGTTATGGTGGGCGCTGGACAAGGAGGGCTGGCGGGAAGCCGAGCCGAGATGGCGAGGAGATGCCTTGGAGGTCGCGGCGGTCAAGTTCTTCGCCGATGGAGCGCTGGGCAGCCGCACCGCTTGGATGCTCGAACCCTACCCGGACGGCTCCTTTGGCATGCCGCTCGACGACCTCGAGTTCATCCGGGAGGAGGGAAGGGCTGCGCTTTCGGCGGGGTTTGGGCTGGCGGTGCACGCCATCGGGACCCGGGCGGTGCGGGGGGTATTGGCGGTGTTTGGCGAGCTGGCTCAGCTTCATCCGCGCCGCCCGTTGCGGATGGAACACGCCCAACACGTGCAGGATGCCGATTTGCCCTCCTTTAGAGGCTTGCCGATGGCTGTCTCTATGCAGCCGATCCACGCGCTCGAGGACGCCGCCCTCGTCCGCCAGCACCAGCCTGGCCGCGAACACGAAGCCTTCCGCCTGCGTGACCTATGGAACACCGGCCTGCCCCTGGCTTTTGGCTCCGACGCCCCGGTCGCTCCGCCGGACGTGCTGGGGGGCCTTCAGGCGGCGCTATCCCACCCTATCGCCCCGGCGCAATCCTTAGGCGAGGCCCAGGCCCTGTGGGCGTTCACCCGCGGTGCGGCCCTGGCGGCGGGCTGGCCCGAACACGGCCAGATCCGCGCGCAAGCCCCGGCGGATTTGACCCTGTGGGAAGCCGGGAAGCCGGTAGGGCGGGTGTTTAGAGGGGAGCTCGAGCTGTTCTAAAGCGTTGGAGCCTCCCTTGACTCTTTCCCGCGGACCCTCGAGACTCTCTCTAAATGGTTTCGGATCCCCTCTACGACCAGCTCAAGCGCGAAGTAGACCTTTTGGGCCGGGCTTTGGGCCAGGCCATCAAGGCCCTTTCTGGCGAGCGCCTGTATCGGCTTGAGGAAGAGGTGCGGGCCCTGAGCAAACACCTGCGGCAGAACCCTGGTGACGCCGAAGCCCACGAGAAGATGCTGCACCTCATCCGGGGGGCCTCCCTGAGCGAGGCCGAGGGGTTGGTGCGGGCTTTCTCCACGTACTTCCACCTGGTCAACCTGGCCGAGGAGCGGCAGCGGGTGCGGGTCAACCGGGCCCGTGAAGCCGCCTCCACCCCGAACTCGCCGCGCTCGGAGTCGTTTTTGGCCCTGGTGGGAGCGTTCAAAGCCCAAGGGCTCAGCTACGAACAGGTGGTGAAGGTACTCTCCGAACTGCGGCTGCACCTTACCTTTACCGCCCACCCCACCGAAACTCGCCGTCGTACGGTGCGCTATCACCTGGGGGAGATCGAGAGGTGGTTGGAGGCCTACGAAGAGGGCCGCCCCGAGGCCAGCTTGGAGGCCATCGAGGTTCACACTTTGCTCCTGTGGGGTACGCTCGAGCTGCGCCGTGCCCGCGTGAGCGTAGAGGACGAGGTAAAAGGGGGGCTTTTCTACCTGCCCCGCGCCCTCTGGACGGTTCTCCCTCGGTTGGTGGAGGGGCTCGAGCAGGCGGTGGAGGCCCACTACGGGATTCGGCCCGACCTTTCGCCCCCTTTGGCCTTCCGCAGCTGGATCGGCGGTGACCGCGACGGCAACCCCAACGTCACCCCCGAGGTCACCCAGTGGGCCCAGCACTATGCCCGGGAGCTGGTGCTGCGGCAATTTGTGGAAGAAGTAGACGGGCTAATCCGTGCCCTCTCCCTCGGTGAGGACCGCCTGCCCACCCCGCGCGAGATCCGCCTGGCCACCGAGGAGGCTTTCAAAAAACTGCCCCTGCCCGACCGCTTTGCGGCAGAGCCCTACCGGCGCTATCTGATGATCCTCCGTCACAAGCTGCGCGCGCTCTTGGGAGAGCAGGTTGGGACGGGCTACGCCACCGGGAGAGAGCTGGTGGCCGATTTGCGCACCATCGAGGCCGGGTTGGCCCAGCTGGGGTTGCAAAGGGTCGCGCGGGTTCTGGTCAAGCCCGTCCGCTTGTGCGCCGAGGCCTACGGGCTGGACCTGGTGGCCTTGGATTTGCGGGAGGAGTCGCGCCAGCACGCCGAGGCGGTGGCCGAGCTCCTCAAGGCGGCTGGGGTGCGGGAGGACTACCTCGAACTCAGCCCAAAGGAGCGCGAGGCCCTGCTCACCGAGGAGCTGAGCTCGCCCCGCCCTTTGGCTCCGGTTGGTTACCGCCCGCAAAGCCGGGCGCTGGGGGTAGCCCTAGGCGCGCTGCACCGCTGGCAGGCTCGAGGGGCCTACGTGGTGAGCATGACGCACCATCCGAGCGACTTGCTGGAGGTGTTCCTTCTGGCCCGTGAGGTGGGGCTGTATCGCCCGGGGCGTCCCTTGCCGTTCGACGTGGTGCCGCTGTTTGAAACTTTGCGCGATCTCGAGGCTGCCCCCCGGGTGGTCGCGGAGCTGTTGGACAACCCGATCTTTCAGGCCCATGTACGGGGGCGTGGAGGGATGGAGGTGATGATCGGGTACTCCGATTCCAACAAAGACGCCGGCTTCCTCTCGGCCAACTGGGCTTTGTACCGGGCGCAGGAACAGATAGCCCAGGTGGCTCAGGGACACGGGGTGCGGGTGTATTTCTTCCACGGGCGCGGCACCTCCACCGCGCGCGGCGGGGGCAGCGCGGGCCGAGCTATCGCCAGCTTGCCGCCCGGCACGGTGGGCACCCGGATGCGCATCACCGAGCAAGGAGAGGCTTTGGCTGATCGCTATCAGCACCCCGAGCTCGCCTACCGCAACCTCGAGCAGATGCTTTACTACATGGGCTTGGCCGCTGCGCGGGATGCGTATGGGGAGAAAAACGCGCTGCCCTCGGAATGGGAGGAGGCCCTCGGATGCGCTGCGCGTGAGTCCGAGCAGGCATACCGGGCCCTACTTGCCCGGCCGCGCTTCTTCGAGTTTTATGAAGCCTTTACCCCTATCCGCGAGATCGGGGCGCTTAACATTGCCTCGAGGCCCGTGTATCGTTCCGGGCGGGTGCGGGAGATCACCGACCTGCGGGCCATCCCTTGGGTGATGAGCTGGACCCAGGTGCGGCTGTTGTTACCCGGTTGGTATGGGCTTGACGCCGGGTTGATCCAGATTCCCCTTGAGCTGCGCCGGGAGATGTACCAGGGATGGCCATTTTTCAGAAGCACCCTCGAGGCTGCCGCCGAGGCCCTGGCCAAGGCTGACCTGGGCATCGCCCGCGAGTATTTACGCCTCGTCCCGCCCGAACTGGCGGAGTCGTTCTTCCCTCCCATCGCCCAAGCCTTCGAGCGAAGCGTGGCGCTGCTGGAAGAGACTTTCCAGGGGCCGCTATTGTACAACCGCCCGGTCCTGGCCCGCCAGACCGAGCTGCGCAATCCCTACGTCGACCCCATCAGCCATGTACAGGTCGAGCTGCTGGCCCGTTACCGCGCCACCTCCCCCGAACACCCCGAGCGCCCCGGGCTCGAGCGGGCCTTGATGCTCTCGATTCTGGGCGTCGCGGCGGGGTTGAGGAACGCCGGATGACCCAGCCATTCCCGGCGGGTCGGATTTCGGGGATAATGGGCTTGTTTAGGGATGCTTTTTGAGGAGCTACAACATGGCGGAACATTTGCTTGACCCCCGGCTTTTGCCCGGCTATAGTCCCCTGCAACGGGTGGGCCTTTTCGTGGACACCCAGAACCTCTACCACTCGGCCCGCGACTACTACGAGAAGAATGTCAACTTCGAAAGCCTCTTGAAACACGCGGCAAGCGGGCGGCAACTGGTGCGGGCCACCGCCTACGTGGTTGAACGGGAGGGGGATACCTCGGCTTGGCCGTTCATCTACAAGCTCTCCACCATCGGCTACCGGGTGCGCCGGATGAACCTTACCCTCAAGGAGACCACCGACGAGGGCAAGCCCATCTACGAGGGCAACTGGGACATGGGAATCGCCGCCGACATGGTGCGGCTGATGCATACCCTGGACGTGGTGGTGCTGGGATCGGGAGATGGAGATTTTGTGGATATCATCGAGGTGCTGATGGAAAGAGGTATCCGGGTGGAGGTGATAGCCTTCAAGGAGACAACTTCACAGCGGTTGATTGACGCGGTGGACCGCTTCGTGCACCTTCCGGAGATCCCCGATCCTTTCATGCCAGGCCGTGAGCGGGAAAGGCTAATTCCTAACGTCACCGAGAAATAGCTCAAGGTTAGGGCGCTGACAGCTTGTTGCTATACCTATGCCATACGCCAAACGATACCGCTCCCGAATTGGCCCCTCTTCCCCGTCATACCCTTTCATGGGCGACCCTCTCCTAGCAGGGGAGGGGGTATCTAGCTTTCCTGGCCCCCGGCCTGGCCGGCTGCTACCAGGGCGAAGGTACAGCCCAAAGGGGTATCCGAGGATGACCTGCCGCGTTTGGCGTTTTGCGTACGACGTGAGACATCAGTGCAGGAAATCGAGTTATCGGCGCACCAGTGGTAGTGTCCCGAATTTTGTGTACGCCCCCACCTAAGCCCGGGGGTACCTGAGATCAGAGATAGCACGGATCTCATCCTCTGCCTGCTGAAAGCCCCGGAGCTTTCTCCCCTGAAACCGCGCCTCATAGCGCTCGGCCACGAAGTAGATTACCTTGAGCACGGCATCGGGCGTGGGAAAGGTGTTGTCCCGCGTCTGGAAGGTGTTTCGCTGCACGAAAGCACGGGTAGCCCTCTTCACCTCCTTGATCCTCCGCTCAAGCAGGTGGGTGTTCTTGATCACCGGCTGCAGGGCCCTCGGGTACTCGAAGAAGCGTAGAGCGCTGCAGAGTGCTGCATCCAACCGGCCACCACCTGAGGGTACTTATCTGCCCAGCGACCCTTGAAGGCCTCCAGCGCCCTCAAGGCCTGGTTCCGATCGGAAGCCCGGATGACGGACAAGAGGTCCGGAAGCGCCGCGTCCTGATCCCTCTTGCGCACCCGCCGCAGGGTGGAACGCACCTTGTGCACGGTGCAGAGCTGCTTGATGGCGGTCTCCATCTCCGGCAGCTCGTCGGTGATGAAAAGCAACACCTCCTCCACCCCCCCGCTCCTTGAGCTCAAGGAGCAGGTCGCCCCAGCCCGTGCCCGACTCCGTGGGCAGAAGCCAGAAACCCAGGACCTCCCGGTGGCCTTCCTGGGTGATCCCCAGGGCCAGGTAAGCAGCCCCTCGGTGTTTCCCCCTTCGGGGGAAAGCAGCGGTAGCTACACCTTCCCTCTCCCGGAAGACCTTGACGAACAGGGCATCCAGGTAGACGAAGGCGTAACGCTGCCTGAGCGGGCGCTCCCTGAAAGCTTCTAGCCTGGGCAGCGCCTCCTCTGCCATGCGGCTTATGGTGCTGGCGCTGTAGGTCTCCCCCAAGAGATGCCCCAGGACCTCGCCCACCTTTCGCGTGGAGATGCCGGCGGCATACATGGCTAGGGCAAGCGCCTCAAGGTCTTCTCGGTGTTTCCCCCTTCGGGGGAAAGCAGCCGTCCGGCTTTGGTAGGGAGCGAACAGGGCGATGTGGAAGCGGCCATCCCGCTCCCTGGGCACCCGCAGGCGCACCGGACCGTGCTTGGTGACCAGACCGCGCTCGTAGTACCCGTTCTTCGTTCCACCCTCCTCCGCCAGGAAGACCTCGCGCTCCAACTCCATCACCGTTTCCAGCACCTGCTTGACCACTTCCCTGACGACCTCATCCAGCCAGCTTCGGTCAATGCTAAACTCGGGCATGGGGTACCTCCCGTCTCTCTTACAGGTACCCCCTTTTGCTTAGGTGGGCTTATACAAAATCTGCAACGCTACCGCACCAGTGGTTTGGTAACGAGATTTGCCTACTGGGCAGTACGCTTGGCGTACGACGTATGACGTGGGACGCGAGGGCAGCATGCCCCAAAAATCAAATTACCAGGGCTTTATATCCTGAGCAGCGCCCTGAAGGCCTCGAGCGCCTCTTTTCCCACCTGGAAGCGCTCCGCTGGGTCTTTAGCCAACAACCGCTCCATAAAGCGCCGCATCCAAGGATCGGTATTCTCCAAAAAGGGGGTGCTTTCGTGCAGATGGGCCTCGAGCACCTCTTCGGGAGTTCCGGTGAAGGGGAGTTCACCCGAGAGCGCCCAGTACAGCAGCACTCCTGCCGAGTAGAGGTCCGCCGGAGGGCCGGGGGGTTGGCCGCGCACCTGCTCGGGGGCGATATACGCTAGGGTGCCTAGGCGGATCGGCTTGGAGAAGCGTTCCCCGATGGGGCCAGAAAGGTCGAAATCTATCAGACGGGCCTGCCCGGTGCCGTCCACTACCAAATTTTCCGGTTTTACGTCGCGGTGGACGAAGCCCTGTTCGTGCATGTAGGCCAGCGCCTCGAGCAGGGCCTCGAAAACCGAAAGGGTACCATGAGGGTAGTGGCTGCGCCACTCGGAAAAGCGCTCGCCGGGAGCAAAGGCCAGCAGGACCGCGGGGCCCTCGACATCGCCGGTCTCCTCTTTGCTCAGATCGAGGCGTTGCAGCACTGGGTTGATACGGGGGTGCTCGAGCGCCCGTCCCACCTTCCACTCCCGGTCGGCGCGGGACTCGCGCCCTTTGGGGAAGAGCTTGAGCGCATAGGGTTGGCCATGCTCGTCAAAGGCTAAGTAGACCGTCGCTACTGCGCCACGAGCGATGGGCCGGATCACCCGGTAGCGTCCGAGCAGGGTTGTCCCCGGTAAACCCACCCCCTCACTATACCGTTTAGAGTCATCCCAGCGGAAAAATTTTGACCGACAAACCGCGCCGGATCCGCCGGGGCATGAGGCCGAGCGAAAACAAACCGGCGTGAGGTAATTTATTAGCGTGCAGGCTGTGGTGTTGTCGGGGGGTGGGGCCCGGGGGCTGGCCCATATCGGAGTCTTGGAGGTGCTCGAGGCCAACGGTTTTGAGGCTGAAGTGGTGGCCGGGACCAGCATGGGAGCCATCATCGGGGCCTTATGGGCGGCGGGGAAGAGCGCAGGGGAGATCCTCGAAATCGCCCGGCACACCCCTTGGCTGCGCCTGTTGAGCCTCAACCCCCGTACCACCGGGCTCATCTCCGAGCGGCGCATGCGCGAGCTGCTGGCGGTTTATCTCCCGGAGACCTTTGCGGGCCTTCGGCACCGCCTAATCGTGACCGCTACCGACCTCGAGGCGGGGCGGTTGGCCTACTTCTTTGAGGGGGATCTGCGCGGGGCGGTGTTGGCGTCTTCGGCTTATCCAGGTCTTTTTAGCCCCGTGGTCTTCGAAGGCCGGACCTACGTGGACGGGGGGGTGCTCGATAACCTTCCGGTGGATGCGGCCCGCTTCTTGAAAGCCACCCGCGTGTTGGCGGTAGACGTTACCCCCGAGATCGCCCTGCCCGGGGTGCCCCGAACCGCCATCGGCCAGATTCGCCGCTCGGTGGATATCATGCAAAACCACCTCACCGCCGTCCGTCGGGCGTTGTATCCGCCGGAGAAGTACCTGCGGCCAGAGCTGGGGGGCGTGGGGATTGAGCAGTTTGGCCGTATTGAGGAGATCGTGGAGGCAGGGCGGCGGGCTGCGCGCGCCTTGTTCCAAGACCCCCAACCACAACCCCGATGAGCTGTGTATACTCAAAGCCGTGCGCAACTTCTGGGATTATCTCTTCAAAGAGTGGCTTCGCCAGGTGGGGGAAGCGCTGCTGCTGGCGTTTCTGGTCACCACCTTTGTCTTTACTACAGTAGGGGTCGTGGGCAACAGCATGAACCCCTTGAACGGCGGCGCCTTGCCCGCGGGCTCGGTGTCGTTGCAAAACGGCGAGCGGGTCTTTGTGCCCAAGTATGAGACTTGGCTGGTGCGCTTCGGCCTGACGCAGTGGCGGCGGGGCGAGATCGCCATCATCAAGCCGCCTGAGGGAACCCCCAACGCGGTAGCCCAGTTCCCTATCCTGGGTTTCCAGTTCAAGGCCTTCTTCATCAAGCGCATCGTGGGGGTTCCGGGGGATGAGATCAGCATCCGCGATGGGCAACTGGTCCTCAACGGGCAGCCGATCAAAGAAACCCATATCACCAGCCTTATCACTCCCTACGGCGACAACTTTCCCGGGGCCTGCTACCGCGATGGACGGCTCTCGCACATCATCATGCAGCAGGGGACCCCGTTCGCGGTGGACGAACTGCCCGATTATCTCAAGGACCTTCCGGGCATGATGATGCCGCCCTCGAGCAGCGACCCCGCTTACCCCTCGCCGCCGCTTGAGCTGCAAGGTGAGCGCTGCGTAATCGGTACCCTCAAGATCGCCCCCGACCACTACTTCGTGATGGGGGACAACCGCACCATCGGCGGCTCGGAGGATTCCCGTACCTTTGGCCCAATCGCCAAGGACCGCATCGCCGGGCGGGCCAATGCGGTGTGGTGGCCCCCGGTGAGCCGCGATGAAACCGGGAACACCCGTCTCAACATCCGCCGCCTACCCATCCCTCCGGCGTTTAGATAGCCCTGAGGAGAGCCTGGCCAAGCGGGCCTTGCTCTCACCGCCGCTTCATGGCTAGGGGCTAGCCTCTTGGTGTAGATGGAGCCAATGCACGCCACAACTATTCTGGCCGTTCGCAAGAACGGCCAGACCGCGATTGCCGGAGATGGTCAGGTCACCTTGGGCCAGACCATCATGAAAACTTCTGCCGTCAAGGTGCGCCGGTTGGAGGTAGGCGGTGGCATCCTGGTGGGCTTCGCCGGGGCCGTGGCGGACGCCCTGACCCTTTTGGAGAACTTTGAAGAGGCCCTGGGAGTCGCCAAAGGCAACCTGCCTCGGGCGGCGGTGGAGACGGTTAAGAAGTGGCGCACCGACCGGGTGCTTAGGAACCTGGAGGCCATGTTAATCGTTGCCGACGTGGAAAATCTGCTGCTTTTATCGGGCAACGGGGAGGTGCTCTCGCCCGACGAGCCGGTGCTGGCGGTGGGTTCGGGAGGTCCCTACGCCATCGCGGCAGCCAAAGCGCTGTTGCGCCACTCTGGGCTTTCCGCAGCGGATATCGCGCGAGAATCCATCCGCATCGCTGGAGAGATTGATCTGTACACCACCGGCAACCCCACCGTCTTTGTCGTGGGAGAGGAACGGTGAGGCCTTCGACTTTGGGCGCTTTGCTTTTGGGAATACTCCTATGAACTTGACCCCCTCCGAGATCGTCCGCGAGCTGGATAAACACATCATCGGTCAGGAAGCGGCTAAACGGGCTGTGGCGGTGGCTTTGCGCAACCGCTACCGGCGCAAGCGGTTGCCCCCGGCTCTGGCCCGTGAAGTGGTGCCCCGCAACATCCTGATGATCGGACCAACCGGGGTAGGCAAGACCGAGATCGCCCGCCGCCTGGCGCGGCTGGCCGGGGCGCCTTTTCTCAAGGTGGAAGCCACCAAGTTTACCGAGGTCGGCTACGTGGGCCGCGACGTGGACTCCATCGTGCGGGACCTAGCCGAAGCCAGCTACCAGATGGTCTTGCAGGAGCTGAAGGCTAAAGTGGCCGAGCGGGCCACCGCTCAGGCCGAGGAGCAGCTGGCAGCGTTGCTGCGGGTTTCGGTGTTGGATATTCGCTCCGGGCGCTTTGACGAGCAGCTGGTGGAGATCGAGGTGGATGAGGAACCGCAACTGCCCTTTATGGGGGTGTTGGGCGGCGGCGATCAGATGCAGGGCCTAGGCAACATGCTCAGGGGGCTTCTACCCCAGCGGCGGGTGCGTCGCCGGATGCGGGTGAAGGAGGCCCTCGAGGTCCTCAAAAACCAGGAGGCCGAGCGCCTGGTGGACAAAGAAGAGGCGGCCCAAGAGGGGTTGCGCCGAGCCCAGGAAGACGGAATCGTCTTCATCGACGAGATCGACAAGGTGGCTCGCAGACAGGGCAGTGTAGGCGGGCCGGATGTATCGGGAGAAGGGGTTCAGCGCGACTTGTTGCCGGTGGTGGAGGGCACGGTGGTCTCTACCCGGCTGGGTCCGGTCTCCACCGAGCATGTTTTGTTTATCGCCGCCGGGGCCTTCCACGTCTCCAAGCCCTCCGATTTGATCCCTGAGCTACAGGGGCGCTTTCCCATCCGGGTTGAGCTGTCCTCGCTGGGGGCCGAGGAGTTTGAGCGCATCCTGACCGAGCCCGAATCCTCGTTGCTCAGGCAATATACCGAACTTTTGAAAGCGGACGGCACGGAGATTCACTTTACCCCCGAAGCGGTGCGCGCCATCGCCCAATACGCCCACGCGGCCAACCGCGACCTCGAGGACATCGGGGCGCGCCGGCTTTCCACCGTGCTCGAGCGGGTGCTGGAAGAGGTGTCGTTCCAGACTGACTTGGGAAAAGTAGAGATTACTAAGGAATACGTGGAGGCTCGTTTAGCCAGCGTGGTGGCCTCGCCGGACCTGTCCCGGTATATTCTCTAGGGTTTGGAGGAAGACGATGCGTGTGTGGTTTTCTACCCTCGTGCGTACGAGCTTAGTCTTGGTGGGCACTGCCTTTGTGCTGGTGCCAGGCTCGATAGCCCAGACTGCTGCGGCGGACCCCTCCGCACAGAACAGCTGCCAGCGCAACCTGCGCACGGGTTTGCAGTTTTACAACGCGGGCCGCTTCGAGACCGCCCAACCCTTCTTTGAGCGGGCGGTGAAGGAGTGTAACTCGAGCGCGGAGAGTTTGTACTTCCTGGCCCGCAACCAGATGCGCCTGGGCCTGATGACCGCGGCCATCGAGAACCTGCGCCGCTCGATCGCCCAGAACGCTACTTTTATCAACTCTTACATCGCTCTGGCCCAGGCTTACACCGACTCCTTCCGCTTCGCCGAGAACCGCGAGGCGGCCAAGGGCAACTTGGACCAGGCCCTGAGCGTGCTGCGCGATGCCGAGCGGGTCAATAGCAAATACGCCCCCATTTACTCTTGGCGGGCGGTGGTGCTGGGCTTGCAGGGGCAGTACGAGCGGGCCATCGAGGCGGCCAACCGGGCCATCGCCCTCGACGATGACCCTTCCCTGCGTTCGACGTTGGCCAGCCTGTACGTGGCCAGCGGCAAGCCCGACGAGGCCCTCAAGGTCTACAACGACGCGGTGGGCAAGTACCCCAAGGACGCCGACCTGCGCCTCAAGTACGGTACCTTTTTGCTCGCCCGCAAAGACTGTGCGGGGGCCCTCTCGCACCTCAACCAGGCCGCCATTTTATCTCCGGGCAACGCCGAGGTCTATGTCTACCAGGGGCAGGCATTGGAGTGCCTGAAAAGCTGGAAGCCCGCCGGAGCCGCCTATGAAAACGCGGTGGCGCTCTCTCCGGTGCGCTATCCCGAGGCTTACGCCGGGCTGGGTCGGGTCTACCTCGAGCTGGGCGACGCGCAAAAGGCCCGTTTCAATCTGACCAAGGCCGTGGCGCTGGAGCCGCAAAACGCCAGCTTCCGCTACTGGCTGGGCAAGGCCAACGAGGTACTGGGTGACAAGGCCGGGGCCAAGGCCCAGTGCCAGAAAGCCCTCGAGCTGCAAAACGACTTCAAGGAAGCGCAGGAGTGCGTGGCTAAGAATCAGTAGCCCACCCCGAGCCAGGGCTGACCCTTGGGGCGGCGCTAAGTTATGCTGGGGGCATGCAGTGGCGCTTGGAGGCTTGGAACCCTGACTATGCCCTGCCCCAGGTGGGCTTCGAAGAGACCCCCGCCCGCGAGGAGGTCAAGACCGGCATCGAAGGAACCGCGTGGGAGGCCAAGCGCCCGGCCATGGTCCCGCCGTCGGACTGGCCGGTGCTGTACATGGTGGACGGTCGCCAGCGGGTGGATGCGGTGGTGGTGGATCCAGAGGGGCACCGAGCCATCCTCGCTACGGTGGCCGCCGGGGCTGTGGTGCGCGATGGCGCAGGGATTCGCTTGGCGGGGGAGCCTAAGATGCGGCGGGTGCTCCTGCACCCGGAGGGCCTGGAGGTGGAGCCGCTGCGGTTTGGGAGTTTGGTGTATGAACCCGAAAGCGCGCGAGCGGCCGATCTGCAAAACCTGCGCAGCAAGGTCACCGAGGTGATGCGCCGCCTCGAGGCCGAGCTGGCGCTGGCGCTTTGCGGCGATGGCTGTCTGGTGGTGATGGATGGGCAGATCTACCTCGCCGGGCAGCCCACCCAGCATCCGCTGCTGGGCTACACCAAGACCATGCCGGGCTTGTACTTGCCTCCTGAGGAGCAGGCTCTGCTTTACCGGCTCGAGCCCTACGAGCGCACCCCCATCTTTCGGCTACCCGGTTATGGGATGGGCCGTCGGGTGGACGTCTTTTCCTGGTACATCAGGTTGCCCCTTAGCCCCAGCGCACCCTTTCACGGCGGGGCTGGGCTGATGCGGGTTGAGACTACGGTTGTCGAGCCCTACGAAGCCCGTCGGCTGGCCGATCTTTCCGTGAGCCTTTTGTGTGCCATGGCCTCCTCGCCGGCCCGTGACCCCCGGGCCCCGCAGAATCTCATCGCGGTAGGGGCTTTGGAGATGTTTCTGGGGCGTTATATGGGCCAGGGCGAAGTGATTCGGCGTAAGATCGTACAGACGCTATTTGGCTAAACCGGAGGGTCGCTTGAAGCAGGTCGGAATGGTGTTGGGTAGCCGCGAGGCCGGGGCCCTGGACTTTTGGGTAGCGGTGGAGGAGGGGTGTTTCCTGCGGCTCGACGATGTGGTCTACGTCGAGTTCGCCCACCCCGACCCCACCCTAGGTACGATTCGGTACTACGGCCTGGTGGACCAAGTCTTGAAGCTCTACGAGGGTTCGCAGTTCGACACCGACGTGTTTTTGGCCCAGCGCGAGCTGCTGCCGGTGAGCAAGTCTTATGCCGCGCACGTCAAGGTGACGCGCCTCGAGCCCGAGGAATACCTCCCCCCCGACCCCGGCTCTAAGGTCTACTTGGCCCAGGCCGAAGCCCTCGAGCGGGCTCTCTATTACGACAGGATGAGCAACCATAAGGGCTCTACCCGGCTTCCGGCGGGGTTTCTCAAGAACGGCGAGGTGGCCTACTTGAACCTGGAGTTTTTGAACGGGGTCAAGGGCGGACACGTCAACGTCTCGGGGATCTCAGGGGTGGCGACCAAGACCAGCTACGCTACTTTCTTGCTCTATAGCCTCTTCAACTCCGGGGTGTTGCACGACGCCGCAAGTGCCCGGGCCTTGCTCTTCAACGTCAAAGGAGAAGACCTCTTCCACCTCGACAAACCCAACAACCGCCTCACCCCCGCTCAGCGCGAGGAATACCGCCGCCTGGGCCTCGAGCCGGGGCCCTTTAGGAGCGTGGATTTTCGCGCTCCGCCCAAGCCTATTCCGGGAGATATCATCCCTGACGTGGAAAGCCGCCCGGTGGGGGTAAGCCCTTACTATTGGGACTTGGTACAGTTTTGCTCCAGCGGCCTCCTACCTTTTCTCTTTGCCGACCGGGGGGCCATGAGCAACCTAGGCTTCCTGATCGACCAGGTGACGGAGCGCCTGCGCAAGCTGGCTGAAGGGCAAAAGGGGCCGTACCTGACGGTGGAGGACTGGAACGACGAGGTGGGCCAGGCGGTGGCCGAGGTGAGCTTCGATAGCCTGGGCAAGGTGCGCCTGTCGAGCTTCGCCCAGCTGGTGCGCTACGTGGAGTTCAAGCTGCTAGGCCCTGAAGGGGACGAGGAGGGTAAAGGTGACCCCCGCTGGGTTGCCCGGCAGGCCCGGGGAACGCTCGAGGCCTTTGTCCGCCGCCTACGGGCCGCCGTTGGCAACGTCTCCCACCTCATCCGCGGCGACAGGGCAGGGAACCCCCCCGATCCGCTGGCCGGGCAGTTTCAGATGAACGTGGTGGACCTCCACCAGCTCTCCGCGCAGGCCCAGATGTTCGTGGTGGGGGCGATTTTGCGCGAGATCTTTGAGAAGAAGGAAAAAGGCCGAGGGGGGCGAGTTTTTATCGTCTTGGACGAGCTGAACAAATATGCTCCGCGCGAGGACGAGAGCCCCATCAAGGACATCCTGCTCGACATCGCCGAGCGTGGGCGCAGCCTAGGGGTGATCCTGATCGGGGCCCAGCAGACCGCCTCCGAGGTCGAGCGCCGGGTGGTGGGCAACGCCGCCATTCGGGTGGTGGGCCGCCTCGACGCCGCCGAAGCCGAGCGCCCCGAGTACCGCTACTTGCCCCCCTCCTTTCGCGAACGGGCGGTGATCCTTCCGCAGGGCACGATGATCGTTCAACAGCCCGAACTCCCGATTCCCATGCCCCTTACCTTTCCCTTTCCTGCCTGGGCGACCAAGGCCGAAGAGGTGCTCGAGGACAACTCTGACCAAGCCCTTATCAACGAACTGGGGCTTTGATGAACCCCATCCGAGGCGTTCCCCCTCAGGGGTGGCTCGAGCCCAGCCCCTCTACCATCTGCGCCTTGAGGCTCCATAGCTTTTGCGAGAGGGAGACGTGGTACTCGTGAGGGTTGACCAGTCGCCGCACCCCGGGGTCGAGGCGCTCTACGTCGGCCTTGCGCCGCAGCCGCAGGGCCTCGAGGGGCAAAGGGTCGAACAGGCGCTTGCCCCGGAAGACCTCCTCATGCAGGGGCTCGAGGCTGCACCGGCTTTGCCAAAGCCGCCGCTGTTTCCCGGGGTCGGTAGGGTGGCGGAGGGTGATCACCGGCTCGGCCCCGGGGTCTTCATTGGCCAGGGTCAGGTAGTCCGCGCTGGCTAAGCCCCGGTCATCGTAGATGCGCCAGGCCCGTTTCTGGCCGGGGTTGAGGATCTTCTCGATGGACTCGGAGACCTTGATGGCCGGTTTCCACTCCCCCCCGTCGTGCATGGCTACTAGCTTATAGACCCCGCCCAGGGCGGGTTGGCCCCAGCTGGTCACCATCCGGGTGCCCACCCCGAAGACCAGCCGGTTGATGAGGTGGTCGGGATCTACCCCATAGCGCCGGGCTTCCTGGCGGATCTGGGTGTGGATTTGCCAGATCACCAGCTCGTCGAGGTCGCTGGAAAGCACGATCGAGACCTCTTCCATTCCGGCTTTGTTGAGCATCTGAGCGCTGCGGATGGAGAGATAGGCCAGGTCGCCCGAGTCGAGCCGGACCCCTACCGGCTGGTGCCCCTTGCGCTTGAGCTCCTCGAAGACCCGGATGGCGTTGGGGATGCCCGACTCGAGCACGTCTACGGTGTCCACCAGCAGCACGGTGTCGTCGGGGTAGACCTCGGCGAAAGCCTGGAAGGCTTCCAGCTCGCTCATCCCCAGCGCCATAAAAGCCTGCACCAGGCTGTGGGCGTGGGTTCCGGCAGCTTGCAGGCCCAGCTCGTACGACATCCCTACATTCGAGCTGCGGTCGGCCCCTCCGATCAAGCAGGCTCGGGTCGCGGCATTTCCGGCTTCTCCCGCAGCCCGGCGAACCCCAAACTCCAACACGGTACTCTCGCCCGCCGCTTCGCGCACCCGGCTGGCCTTGGTGGCGATCAGGGTCTCGAAGTTGAGCCGGTTGAGCAGGATGGTCTCGAGCAGTTGAGCCTGTAAGAGCGGCCCTTCGACCACCACCAAAGGAACCTGAGGGTGGACTACCCGACCCTCGGCGACGGCCTTGAGCGAGAGCCCTTCGAAGGAGCCATGCTGGCGCAGGTACTCGAGAAAGTCCCGGTCAAAAAGGGGTTTTCCCGAGCGGCTCTTCTGGCCGCGGAGGGCCTCGAGCGTGGGGTCGTCAAAGCGCGCCCCCTGCATCCAAGAGAGCAGGGGGTCCAAGCCGGCGAAGATGCAGTACCCCGCTTGATGCTGTCCGTAGTCGGGGTTGCGCCGGTAGAAGTGTTCG
Source organism: Meiothermus sp. Pnk-1 (assembly GCF_003226535.1). Taxonomy (NCBI): domain Bacteria; kingdom Thermotogati; phylum Deinococcota; class Deinococci; order Thermales; family Thermaceae; genus Meiothermus; species Meiothermus sp. Pnk-1. The sequence goes on along the minus strand of NZ_QKOB01000006.1, from coordinate 207,662 downwards.
AAGAGGGCGGGTTTCTCTGCTAAGCCCAACCGGTAGTAGACCTGGGCCATGGTCAGTTGGTACTCATCGGTGAAGAGGATTCCCCGGGTGAGGTCGCTAGGTTTGGCGTCGGACATGTCCTAACGATAGCAGAGCCACCGGGTCGGGTTAGGGGTAACGGGAAGCTCTTTCCATTCCCCCCCGAGCTCCCTACACTGGAGGGTATGGCTTCTTCTACCTCCGCCGATCACGCCTGTGGCCCGGGCTGCCCTCATCTGAAAGGCCAGGGTTGGGGAGAGGAGCCGCTGACCCATCTGGGTTACCGGCGGGAGGAGCGGGCTGAAACCTTCCCCTACCTAAAAGCCCTTTCCCAGCGGGTGTTGGTCTATGACGGGGCGATGGGCACCGAAATTTTCAAGTATGACCTGCAGGCGAAGGATTATGGCGGCGAGCTCTACAACGGCTGTCCGGAGGTTTTGAACCGTACCCGGCCCGACGTGATCGCCCGCATCCACAAAAGCTACCTCGAGGCCGGCGCCGACGTGATCGAGACCAACACCTTCGGGGCCTTCCCTCACGTGCTGGTGGAGTACGGGCTCGAGGCCGAGGCCGAGGACTTGGCCTACCTGGGGGCCCGCATCGCCCGCCAGGAGGCCGATAAACTCTCCACCCCGGAGAAGCCCCGCTTCGTGGCCGGTTCGCTGGGGCCGGGCACCAAGCTCATCAGCCTGGGGCAGATCGGTTGGCGGGAGATGTTCGATTCCTACCGCACCGCTGCCCGCGGCCTGATCGAGGGCGGGGTAGACCTCCTGCTCATCGAAACCGCCCAGGACATCCTCCAGGTGCGCTGCGCGGTGCTAGCGGCCCGGGCGGCTATGCGCGAGGTGGGCCGGGAAGTGCCTTTGCAGGTGCAGGTCACCATCGAGTCCACCGGGACCATGCTGGTAGGCACCGACGACAACGCCGCCCTGACCGCGCTCGAGTCGCTCCCCATCGACGTCATCGGGATGAACTGCGCCACCGGCCCCGACCTGATGGACTCGCACATCCGCTTCTTCTGCCAGAACTCCACCCGCTGGGTCTCCTGCCTGCCCAACGCCGGCCTGCCGCGCAACGAGGGGGGCCGGGTGGTCTACGACCTCACTCCTGCGGAGCTGGTGCGCTGGCAGACGAAGTTCGTGAAGGAGTACGGCCTCAACGTGGTGGGCGGCTGCTGCGGAACCGGCCCCGAGCACATCCGCGCCCTGGCCGAGGCCCTGGGGGGCCACCCGCAGGCCGCGAGGCCCCCGGCGCAGTTCCCGGCGCAGGTGGCGAGCCTCTACCAGGCGGTGCCGCTCAAGCAGGACACCGGCATCCTCATCGTGGGGGAGCGCACCAACGCCACGGGGAGCAAGAAGTTCCGCGAACTCTTGTTCGCCGGCGACTTCGAGGGGATGCTCGAGCTGGCCCAGGAGCAGGTGGCCGAAGGGGCCCACGTCCTCGACGTCTCGGTGGCCTGGACCGGCCGCGACGAGGTGCGCGACATGCGCGAGGTCGTCAAGCGCTTCGCCACCTCGGTGCAAATCCCCCTCATGATCGACTCCACCCAGGTCGAGGTGATGCAAGAAGCCCTCGAGCACCTGGGAGGCCGGGCCATCCTCAACTCGGTCAACCTCGAGGACGGCCTGGAGAAGTTCGACCGCATAGCCTCCCTCGCCCGCCAGCACGGCGCCGCCCTGGTCGCCCTCACCATCGACGAGGACAAAGAGGCCGGGATGGCCAAGACGCCCGAGCGCAAGGTGGAGATCGCCCTGCGCATGTACGAGCGCCTGACCCGGCTCCACGGCATCCCAGGAAGCTCGATCCTCTTCGACCTGCTCACCTTTCCCATCACCCAGGGCGACGAGGACACCCGCAAGCTGGCCCTCTGGACCATCGAGGGCATCCGCCGCCTGCGCGAGCTGCTGCCCGAGGTAGGCTTCATTTTGGGGGTCTCCAACGTCTCCTTCGGCCTCTCGCCCCAGGCCCGCGTGGTCTTGAACTCGGTCTTCCTCGACGAGTGCATCCAGGCCGGGCTCACCGCGGCCATCCTCAATGCGGGCAAGATCCTGCCCATCAATCAGATCCCCGAGGAGCAGTACCGGCTCGCCCTCGACCTCATCTACGACCGCCGCCGCTATAACCCCGACGGCTCGGTGGCCTACGACCCCCTCTTCGCCTTCGTGGACTACTTCGCCAAGCACAAGGTCGAGCGCTCGTCTGCCGCCGACCCCCTGGCCGGGCTTAGTGTGGAGGAGCGCCTCAAGCGGCGCATCATCGAGGGGCGCAAGGTGGGCCTCGAGGCCGACCTCGAGGCCGCGTTGCAGGCCGGTTACACCCCCGTCTCGGTGATCAACGAGGTGCTCTTGGAGGGCATGAAGGTGGTGGGCGACCTCTTCGGCGCGGGCAAGATGCAGCTCCCCTTCGTGCTCCAGGCCGCCGAATGCATGAAGGCGGCGGTGCGCTACCTCGAGCCCAAGATGGACCGGCTGGAGGGCGTCCACAAGGGCACCATGGTGCTCGCCACCGTCAAGGGCGATGTGCACGACATCGGCAAGAACCTGGTGGACATCATCCTCTCCAACAACGGCTACCGGGTGGTGAACCTGGGCATCAAAAAGCCCATCGAGGAGATCCTGGCCGCCGTGGAGGAGCATCGGCCCAACGCGGTGGGCATGAGCGGCCTCTTGGTCAAGAGCACGGTGGTGATGAAGGAGAACCTCGAGTACATGCGCGAGCGGGGCTACCGCATCCCGGTGATTCTGGGCGGAGCGGCCCTCAACCGCCACTACGTGGAGCACGACCTGCGCCAGACCTACACCACCGGCCCGGTCTACTACGCCTCCGACGCCTTCGACGGCCTGCAACTGATGGACGAGCTCTGCGGCCACGCCCCGCCCAGGCTCACCAGCCGCGAGCAGAGCGGGCACAAGTACAAGACTGCCTATGAGATCCTCATGGAGAAGCTCAAGGCCGGCTCGGAGTACGTCCCCTCCAACGTTCCCCCTGCCCCGCGCATCCCCCGCCCGCCCTTCTGGGGCCGCAAGGTGGTGCGGGCCGAAGGGAAGAGGCCGACTAGGCGGGGGGGCCGGCCCCTGGCTCCGGGCAACGGGCTCGACCTCGGCGTGATCGCCCAGTACGTCAACAAGAATGCCCTCTTCCGCGGCCAGTGGGGCTTCCGCCGGGGCGAGATGGACAAGGCGGAGTACGCGGCGAAGCTCGAGCGCGAGGCCGAGCCCATCTTCCGCCAGCTGCTCGAGCAAGCCATGCACGAGGGGACCTTAGAGCCCGCTGTGGCCTACGGCTTCTGGCCCGTAGCCTCCGACAAGAACAAGCTCATCGTCTTCGACCCCCAAAGCGGAGAAGAGCTCTTCGCCTTCGACTTCCCCCGCCAGATGGGCACCGCCGCGCGCGGCGGTGCTAGCCGCCACCTCTGCATCGCCGACTTCTTCCGCCCCCGCTACGCCGACCCGCTGGGCGACGAGGAAAGCTGGATGCCGCGAGCGGCCTGGGAAAACGGCGCGCGCGACGTGCTGGGCTGCCAAGTGGTGACCATGGGCCGCGCCGCCTCCCAGCACGCCGCCAAGCTCTTCGCCTCCGACCGCTACCAGGACTACCTCTACTGGCACGGCTTCTCGGTGGAGATGGCCGAGGCGTTGGCCGAGTACTGGCACAAGCGCGTGCGTCAGCAACTCGGCATCGCCCAGGACGACGCCACCGACCTGCAAGCTCTGTTCCAGCAGGGCTACCAGGGCAGCCGCTACAGCTTCGGCTATCCGGCCTGCCCAAGGCTAGAGGACCAAAAATACCTGCAAGAGCTCTTGCAGTGGCAGGAGATCGGCGTGGAACTCTCCGAGGAGTTCCAGCTTCACCCCGAGCAATCCACCAGCGCCATCGTGGTCCATCACCCCTCGGCGAAGTACTTCAACCTGTAGCGGCGGGCTGGGCTACACTGAGCTTATGGTCAACCCCCTCCCCAAGCCGCTCACGCCCGAAGAATACCTCGAGCTCGAGCGCCACAGCCCCGTCAAGCACGAGCTGGTGGGGGGCGTGATGTATGCGATGGCGGGGGCCAGCCGTCGCCACAACCGCATCGTGGTGAACGTCCTGCGCCTGCTGGCCGACCTCGCCGACGGCAAGGGTTGCCGGGTATTCGCCTCCGACATGAAGCTGCGCCTCGAGGACGCCTTCTACTACCCCGACGTGATGGCGGTCTGCGCGCCCGAGCCCGCGAACGAGTACTACGAAACCGACCCCTGCATCCTGGTGGAGGTGGTCTCGGAGAGCACGAAGACCATCGACCTACGGGAGAAGCTATGGGCCTACCGCAGCCTCAGCAGCCTCCAGACCTACCTCGTGGTGGATACCGAGGCCATGACCATCCGCCACTTCTTCCGCGATCCGACCGGGCGCTGGCAGCAGGAGGACGTAGTAGGGAGCGGGGAGATCCCCTTGCCGTGTTTGGGTGGCTCGATTGAGCTGCTGGACGTGTACAGAAACGTCTTCCATTAGGGGGACCCCGAGCCCGCTTTACAATCGTGGGAGGCGATGCAGGAGGATGCCGCCACCCTCTACGCCTGGGCCCGGTCCCAGGGCCTGCGCCCGGCCCTGCTCGAGTCCGCCGGGGTGGTAACCCCCTTCGGGCGGCTGACCCTGCTCGGGGTGGGGGCCACGCGGCGGCTGGAGGTGTGGGAAGGCATCACCTACCTCGACGGGGAGGCGGTGGGGGACGCGCTCGAGGTCTTTCGCTACCTCGAGCAGGGCTTGGGAGCGAGGCAGATTCCCTTCGGGACCGGGCAGACCCGGTACGCCGGGCGGCAGATTCCCTTCGGGACCGGGCAAGCCCGGTACGCCGGTGGGTATTTCCCGGCCTGGATCGGCTTCTTCGCCTACGAGTACGCCCGTCACCTGGGGCTGCCCACCCACTCCCCCATGCCCGGACTGCCCGAGGCGGCGTTCTACTACTACCCCGAGGGGTATGCCTGGCTCGAGGGGCAGCGCGTCCAGAGCCCCTCCACGGCGCTCGCCCCGGTCCTGGCCGAGCCTCGACCGCTGCCGCAAGTCGAGTTGCACGGCGACTACCCCGAGCGGGCCTTTCTGGCGGGCGTCGCGGAGGTGCAAGAGCGCATCCGGGCCGGTTGGGTCTACCAGGTCAACCTCTCCCACCGCTTCCGCTTCGCGGCGCACGGGGTGGACCCCCTGGCCCTGTACCGGGCCCTGCGGCGCCACAATCCCAGCCCCTTCATGGGTCTGCTCGAGGGCGGGCCGGCGGAAAAGGGCTACGCGGTGGTCTCGGGCAGCCCCGAGCGACTGTTTGACTACCGGGATGGCGTCATCACCGCGCGGCCCATCGCCGGGACCCGCCCCAGGGGCCGGACCCCCGAGCAGGACGAGGCCTTGGGGGCCGAACTGCGGGCCAGCGCCAAGGAGCGGGCCGAGCACGTCATGCTCGTGGACCTGTTGCGCAACGATCTGGCGCGGGTATGTGAGCCGGGAAGCGTGGAGGTGAGCGAAGCCTTTACGCTCGAGCGCTACTCCCACGTCATGCACCTGGTCTCCGAGGTGCGGGGCAGGAGCCGGGCCCCCTTGCGCGAGGCCTTCGCCAGCATCTTCCCCGGCGGGACCATCACCGGCGCGCCCAAGGAGAGCGTGATGCGCGCCATCGCCGAGCTCGAGCCGGTGCCGAGGGGGGCCTACACCGGCTCCATGGGCTACGTCTCGGGGCGGGGGTGCGACTTCAACATCCTCATCCGCAGCTTCAGCTTCGCGGGCGGGACGGGCTATTTCTCGGCGGGGGCGGGCATCGTCATCGAGAGCGATCCCGAGCGCGAGTACGCCGAGACCCAGGCCAAGGCCGAAGCCCTACTGCAAGCTTTGGGGCAGGGTCGGGAGGGGCAGGCCCCGGCCCTACCGCGTCGAGACAGCGTTTGGAGGCCGCCGATACCGGCAAGACGCCTGGGAGGCCGGGTGATCTTCCTGGAGAATCACGACTCTTTCAGCTACAACCTCGTGGACTACCTTAGGGCGCTGGGGGCCGAGGTCCGGGTGGTTGACCACGGCGAAGCGCCCGATCTGTCGTGGGCTACCCACCTCGTCGTCGGGCCGGGGCCGGGCGAGCCGGCGACGGCGGGCCGGACCCTCGAGTGGACCCGAGCCGCGCTCGAGGCCCGCCTGCCCTTCCTGGGGATCTGCCTGGGGCACCAGGCCCTGGGGGTGGTGCTGGGGGCACGCCTGGAGCGCTCTTCCCGTCCGGTTCACGGCGAAGCCTTCTGGCTCGAGCACCGCGGCGAGGGGATCTTCGCGGGAGTGCCCAGTCCGGCCCGCTTCACCCGTTACCACTCCCTGCTCCTCTGCGACCTGCCCCCGGTGCTGCGGCTGGAGGCTTGGACCGCCTCCGGGCTGTGCATGGCGCTTTCCCACCGGCGACGCCCAGCTTGGGGCGTGCAGTTCCACCCGGAGAGCCTGCTCTCGGAGTACGGGATGGTGCTGCTGGGCAACTTTCTCTCGCTGAACCCTGAGCCATGATCCGCATCAACGGTCAACCCGTCGGCACCTCGCTCCCCGAGTCCTTCTGGCATGGCTTCTTCGTGTTCACCACGCTGCGCCTGGAGGGTGGCGAGCCGCTGTGGCTACCCGAGCACCTCGAGCGCCTGCGCCACCACGCCGAGGCACTGGGTATCGCTTTTCCGGGCTTCGGGGCGCTCGAGCGGGAGGTCGAGCACTACCGCGAGCAGCGCTCGGACCTGTTGCTGCGGCTGGCGGTGGCTCCCGAAGGGTACGCCTCGAGCGCCCGCCCCTTCGCCCCGCCCCCCGAGCCCGCCTATACCTACGGAGTGAGCGTCCACGTCACCTCGCTGCGGGTCCACCCCGACCTTGGCCGCTACAAGAGTGGCAACTACCTTCCGTACCGCCTCGCCCGGCGCGAGGCCGAGCAGGAGGGCTGCTTCGAGGGCCTGCTGCTCGATGTTCACGGGCATGTGGTCGATGGCAGCCGCACCAGCCCGTTGCTGTGGCGCGATGGGGAGCTGTGGGTGCTAGAGGGCGGGGTGGAGGGCATTACCCGGCAGAAGGTGGTAGATCACGCCACCCAGATGGGCCTTCCGGTGTTCCTGGCCTACATTAGGCCACAGGAACTAGAGGGCCAGCTCCTCCTCGCCGGGACAGGCATCGGCCTCCTGTCCGTAGGCAAGCCATTAGATAGCGTGCTCGAGGCCCTGATCACCCATTTCCGGCCCTCCGGGCCGTCGTCAAGGGGCTAGCGGCGTTCATGGCGCGGCAACAAAGTTCCAAACGCGCACTTGCGACCAGCCCTCGAAGAGTTGAACCCGGCCAAAGCTGTACGGAGCTCCTGGCGGCTTTGCTCGAGCCCGAGGGGTAGGTCGCTGGCGAAGAGGCTGTGATTGCGCCAACACCGGCATCTCCTGGCCGTGCTCGGCCTCCTAGGCTTTGCGCTCTATCGAGCAGTTCTCCCCGCTGGCCGCCCAGTTCCTTCCAGGAGAGCTGGGCGAGGTTCCGCCGAGTCTCGTCCACGAGCACGGTGCCCAGGACGGCGCGGCAGTTAGGCTAGCGTGGCGATCACGCGCGGTCGGGGTTGCGCCACTCGAGCAGCAGCGCACAGTTCCCCGACTCTTCGTCTGGGAGGTAATCCCGCACCACCTGAAGCGGTTTGAGCCCGGCTTTGAGCTGGGGGGTGATCACCGGGTCAAGGATGCGGCCCGCGATCACCTCTTGGGCGTACTGCTCGGGGGTGAGGCGGTCTTGGTAGCGGTGATAGCCGGGCATTCTGCCTCCGGCCAGGAACCGCTCCAGGCCCAGCCGCCGCACCAACTCGTAGCGAGCTTGGTAAAGTGCTCGGGCGATGCCTCGGCCCCGGTAGGCAGGCCGGACTGCGATGTCCACCCCGTAGAGGGTGTTGCCCCTGGGGTTATGGGTGCGGATAAAGCCCCAGTCAGTAACCTCGCCCCAGGAGTGGGCTGCTTCGCCAGGGTTCCACTGGATGATGAGGGAGGTGCAAGAACCCACCAGCTGCCCCTCGAGCACCGCGCACAAAGCGCCCTCTGGAAAATGCTCCACGTGCGAGCGGATCTGCTCGAGGCTCCACAGCTGCTCCTCGGGGTAGGGGGGCGGGAAGCATTCGCGCTGGATGTGCAAAAGCGCGGGGTAATCGGCCTCGGTGTAGGGACGGATGACCAAGCTCATGGTTTTTAGGATAAAAGCCGGGGCTTCCCGGAGGGGTGGCTTTGGGGCAAATTCAGGTAGCAACGCGCTATACTTGCGGGGTGATTTGTAGCTCGAGCCGGGCGGAGATGCTTCTTTCGCCGCGTAGCGGGGAGGCGTTTCTTTCGCCGCGTAGCGGGGAGGTGCAACGGTGCTGATCGCTCTTGGCGGCCTGGCTATCTTGACTTTAGGTCTCAAGCTCCTCTCCGAAGCGCTGTCGGCGCTCTTGGGGGGATCGGCCCGGCGTATTCTTACCGCCGCCACAGCCAACCCGCTGCGGGCCTGGCTGGCCGGGGTCGTGGTAGGGGCGCTTTCGCTCAACAGCTCGGCCCTCTCCCTTACGGCCATCGGTCTGGCCGAAGCCGGGATTACCTCCTTCGCTACCGCGCTGGTGCTGGGACTGGCGGCCAAGGCCGGAGCCACGGTGGCCCTGCAACTCGCCGCTACCCCCTTGAGCGCGGTGGCCTTGCCCATCGTGGGGGTGGGGTACCTGCTCAGCCTGTGGAACAAGGCCCGGCGCTGGGGTGAGATGCTGATGGGGTTGGGGTTGTTGCTGCTAGGGATCAACCTGATGGTGCAAAACCTGCTCCCGGCGATGGACAGCGAACTCTTCCGGCTAGTGCGGCAAAGCCTCGAGGCCAGCCCCCTGGGGCTATGGGGGCTGGGCTTCGCCCTGGCCGCCTTGCTGGGATCGGCTAACGCGGTGGCGGCTTTGGCGCTGGCGCTGGCCGGGGCCGAGGCGCTGTCGCTTTCGGCGGCTTTGGCGCTGCTGCTGGGGGGAGGGGCGGGCTCTGGATTCTTGCTGGTGCTCACCCACTGGAGCGGGGCCCCGCTGGGGCGGCGGATCGCCTGGGCGCACGTGGGCTGGAAGACCTTGCTCTCGGGGGTTTTCTTGTTGCTGATGGGGCCTTTTGCCGCTTTCAGCCAAGGCTTGGCCGGGGCGTTGGGGTTAGGGGCTGGGGGTGCCGTGGTCCAGGCCCACACCCTTTACCATCTGCTGGCTTCGCTGCTGGCGTTGCCCTTGCTGCGCCCCCTCGAGGCCCTGATGGGCCGCCTGATCCCTAACACCGCGCAAGCTGTCTCGCCCAAGTACCTCTCCGCCGAGGCCTTGGCCTCGCGCGAGCTGGCCTCGAGCCTGGCCCTGCGGGAGGTGAGCCGGGTGGGTGACCAACTCGCCCAGATGCTGGCCGAGGCGGTGCGGATCCTGGCGGATGGCCAGGGGAACGCCGCCGAGGTGGCCCGGCGTGAGGAGAAGGTGGACCAGCTAACCCGGGCGGTGGTGCTGTACCTGAGCGAGCTCTCCTCGCGCCATCCGGGGGAAGCCCCGCTGATGCTGATGATCGCCGCCAGTGAGATCGAGCACATGGGCGACCAGGTGCGGCGCATATTGCGGATGCAGAACAAGCTCTACCAGCAGCATCTAGAGTTTTCCAGCGAGGGACGGGCCGAGTTGGCGGCCGCCGCCGAGCGTACCCATCGGCGTTTGCGGCTGGCCCTGGCTGCCCTGGCTACGCGCAACGCAGCTTTGGCAGACCAGGTGGTGGCCGAGCGGCAGGAGGTAGAGCGCTACCTGCTCGATCTGCGCCGCTCCCACCTGCTGCGCCTCGAGCACGGTCGGGTCGAGTCTAGGGCTACCACCCTGGCTCACCTCGATTTGCTGATCGTGTTGGAGGAGCTCGACCAGAGCTTGACCCGCCTTGCTGCCCTAGCCCGCGATCTCGATGCCCCGGCTCAGCCGCCGCTCGATCGCTCCTCGAAGATTTGACAAGCCCGTGGTGAGGTGGTTTAGCTGTAGGGCATGGGGGAAAGCGCTGTGTATACGGCCGATGTCTTGCTCATCGGCGCGGGGATTATCGGGGCGGCGTGTGCGTACCGCTTGGGCGAACGGGGGCTGAAGGTACGCCTCCTCGAGGCAGCCCCTGCGCCGGCGATGGGTTCCACCGGTAAGAGTGCGGCGGGGGTACGGGTGCAGTTTTCCGAGCCCACCAACATCCTGCTCTCCTGGGAGAGCATCCGGGAATACCGCCAGATGCCGCAGGCGGCCTATCGGCCTATCGGCTACCTGTTCTTGGTGCCCGAAACCGAATGGCCCCAGCACCATAAAGCGGTGGAGCTGCAGCGCTCGCTCGGGGTTCCGGTGGAGGAGCTATGCCTCGAGGACGCGCAGCATATCGTCGAGTTCGATCCCAAAGGGCTTGCCGGGGCTACCTTGGGCCCGGCCGATGGGGTGGTGGACCCCCACGGCATCACGATGGAATACCTGCGCCGGGCGCGTACGTTAGGGATGGAGCTGCACCTCGAGACCGAGCTTCTCCGGGCATTCCGGCAGGGGCAAGTGTGGAGGGTAGAAACCAGCCGCGCTACGTTTGAAGCTCCATACCTCCTCAACGCCGCCGGGGCCTGGGCGGGCGAGGTGGGGCGGCGGGCTGGGTTGGAGATCCCGGTGCGGCCCGCGCGGCGGATGGTCTTCACCACCGCCCCCACCGCCTGGAAGCACAGCTACCCGCTCACCATCGACCTCGCGAGCGGTTTCTGGTTCCGTTCGGAGGGAGAGCGGCTCATCTTCGGCAAGAGCAACCTGGCCGATGTGGGCTTCGCTACGGGAATGGACTGGGCCTGGCTCGAGCCCACCCTCGAGGCCGGCCTTGACCGCTTTCCCTGGCTGGCCAAAACCGCTTTGGATCGCAAGGCTTCCTGGTGGGGGTATTACGAGGTCACCCCTGACCACACCCCCATCCTGGGCCGGATGCCAGGGGTGGAGGGCTGGGTCAATGCGTGTGGCTTTAGCGGGCATGGGGTTCAGCAGGCCGCCGCGGTGGGTCGCCTGATGGCCGAGGAAATCACCGAGGGCCGCGCCGCTACCCTCAACATAGATCCGCTTCGCTACGAGCGGTTCTCGAACCGGGCTCGAGCTACCGAGCGCCACATCGTCTAAGGGTGGGGGGTGTCGTTCGGGCTGGGTTTTACGCTGATCGGGCTCGAGGACTATTACGTTATAATCATACCTGTGGCCTATGCGCTACAACCCGCCTTGCAAAAGGGCTGACCAGCGGTTACACTACGGAGCGGTAGGTGTAACGATGAGCAACATCCTCATGCTTAGAGTGCGCTTCTAGGCGCTCACCCTGACCCGAACTCCGCGACTATCGGGACGAAACGATGTCCTGTGAGAGCTGGCGGCCTTCGGGCCGCCTGTTCTGTTTGGATGGCTTGAGAAGCTTTTCGCTGGAGGAGCTATGACGTTGCAGACACCTGTGAAAACCAAGACGGCCATTGAAGTGCGAGATCTGAGGAAAGTATTTCGCAAGCGCGAGGGGATATTTCACAGTGTGGTGAAGGAGGAATGGGCCCTCAAGGGGGTGAGCTTCCAGGTGTATGAGGGGGAAACCTACGGCTTGTTGGGCCCCAACGGCTCGGGGAAGTCTACCCTTATTCGCATCCTTTCTACCCTGCTCACCGCCGACGGCGGTACGGTGCGAATGCTGGGGCACGAGCTGCCCGAGGGCGAGCGTGAACTGCGCCGGAAGATGGGCCGGGTGAGCGTGGACGCAGCCTTCTACAAAAAGCTCTCGCCGCGCGAGAATCTGCTCTACGCCGCGCAGCTTTATGGCCTCGAGCCCAAGAAGGCGGAGAGGCGGGCGATGGAGATCTTGGAACGCTTGGGGCTCGAGTCCCGCCGTTTCACCGACCCCATCGAAGAGATGAGCCGGGGGATGCAGCAGAAGATCGCCATCGCCCGGGCGTTACTCATCAACCCGCCGCTGCTGTTGTTAGACGAGCCCACTACCGGTCTGGACCCTAAGAGCCGTCGAGATGTGCAGGCCTTTTTGGAGGATTTGCGCCGTGAAGCGGGAACCACCATTCTCCTCACCACCCACGACATGGCCGAGGCCGAGAGGCTTTCCGACCGCATCGGTTTCCTGGCCCATGGTCGTCTGGTGGCGGAAGGGAGCGCGGCGGATCTCAAAGCGCAAGCTGGAACCGATGACCTCGAGGAGGCTTTCATTATCCTGACCGGCGAGGAAATCGACGACGAAGAGGAGAACGTCTGACGTCACACGCTCGGCGCGCGACATACCACGCGACCGAAAGGAGCTTTATGCTTGAGCGATACTGGCGGCCCATGTGGGCCTTCGTGTTCCGTGACTGGCACCTGACCCGGCGCTACTTGAGCTGGGTGGTGGTGTTCGTCTTTTACGCCATTGTCAACTCGGCCACCATCGCCCTGATCGGAAAGGCCCAGGGGGATTTCCGGCTCACCCTCACCCTCTTGCTGGGGGTGCTGCTATGGTCGTTCTTGTCGGCCATGTACAACGAGATCGCCAACTCCATCAGCTACGAGCGCTGGGAGGGGACCTTAGAGTACACCTTCATGGCCCCAGTCTCGAGGCTCATTCACCTCACCGGGGTTTCGCTCTTCGCCGTCATCTACAGCATCCTCAGGACGGTGGTGATCTTAGTAGGGCTGGTGATCTTCATCCAGGTCTCGGTTTCGGGGGCCAACCTGCTGGGGGTCTTGGTGGTTTTGCTCGTGGCGAGCCTGGCTTTTATGGGCTTGGGCTTGATGGCCGCGGTCCTCCCGGTGATGAGCCCGGAGAACGGGGCGCAGGCCACCAATATCTTTCAGGGAGTCCTGCTGTTGGTCTCGGGCATCTACTATCCGGTGGATGTACTGCCTGCTTGGGTGCAACCCCTGGCCTACCTGAGCCCGGCGACGTACGCCCTCGAGGCTTCGCGCAAGCTCATGGGCATCAACAACCCCGAGTCCACACCGCACCACCTGGTGGGGGCCCCGATCTCCTCGGTGCTGCCCGAGCTGGGCGTCCTGCTCTTGATGGGTGTAGTCCTGATCCCGGCAGGGCTTTGGGTATTCCACCAGGCCGAGCGGTGGGCCAAGCGTACCGGCAAGCTTAAGCGGACTGGGTAAAGCTAATAAGCCGGGCTCAAGCCCGCATTAACCCTCTACACAGCGACGGGTCAGCTCCGGCTTAGCCAGGCCTAAGCTGGCCCCAATACCTTCTGCCTTGGAGGTGATGACATGAATCTGAAAGCAAAGCTATTGGGGTTGGTCGCAGCCACCGGTCTTCTCGCCGGGTGTGGGTTGTTGCCCGGGGTCGGGGGGCAGCAGGTCTTGGGTTCGTTTGTAGACAGCCAGGATGGCACCTACAAGTGGGCCAACGTGAACACCAGCAAGGTGCGCTTGGCGCTGATAGGAATCGGCCAGGGCGGGCTGCCCACCTACGACAACCAGCAGGAGATCAAAAACATCAACCAGTTCAAGACCTACGTCATGGAGCTTCCCACCAGCGCCAACGAAGCGGCTTACAAAGTGTATGCCTACTGCGATGCCAACAACAATAGCAAGCTAGATAACGGGGAGGACATCGCCGATAGCGGCAGCAAGTACCTGCTTTACGCCAACAGCGAGGGGAGCAAAACCTATATCTTCGTCGGCACCGTCAACGTCAAAAAGGGTTGGAACGGCTACGATAGCAGCAAAGCCAAGGACAGCACCAACCCCTACCAAGGGGAGAGCTACCCCGGCTACGACCTGACCTTGCGGGCGAACTGCCAGTAAACTGCCCTGCGCCACAGGAGGGCCCGCGCGGGCCCTCCTGGCATGTATTTTGACCGAGGCGGGTAAGATGATCCCAAAAGGCAGGTATGGTCAAAATCGAAGGGCTTACCAAAGACTACAAACGCTTCCGCGCAGTGGATCACCTGAGCTTCGAGGTACGACCCGGCGAGGTCTATGGCCTTTTGGGGCCGAACGGGGCAGGGAAGACCACCACCCTCCGCATGCTGGCGACGCTGCTTACCCCTACCGGAGGAACCGCCGCCGTGGCGGGCTTCGATATCCGAAGACAACCCCTCGAGGTACGGCGCAATCTGGGCATCGTCAACGGGGGGATGCAGGTCTACGAGCGGCTCACCGGGCGAGAGGTGCTGGAGTTCTTCGCCGGGTTCTACGGCATCGGCGGCAAGGTATTCGAGGAGCGGCTGGATTGGGTGGTGGGGTTGCTGGGGCTGGAGGATGCCATCGGGAAGCTGGTCAAAGAGATGAGCACCGGGATGCGCCAGAAAACCGTCATCGCGCGGGCCATCCTGCACCAGCCGCCGGTTTTGCTGCTGGATGAGGCCACCAGCGGGCTGGACGTGTTTGCTCGGCGGGCGCTGCTCGATTTTGTCAAGCGGTACCGGGACCTCGGCAAGACCCTGATCTATTCCACCCACGTGATGAGCGAGGCCGAAGAAGTATGCGACCGGGTGGGGTTCCTCTACGGGGGTAGGCTGGTCTATGAGGGAACCACCGCCGAAGCCCGGGAGATCGGTGAGGGGAGCCTCGAGCGCGCCTTCGTCCACAAGGTGCAGGGGGTGGTGGCGTGAACGAGGCGCTTCGCATCTTTCGTAAGGAGCTGCTCTCCACCTTGCGCGAGCGGCGGGTACTCTTCACCACGCTGATCTTGCCCATCGTCCTGATGCCGGTGCTGATGTACGGCCCGCTTCTTTTCTTCGGCAATGCTGCCCGTAAGACTGCCGAGGCCACGCAAAAAATCGGGGTGCAGAACCTTCCCGAAGCGGCTATCGCCGCCTTGCGCGCGGCCAAGCTCGAGCCGGTTCCCACCGATAGTCCGCTCGAGGATGTCCGGGGGAAGAAGTTTCAAGCCGCGGTGGGCTATCAGGGGAGTACCTTCACCGTTTACGGACGCTTGAGCGGAGCCACCCAGAGCAGCCTGGTGGTGGACAAGATCCAAGAAGCCCTGCGGGGCTACAAGGATCGACTCGTGGCCCAGGCCCTGCAAGAGCGTGGGCTCTCGGCCCAGATCCTCGAGCCGGTCAGCATCCGCACCCAGGACGCCTCCCGTCCTCAAGAGCAGGCGGCGGGGGTCTTCGCCTTTTTGATCCCCTACTTTTTGGTGATCTTCATCCTCAACGGCGGCCAGGCGGTGGCGATCGACGCGACGGCAGGCGAGAAGGAGAAGGGAACCCTGGAGGCCCTCTTGAGCGCCCCGGTTCCGCTGCTCCAAATCGTCTTGGGCAAAGCCCTAGCGGTGCTCACGGTGGCGCTGGCGGCGGCCTTCGCCGGGGTGGCGGGAATCGTCCTGGGGGGCACGCTCATGCGCAGCCTAGCCCCTAAAGAGATGCTGGGTGGCTCTGCTTTGGGTGGGGGGCTGAGCCTCGAGCCCACAGGCTATCTGGCGCTCTTGCTCACCGCGGTGCTGTTTGCGGCCATGATGGTTTCGGTGCAGCTTTCGCTGGGGGTGTACGCCCGTACCTTCAAGGAGGCCCAGAGCTACATGGCTCCGCTATTGCTGGCGTTCATCGTTCCGCTTTTGCTGTTGCAGTTCTCAGACTTCCTGACCCAGCAAAGCTGGTTCTACCTGGTCCCGGCCTTCAACGTGATGCTCCTGTTGGACGGGCTGGTAAAAGGCTCCGCTGAGGGGTGGCAAATCACCCTGACCTGGCTGAGCACGCTGCTCTTTTCAGGGTTGGCCCTGATGCTCGCGGTGCGCAACTTCCGGCGGGAAGAGGTGGTGTTCCGGAATTAACCCGAATCATGCCGCGCTCAGGCCATCGGCAGCGGCTCGGGCGCGCGCGCGCTCAGGGTAGTCTCGATGTCGGGGTAGCGCAGGATGTTGTAGTAGGGGTCGCGCTCGGCGGGGGTGAACCCGGCATCGGCGATGTGCCGCACGATTTGCTGGACGGTAGCATGGGTGCGGTTGTGCCCGGCGGCTACGGAGACTACGTTCTCCTCGAGCATGGTGCTCCCGAAGTCGTTGGCCCCGTAGTAGAGCGCAGCCTGGGCTACCTTGAAGCCCAGGCTAGGCCAGGAGGCTTGCAGGTTGGGGATGTTGGTGAGGGCCAGCCGCGAGACCGCCAGGTTGCGCAGATACTCGGAGGCGGTGGCCCCCGGAGCTTTGCCCTTGAGCCGGGTGTGTTCGGTTTGCAGGGTCCACATGGCAAAAGCGGCAAAGCCCTGGCCATATTGCTCGAGCGCCCGGGTTTGCTGCTCGCGCAGCCCGATCAGGTGCTCGGCCCGCTGCTCTAGGCTCTCCCCGAAGCCGATCACCATCGTGGCGATGGTGTATAGCCCCAGGCTTTGTGCGGCGTCAAGGATGCGGAACCAGTCTTGGGTGCGGATTCGGGCCGGGGCGGCTTTGGCCCGCACCTCATCCACCAAGATCTCTCCCCCCGCGCCCGGCAGCCCGTCGAGCCCGGCGGCTTTGAGTTCGGCGAGGAGGTCCGGCGCCCTCCGCCCGGTGAGCTTCTCGAGCCCTAAGATCTCCTCCGGGCTGAAGGCGTCGATGCGCACCTCGGGATAATGGGCCTTGAGGTAGCGCAGAAGGTCCAAGTACCACTCAAACGGAAGGGCCGGGTTGACCCCGCCCTGCATGAGGATGCGCCGTCCCCCAATGGCCATCAGCTCCTCGACCTTACGCCCGATTTCCTCGTAGCTAAGCGTGTAGGCATCGGCTTGGCGACGGGTGCGGTAGAAGGCGCAGAAGTTGCAGGCCACCGTGCAGATGTTGGTGTAGTTGATGTTGCGGTCGATCAGGAAGGTCACGATATCCGGGCGGGTTTGCCGCAATCGGGCCTCGTGCGCCGCCGCGGCTAATTCGGGCAGGGGCAAGGCATACAAGGAGACGATCTCTGCCTGGTTGAGAGCTTCCCCGTTGACGGCACGCTCGAGCAGGTCCATGGCCCTATGGTACAACCTGACTTTGGGAAAAAGGTATCGGGCGCGGGATTGTCCTAGCGTGCCCTTCGCCGTCCCCCTATCCAGTACCGCAGGATATCGCGGTACATCCCCAGCCGGTAGCAAAACCCTCTCCAGAAGCCGCGCTTTTTCTCCTTCATGACTTGGCTGGCTCCGGGTAGCGGCACGTAGGCCCAGCGGGCCCGGGTTCGGCGCAGGTGGTCGGTGATTAGGGGTTCGGGCCAGCGCTCGAGGGCCAGATGGGGCACTCCCCGGAGCCACTCCGCCCGGCAGGCCCGCTGCCCCGACAAATAGGGCGTAGCCCGGTTGCCAAAGTCGGTCATCAGGCCCCCCGAGCGGAACACGCCGATGGCCATGTCCAGCTTCCCGGAGACCACCGGCTCGAGCAAACGGTGCAGGTGCTCCGGTTTCAACCCCACCAAGTCAGCGTCCAGCAGCAGCACGAAAGGGGTTTGGACCGCCGCTAAGCCCGCCGCCAGGGCAGCCCCCTTGCCCCGGTTGGGCTCGAGCCGCACCACCTGGGCCCCGGCTGCGCACGCGACCTCGGAAGTCCGATCTTTGGAGCCGTCGTCGGCCACCACGACCGGGTATCCGGCCTGACGGGCCACCCGCACCACCTCGGCTACGGTGGTTTCCTCGTTGTAAGCGGGGATGAGCACGGTGGCTTGGTTCATCGGTGACCTTTCGCAGCGAGGTGGGAAGCGGGAAACTTCATGGGTGTAGTTGGCCTAGAGGCATCCAACGTAGGCCCCAGTCTACCCGGTGCGAATGCTCGGGATGTGTGGGGTAATTCTCGGCGTGGCGCAGAAACTCAGCTCGGGTTTTCTCAAGCCACAAAGCTCACCCGCCCATCAGGCGGCGGATGTCGTTGAACGTGAACAGCACGAACAAAAACAGCAAGAAGGCCAGCCCTAGGTAATTCACGTAGGCTTCCTGCTCGGGCCGAATCCGGCGGCCAAAGAGGCCTAAAAAGCCTCCCAGCAGCACGAAAAAGATGCGTCCACCGTCGAGGATGGGGATGGGCAGCAGGTTGAAGATGGCCAGCGAGAGGTTGAGCCCGGCGGCCAAGGTGAGGAGGCTACCCAGCCCCTGCCGAGCGGCTTCCCCGGTAGCGACTGCGATCCCCACCGGCCCGGCTACGTCCCCAGAGGGGTTGCCCGAGATGGCCCCCCCCACCCCGCGCACCAGGCTGCTAAAAAACTGCGGGACGAGCCGCAGGGTAAGCCTGGGGGCCTCGATCAACCCTTGCCAAAAGGGCAGTTTGACAAACTCCTGGTAAGGGGCCAGCCCGATTCCGATGCGCTCTTGGGGGGTGCCTGTCCAAATAAAGGAGACCTCGAGGCGCTGTTTACCCCGCTCGACCGTAAAGGTGTAGGCCCCCGGTTTTTGCCGCACCCGGGTGATCTCGCCCACGCTGGTCAAGCGATGGCCGTTGATCGCGGTGATGACGTCACCGGGGCGCAACCCGATTCGCTCGGCCAGGCTTCCCGGCGTGACTTGGGTGATGATGGCCCGGCTGTTGTCCACCTGCCCCCGGGGTACGCCCTCGGTGGCGAAGACGGTAGCCAGCAAGACCCACGCCAGCAGGAGGTTCATGACCACCCCACCCACCAACACCAACAGCTTGCCGGGGATCGAAAGCCGAGCATAGCCGTGAGGAGCCGTGCCGGGAAGTTCTTGCATCCCCTCGATCTCGGCGTAGCCGCCCAGCGGGATTAGGTTGAGCCGCCAGTCGGTGTTGCGCCAGCGAAAGGCCAGGAGTTGGGGGCCAAATCCCAGGGCAAAGGTCTTGACCCCCACCCCTTGCGCCTTGGCGGCCCAGTAGTGACCCAGCTCGTGGACGAAAATGGCGATTCCGATGATCAGGATGAACCAGAGTAAACTCATGGATGCTCCGAAAGCTGAAACCGCTAGACCCCGGTCAACTCCCGGGCCAACCGCCGGGCCTCGCGATCCGCCTGTTCGATATTCTCCCAGGTGAGCGTACCTGCGGGGGTTTGATATAACACTTTCTCGAGGATCCGGACGATGTCCCGGTAACCGATCTGCCCCTTCAGAAAGGCTTCCACCGCGACTTCGTCGGCGGCGTTCAAGGCTGCTGGGGCCAAGCCCCCCATCCGTCCGGCTTCATAGGCCAGGGCCAGCGCGGGGAAGCGTATTAGGTCGGGCGGATAGAACTCGAGCCGCTCGGGAATCGGCAGGTCGCGGAGCGGGGTGGGGGGGCGTTCGGGGTAGGTGAGGGCGTACTGGATCGGCAAGCGCATGTCGGTAGGGCCCAGTTGGGCTTTGAGGTTGCCATCCTGGAAGCGCACCAGCGAGTGTACGTAGGACTGGGGGTGGATCAGCACCTTGATTTTCTCCAAAGGAAGCCGGAAGAACTCCTTGGCCTCGAGGACCTCCAGCCCCTTGTTGAAGAGGGTAGAGGAATCCACCGTCACCTTGGGCCCCATCCTCCAGCGCGGGTGGTTGAGGGCCATCTGGGGGGTGACCCCGGAGAGATCGGCGGGCTCATGTAGGAACGGCCCCCCAGAGGCGGTCAGGATCAGCTCGGCCACACCCCCGAAGGGCTCACCGGCCAGGGACTGAAAGAGGGCGGAGTGCTCGGAATCCACCGGGAGGATCTCCGCTCCGCTGGCTTCGGCCTCGGCCCAAAGAAGCGCTCCTGCCGCCACCATGCTTTCCTTGTTGGCCAAAGCCAGCCTGCGCCCGGCCCGTACCGCCGCGCGGACTCCCGGCAGCCCGGCCAGGCCCGGAATGGCGGCTACTACCACATCCGCCGGGTGGACGGCGACTTCCTCGGCGGTGGCTAGCTCGAGCTCAGGAAAGCGCCGCCGAAGCTCGGGTTGGATGGAGGCATCGGCGGCGACGATCTCGGGCTGGAACTCGAGGATCTGCTCACCTAGGGCCTCGAGGTTTCTCCCGGCGGCAAGCCCCACCACCCGGTAGCCGCGCCAGCGGCAGACATCCAGGCTCTGGGTTCCGATGGAGCCGGTAGAACCCAAGATGACGACTCGCTTGGTCGAAGCTTCCGGCATTTGGGCCTCAGATAGGGTAAAAGATCGCCAGCAGGTAGTAAGCCAGCGGAACCGCGAAGAGCACGCTGTCCATACGGTCTAAAAGCCCCCCGTGGCCAGGCAGAAAGCTCCCTGAGTCCTTTACTCCGCAGTAGCGCTTGAGCATGGACTCGGTGAGGTCGCCGAGCTGGGCGGCCAGCGAGAGCAGCAGGCTGAAGACGAATAGCTCGAGCGGCCTCAAAAGGGAAAAGGCGCTCTCAGGATAAAAATGCCGCACGATGGAGGTGTAGATGAGGAGCACCACAAAACTGCCCAGGATGCCCCCGATAGAGCCCTCCACGGTCTTGCCGGGGCTGATGGTTGGGGCTAGCTTGTTTCGCCCGAAGAACCTGCCGATAAAGTACGCTCCCACGTCGGTAGCAAAGGTGGCCAGCAAGGGGAGGGTCAGCGTCCAGATGCCCAAGGTATCATCGTAGGGATGGTAGCGCAGCAAGAGGAAGTACCCCAGCGTCCAAGGCAGGTATAAGAAGGCCATCAAGCTGTAGGCGAAGCGGGGGATGTTGGCCCCGTTGAGCAGCTCGTAGCTGAAGGCGCCGATAAGCACCAGCCCCAAGGCGATCTCTCGCCAGGGGATGCCCGGGTATTGGGCGGAGAGCGGGGGGTAGGAGAAGACCAGCACCAGCAAGCCGCCCCCACGCAAAAACGTCATGTTGAGTTCAATTCCCCGCTTGGCCAGCATGTCCCGCAGCTCGGCGCTGCCTAGCCAGAGCAAGAAGATCAGCGCCGGGACCACCAGCGGTAGCCCTACCCACATGATGAAACCCAGGATGGCCACCCCCACCACCGAGGAGATCACCCGGGTGGCCAGGGACTCCCCGGGGGGTTCAGGTTTGTTGCTTTGCGGCGGTTCTTCGATGATGGGTTAGCCTCCTTGACCCAACAGCATAACCGCAAAGCTGGGGTTATGGGACCGGCTCGAGGTGTGGAGGGCTGGCCATTTGGCACTACCCACCCAGAATTTCGTGCTCCTTTTTCTCCAGCGCAGCGTCCACCTTACCGATGAACTCGTCGGTGATCTTTTGGATCTCGGCCTCGGCTCGCTTGATATCGTCCTCGGAGAGATGCTGCTCCTTGCCCAGCTTCTTAGCCTTGTCCACCGCCTCGCGCCGGGCGTTGCGCACGGCTACCCGGGCTTCTTCGGCATAGTGCTTCACCGCCTTCACCAGCTCGCGGCGGCGCTCCTCGGTGAGGGGGGGGATGCTGATGAAGAGGGAGTCTCCTTTGTTGTTGGGGTTGAGGCCCAGGTCCGAATCGCGGATGGCTTTTTCGATGGACTTGAGCGCCCCCGCGTCCCAGGATTGGATGACCAAAGTGCGGGGGTCCGGCGCGGTGATGGTTCCCAGCTGGTCAATGGGCATCAGCGAGCCGTAGTAATCCACTCGGATGGATTTGAGGATCGCCGGGTTGGCCCGTCCAGTACGCAGGCTAGAAAGGTGGTGCTCGAGCGCCTCCAGCGCTTTTTGCATGTGGTTGCGGGTCTCGGTGTAGAGCTCTTTGAGCATAGTCTTACCTCCAAAGACTTGCTTGTCGTTCCTAGCTTATAGCTTGAAGTCGAGGGCAAGCTGCTCAACCGCTGGATTCTCACCCGTGGATCAGCGTCCCTACCTGGTCGCCCTGAATGAGGCGTACCAGATTGCCCGGTTGGAAGATATCGAAGACCACGATGGGAAGCTTTTTGTCCATGCACAAGCTGATTGCGGTAGCGTCCATGACCTGTAGGCCCTGGTTGAGCACGTCCATGTAGCTCAGGGTATCGTAACGCTGGGCCGAAGGGTTTTTCAAAGGATCGTCGGAGTATACTCCGTCCACCTTGTTCTTGGCCATCAATACCACCTCCGCCCCCACCTCGAGCCCCCGCAGCGCCGCGGTGGTATCGGTGGTGAAGAAGGGGTTGCCGGTTCCTCCACCGAAAATCACCACCCGCCCTTTCTCCAGGTGGCGTAGGGCGCGGCGGCGGATGTAGGGCTCGGCTACCTGGCTGATGGTGAGGGCAGTCTGCACCCGGGTGGGCACGCCCAGGCTCTCCAGGGCATCCTGCAGGGCCAGCGAGTTCATGATGGTGGCGAGCATCCCGATGTAGTCAGCGGTGGCCCGATCCATCCCCACCCCCTGCTTGGCCCCCCGCCAGAGGTTTCCCGCCCCCACCACCACCGAAAGCTGAACCCCGGTAGCGTGAGCCCGGGCGATCTCCTCGGCTAGGGCCTTGGTGGGCTCGGGCTGGATCCCGAAGCCCGTGCTGGTCAGAAACTCGCCGCTGAGTTTGAGCAGTACGCGCTTGTATTTCATAGGCTGGGCAAAAAAGAGGGCCAAGCGCTAGCCGCTTGACCCTCGACCTTCGACAACCCTACGCTCCTACCTCGAAGCGGGCAAAGCGCCTTACCACGATGTTCTCGCCGACCTTGGCTACAGCGGCTTTGATCAGGTCGCCTACCTTCACCTTGTCGTCTTTGACGAAAGGCTGCTCGAGCAGCACGGTCTCCTCGTAGAACTTGCGCAACCGGCCCTCGGCGGCTTTCTCGGCGATGGGTTGCGGTTTGCCCTCGTTTAGAAGCTGCTGGATGTATATGGCTCGCTCCTTCTCCAGTTCCTCCGCCGGGATCTCTTCCACGCTCACGTAACGGGGGTTGGCCATGGCGATGTGCATGGCGATGTCCTTGGCGAGCTGCTGGAACTGCTCATTGCGGGCCACAAAGTCGGTTTCGGAGTTGAGCTCGACCATCACCCCCACCCGAGCGTTGTGGTGGATGTAGTAGCCGATGATTCCCTCGCGGGCCTCGCGGTCGGCCTTCTTGGCGGCTTTGAGCGCCCCCCGCTCCCGTAGCAGGATGGTGGCCTTCTCGGCGTCCCAGCCCGCGTCCTCGAGGGCTTTTTTCACTTCCATCATCCCCGCGCCGGTAGCTTCGCGGAGTTTTTTGATCTGTTCGGTTTGCGTCATGTTGACCTCACCCTTGATTGCGCTTCGCTAACGTTACGCCTGAGCTTCCTCGATTTGACCCTCCTCGGGTTCAACGGGCGTGGTAGTTCTGGGGCTACCCCCGCCCCGGGTCTCCACGATGAGGTCGGTGAGCCGGGTCACGATGAGCTGGATCGAGCGGATCGCGTCGTCGTTGCCGGGGATGATGTAGTCGCACAGGTCCGGGTCGGAATCGGTATCGGCCAAGGCCACTACCGGGATGCCCAGCTTGCGGGCTTCCTTGACGGCGATGGCCTCCTTGGTCGGGTCGATCACGAAGAGGGCATCGGGCAGGCGTTTGAGCTTGCGGAAACCGCCCAAGTTCTTCTGCAAGCGGTCCATCTCGTGTTTGAGCCGTACCTGCTCGGTCTTGACCCGCTCGTTGATCTCTTCTGAAGCAAAGAGTTCCTCGAGCTCTTGCAGGCGGTTCACCTGCGCGGTGATGGTACGGAAGTTGGTGAGCATCCCCCCCAGCCAGCGCTGGTTGACGTAGGGCATCCCGGCCCGGTCGGCCTCCTGCTGCACGATCTCCTGGGCTTGCTTTTTGGTGCCCACGTAGAGGATGGTGCCGCCGCGCATGGCGAGGTCTTGCACGTACTTGAAGGTACGCTCGATCTCCACCATGGTCTTTTGCAGATCGATGATGAAGATGCCGTTGCGCTCGGCGTAGATGTAGCGCTTCATCTTGGGGTTCCAACGCTTGGTCTCGTGACCGAAGTGGACCCCCGCTTCCAGCAGCTCCTTGATATGGATGTTAAAAGCCATGCTTCTCCTAACGGGAGAGGTTGGAGTGGGATTGGAGTTTGCGCCGGCCGCATTTGATCTGGGGACCTCTCCCTGCCCCAGATCGCTTTCGGCGCACCCAAAGGGGAATTATAGCCGGGAAGGAGGGCTTTGGCAAACTGTTTGCGTTTGGGCTCGAGGGCTGCTATACTCCTGGGTGCTCGACGGTTTGGGGCTGTAGCTCAGCGGGAGAGCAGGTCCTTTGCAAGGACAAGGTCGGGGGTTCAAATCCCTCCAGCTCCACCAGACCCAAACCGAGCCGGAGACAGCCCGGCTCGGTTTTATGTAAGCTGATGGCGTGAATCTGCCGAACTCGCCGATCTGGGATGACGGAGCCTGGCCGGGGCTGCCCGAGCTCGAGCGCGACCTCGAGGCCGAAGTTTGCGTGGTCGGGCTGGGCGGGAGCGGGCTGGCGGCCATTCATGAGCTGCTGGGCTTGGGGTGCCAGGTGGTCGGAATTGATGCAAAGGGGGTCGCGGGCGGGGCGGCAGGACGCAACGGGGGGTTTTTGCTGGCCGGGCTGGCCAAGTTCTACCACCAGACCGTACGGCAGTTCGGGCGCGGCTTCGCCCGGAGGGTGTATCGAGCCACCCTCGAGCAAATCGAACGCATGCTCCAAGAGACCCCCGCGGCTATTCGCCGGGTAGGCTCGCTGCGGATCGCCGCCTCGGAAGAGGAGGAGCGAGACTGCCTCGTACATTACCGGGCTCTACAGGCCGACGGCTTTCCCGCCGAACCCTACGAAGGTCCCGAAGGCCGAGGGGTACTGATCCCCAGCGACGGGGTATTCAATCCCTTGCAGCGCTGCCGCACCCTGGCCCAGCGGGCGCTCGAAAGGGGGGCTTGGCTCTTCGAGCGCACTCCGGCTTGGGAGATCAGCGCTCAGGAAATCCGCACCCCCAAGGCCCGGATCCGCTGCCGACGGGTCATCGTGGCGGTAGACGGTGGGCTCGAGCGGCTTTTCCCCGAGCTTTCTGGCCGGGTGCGCACCGCCCGGTTGCAGATGCTCGCTACGGCCCCCGCGCCGGAAGTCCATTTTCCCCGCCCGGTCTACACCCGCTGGGGCTACGACTACTGGCAACAGCTCCCCGACGGGCGCCTCGCCCTGGGCGGGAGGCGTGATGCCGATCTGGAGGCCGAGTGGACCTATGCGGATGCGCCCAGCGAGGCCATCCAGACCCGTTTGGAAAATCTGCTCCGCTCGATTGGGGTCCAAGCTCAGATCACCCACCGTTGGGCGGCCTCGGTGAGCTACGCCGAGGATGGCTTACCCGTAGCGGAGGAGGTGCGGCCTGGGGTATGGGCTATCGGGGCCTATAGCGGCACCGGGAATGTAGTAGGGGCCATCTGCGGCCGGGCGGTGGCCCGAGCGGCCCTGGGCAAGAAGCCCCAGGACGTAGGTTTGCTCGGCCTTTGCTCGTTGCTGGAGTAGGGGTTAGGGCTGCGCGGCGGCCTGCTTTTTCCTGCGGGTCGGGGCGGGCTCGAGCAACTTATCTAGGCGGTACCCGGCCTTGAGGGCCGCCGAGCGGTAGCGCTCGAGCACCGCGTACCACTCCCGCACGATCCGCCGGGTGTCGGCCACTTTGCGCCCCGGCTCGCCAGCGGATACCACCGCCACCAGCCGGACCATGGCCGAAAGCATCGCTTCGAAGGCTTCCTGATTGAAATATACCGCCCCTTCGAAGCGGTGGGTTTGCACATGGCGCTGGATCAGCGGGTCCTGCAGCCAAGCCTTGAGCTGCTTCTTGGCCTTTTGGGGCTTGGGGGCTTCTTCGGCAAGCCAAGGCTGCGCCGCCAGGAGTACCCTGACCAGCCCCACCGCGCGTTCGGCTTCGCCCTCGCCAAGTCCCATCTCCCGCAGGGTGTCGGCCAAGACCCGGCCCAACAGCCACTCATCGAGCAGGCGAATCCGGGTTTGGGGATCGTCGGCCAAAGGTTGGACGAACAGCCAGCCCAAGAGGACCCCCCAGCGCTCGACCCGGTCGTCCAGGCTAGCCGGCAGGGAACTGCGGGGGGCTCTTTTCGGCTTGCGGCTGAGGCGGGCCGTGGTGGACTTGGATGGGGTGGCCCGAGCAGGCTCTAGCCCCTCCACGAAGGCGGGCAGTCGCAACAAGGCCTCGAGCTGTTTGCGGAGGGCTTTGAGGTCGGGGTTGAGGGGCCTTCCGCCGAACTCCCGCGCGGCTTCCACGAGTGCGCTGAGTTTGTTGCTGCCCTCATCGAGCACGGCTTTGTCGGGCTTCCCCTTGCTCACCCTAGCCCCGATCAGCTTTTCGAACAGCTGCGGGTTGACGAGCTGGCGGAAGGGGGTCAAAACGGGCTCGAGCCAAAGCTCTTGCCTTAGCCTTTCCACACTCGCCGCCCCCGCCCCGCCCAACATGTGGGCGAGGCGGGCGTAGATGCCCTCGGGGTCACTCACCTCGCGCCAGTCCAGGAAAACGTGCCGCTGATAGGGGCCTAGCTCGAGGTAGAGCCCTCGTTCGTGGAGTTCGCGGGAGGGGCGTAGGTACTCGAGGCCGCTCACCGCGTCGCGGAAGATGGCCCAACTATCTGTACCTAGCCCCAGCCCCTGCCCCAGCGTACGCTTTAGCATCTCCCGACCTTCCCCGGTTTTCACCGCCTGAGCCACCGAGGTATGGACCCATCCTTTGGTGTAGGTATTTTTATTGTGGTAAACGATCAACGCCCGTTCGCTCTGGTGGCGATTGGAGTAGGCGAACACATCCTCGTTGACACCTTCCTCTGAGGAGAAGTCGTAGAGCACGAAGTGCTCCACCTCGGCGAAGAGGTGGCGCCGCTTGAATAGGGGGAAGATCTGTTGGTGGTGGTAGCGGATGAACCCTTGGTCGGGAGTTTCGTCGTAGTAGGCCCGCCGGTACTCCATCCCGTAGCGTTCGCTAAAGCCCTCTACCTGCCCGTGCCCGACCATCGGCAACCCCGGCAACGTGGCGCACAGGGTCATCACCCCAAAATACTTGTCTCCCTTGCCGAATTGCTCTGCTGCCGTCTTTTCGTCGGGGTTGTTGAGGAAGTTGACGAAGCGCTTCAGGATCTCCGGCTCGAACTCCAGGGTGTTTTTCATGATGGCCCGATACTCGCCGTTTTTCTCATCGCGCAGCATGTTCATAAAGGCCGAGTTGTAGACCCGGTGCATTCCCAAGGTGCGCACAAAGTAGCCCTCCATCATCCAAAAAGCCTCGGCCAGCAAGAGGGTATCGGGGGCTTCTGCGGCACAGCGGTCTACTACCTCGCGCCAAAACTCCTGGGGCACGAGCCGGTCGAACTCCTCTTTGGGCATAGCGTGCTCGGCCCGGCTGGGGATGGACGCTCCCCAGGGGCTCCCTCCCGGCTCGGGCCACCACAGCCGCTGGATGTGCCGCTTGGTAAGGGTCATGGCGGCGTCAAAGCGGATGATGGGAAACTGCCGGGCCACGTGCAGGATGGTTTGGATCACCGCCTCGCGTACCTCGGGGTTGAGGTAGTTGAGCTGGGCGGTATCGTTCCAGGGCATGGCGGTGCCGTCGTTGCCGTGGTAGATGTAGCGGACCTCACCCGTGCGGCGGTCCACCCGCTTGAATACCACGGCGGCGTCGGATTTGTCATAGTAGTGGTCCTCGAGGAAGATCCCCACGCGGGGATCCGAGGACAGGTCGGGGCCGTTGAAGGTGTAGGTGGGATAGGGCGGGTAGGGAAGGCTGATAAACCGGTCGGGGTGCTCGATCACCCATTTGCTGTCGATGCCGGTGTGGTTGGGCACCATGTCCGAAGCCAGCCGGATACCCCGCCGCCAGGCCCTTTGCCGCAGCACCTCCAGCGCCGCTTCACCTCCCAGCTCTTTGGCGATGACGTAATCGTACAGCGAATAGGCCGAGGCTACCGCGTCAGGGTTACCCATCATCTGCTTGATCCGCCGAGAGGCCGGGCTTCGTTCCCACAGGCCGATGAGCCACAAGGCGGTGATCCCCCAACTGGCCAGGATGTCCAGCTCCTCCTCGGGGATCTGATCTAGGGTGGTGATGGGCCGGGCGTACTTCTTCGAAAGCTGGTCGAGCCAGACGAAGGTATTCTTGGCCAGGAGCACCACCCGGGGCATCCAGTCCACGTCGGGGCTGAAGGCTTCGGGTTCGTACTCGGCGTCCCTCGAGCGCCAGTTATACATCTCAGCGGTGATCCCGTGGCCCGGTGGGGTGTCGAAATGGACCGGCGTCCAGAACGACCGGGCCGCTTCTTTGAGCACACCGATCCCGGTCAGGATGCGCTGCGCGAAACGGCCCAGGGTACCACCGAAGCGTTTGAGCAGGAACTCGAGCTGGGCCTCGAGCGAGTCGGGGTGCATCAGCGCGGGAAGGCGTAGGGTGCGGAATAGGCTCACGCCGCTTTCGCTGGAGGCTGGTTGGGCTTCGAAGAAGGCCTCGAGGCCCTGGATGATGGACAAATAGGCGGTTGAGTGCTCGAGCGCGGCGTCGTCGAAAAGTTCCAGGAAAGGCGCAAAGGCTGGGTTGGCGTTGGCCAGCCAGAGCATCAACATCTCTTCCAGCAGGATTTCTCGATTGGCCCGCCCCTCCGTATGGCCCGAGAGGTACTCGTCCAGCGCGAGCTCGCCCCGGTAGACCCGGATCGGGGGGAATTCCTGGGCAAAAGCCCGCAGGGCGGTTTCTAGGGTATCGGCACCCAGGGTGGCCTCGAGCGCCCCAAGGGCCTCGAGCATTACGTGGGGGTTGTGTTGGCGGCGGTATTGTTCCACCACGAAGTGCAGCATCTCGTCGATGAGCCCCATCGCCGCGATCTGGGCCGCGCTCACCGCGGACTCGGGGTGATTTGCCAGGTCGCGCTTGGCATTCATAGCCGCCGCGAAGCGCCGGGCGGCTTCAAAGTCGGCGAAGATCACATTGCCCGAAGAAGAGAACAGCGACAGGTCAAACTGGTAATAACGGCGCGCTTTGGCCGAAACGTGAAACTCTAGGCTTCCGACCTTTGCTGCGTGGCATATTCGTACACCGTGGCGATACCCCATGATGCTCCCCCTGGCCCCAGTCTATTCTGCCTTTAGGGGTCCTACGCTTTCTAGATTTGTATATCCCCCGCTATCAAATGTCGTACGTCATACGAAGGGGATCGGTCCCCCGGGTGTACGGCGGTACGCCGTCCCGAAGGGAATCTACCCCTAGGCGTACGAGCTTTGCTCGTCCCGATAGGGGATCGTCCCTTGGGTGTACGGCGGTACGCCGTCCCGAGACGCTTCCTTCGCCGCCGGTAGGCGGGGTAGGGGATCGTCCCCCGCGTTTAGCGTCTGGCGTTTTGCGTATTGCGTATGACGTACGACGCAAGTCGCGTTTAGCGTATAGCGTACGACGTCAGCACGACCCGATGCCCCAATTCAAGTGGCCAGCGCGATAGCAATGGGCTGGATTCGTCTTCAGCTCACCCATTCCCCCCTGCGCATCAGCGGTTCGGCCTGCCCAGTGTGGGTGATGCCGTCTACGTCGATTTCGTTCGACCCAATCATCCAGTCTACATGGATGAGGCTCGCGTTGGCCCCCCGGGCGGCGAGTTCCTCCCGGCTCAGGCGCTCCCCACCCCGGATGCACTCGCTGTAAGCCTGGCCCAAGGCGATGTGGCTGGCCGCGTTTTCATCGAGGAGGGTGTTGTAGAACAAGATCCCCGACTGCGCGATGGGGGAGGAGTGGGGCACCAAGGCCACCTCGCCCAGACGGCGGGCTCCTTCGTCGGTCTCGAGCAGCTGCCTTAGGATATCTTCGCCCACTTTGGCGCTGGCCTCGACGATCTGGCCTCCCTCGAAGCGCACCCGGATCCCGTCTAGCAGGCTGCCCTGGTGGGCCAGGGGTTTGCTGCTGCTGACGTAGCCTTCCACCCGGTCTTTGTGGGGGGTGGTGAAGACCTCCTCGGTGGGGATGTTGGGGTTGCAGACCACCCCGTTCTTGGCCGTCGCGGCTCCGCCCGACCATACGTGATCGTCGGCCAGGCCCACCTTGAGGTCAGTGCCGGGGCCCTTGAAGTGCAAGGCGGCGTAGCGTTTCTCGTTGAGGAACCGTACCCGTTTGTGCAGGTTGGCGTTGTGCGCCGCCCAAGCCGCCACCGGGTCGTCAGTATCCAGCCTCGAGGCCTTAAAGATAGCCTCCCACAACTTCTCTACGGCCTCCGTCTCGGGCAGGTCGGGAAAGACCATCTTGGCCCAAGCCGGGGTGGCGTAGGCGACGATGCTCCAGTTGATATGGAAGCCGGTGATGAGCTCGAGGGCCCGCTGGTTGGCGATGGATTGGGCTTTGCTGGCCCGGCTGATGCGCTCTGAGTCTTGGCCTTTGAGCAAGGCCGGGTTCTGCCCGGTGATGGCCAGCCGCGCTGCGCCGGCGGCATAGGCCTCGGCCATCCCTTCGTAAAGCCAGGCCGGGGCGTAGTCGAAGGCCTCGGAGGGGGCGAGCCGATAACGGGCCAGGGTGGATTCTTCGTCGCTGTAGATCACCGTCACCAGCTTGGCCCCAGCCCGGTAGGCTCGTTCGGTGATCTTCCGGGTGAGCGGGAGGGCTTCGATGGGCGCGGTGATGACGAGTTCTTGGCCCTTTTGCAGGTTGAGGCCTACTTGTACGGTGACGTCGGCGAGCTTGTCGAGCATCTCCAGGTAGTTTTTCACGCCCGCTAGTTTACCCGATATGGCCAACGACTTTTCAGCCAGCCTCTTCTAGCCGGCCCAGCAAGGCCTGGGCCAGCCTGGAAACGCTGTGCTGTAGCGTGTGCCGCTCGAGTACCCGGGCTCGAGCGGCCTTTCCTAGGGCGTTGGACTTTTGGGGATCGCCAGCCAGCATTTCCAGCGCCTTGGCCAGGGCCTTGGGGTGCGGGGGCACCAACAAGCCCTCCACGCCGTCTCGAATGAGCTCGGCCTGGGCGGGGATGGGGCTCGAGACTACCGGGAGGCCGCTGCTCATGGCTTCCAGGGTCACCAGCGATTGGTTCTCGGCCAAGGTAGGTTGCAACACCGCATCCGCCGCTTGATACAGCGCCGGCATGTCCCAGCGCTTGCCCCAGAACCGTACGTTCTCGAGCTTCCATACCCGGGCCAGCCGCTTGACCAGGTGCCCGGTCTGCGAGTCGTCGTCTCCCACAAAAACGAAATCCAAATCCGGGGAAAAGCGGGCCGCAGACAAAGCGGCCAAGGGGTTTTTCTCGGGCGACATGCGCCCTGGGACCAGCACCGTGAAGCGCCGAAATCCGAAGCCTGTGCGCAGCTCGGGCCGCCGCTTGGGGCAGGGCTTGAAGCGCTCGACGTCCACCCCGTTGGGTACCGAGAACACCTTGGATAACCCCAAGCGCCTCAGATGACTTTCTCCCCATTCCGACACCGTAATCAGGGCGTCGGCGTTGCGCAAGGCGCGGGCTTTGCTCAGGCAGTACCCCAGGCGAAACAGCGGGCGCAGGCCATAGGGGTAATGGTACTCGAGCTGGTCGTGGATCACCGCGGCGTTGGGGCGAGGAAGGTGAGCGAAGGCCCGACCATAGGTGCGCGGTTGCCAGGCTTGAATCACCCGCAGGTGGGCCTGGCCCATGGCTGGAAACGCGCCCTCCAGCCTCTCGTAGCGCCGCAGCGCCACCCCGGCTTCGGCGAGCCGCTGGGCGTACCCGTCCAGGGCGGGGTGGGTGCTCAGGTAAAGGGTGGGCTCGAGGCCGTGCTGCCGCAGGAGGGGCAGGTAAGCCAAGAGCCAGGTTTCGCTCCCGGCGACCCGCGGGGCGTCGGTGAGGAAGGCGACTTCAACCACCTAAGACCTCTTGAATCTCTTTGGCGATGCGGGGTAGGGCCCCCGGAGGGCCAATACGTGTTTTGCCCGCTGCTGAGGCCAGCCTGTAGCGCTCCTCCTCGAGGACTGCCCGGACCGCCTGTGCGATCTCGGTCGCTTCAGGCTTCGCCAGGGTGAGGGCGGGGCCGAGCAGCCGGCGTTGCCGCTGGGCAAACCCTAGGGTGAACTGCGGTCCGGGGGTCGGGAAGCCCACCACCGGGATACCCAGCCCGGCGGCCTGCTCATTGGCGGTCCCCGCGGTGCCGAGGGCAACCTTGGCGTGGTGTAAGATCTCCGAGAAGTAGCCCCGCAGCAGAAAGACCCGGTGCTGTCCCTTGTGTGCGATCGCCATTTCCTCCCCCTGGAGGGCAAGGGTCCAGCCTTCCGGCACCCGGATTCCCTCGAACCCTAAAGGCCACGCCACCAGCGGTTGCAACTCGTTCAGGTATAAGGTCGCTTTCAGCATGCGGGGTAGGCTAAAAGCGACATCGCCTCGGGAGCCGGGTAGCAGCGCGATGACCGGCCGGCCGTCGAGGATTCCCCGGAGCTGTTTTTGCGGCGGAGGCAGGATATCCATGGCGAAGCTACCGTAAAAACGCGCGTGAGGAATCCCTAATCGCTTCAGCCGAGCTTCGCTGACCTGGTCTCGTACGTAGACCGCTCGAGCCCGGCGCTGGGCCCAGCGCTCATACCATAAAAAGTCCTCCGCTCCTAGCTCATTGAGCCGGCTGAGCCGTTGCTGCAGGGACTGGCCTTCCAGGTAGTAAGCCGAAACCAGCGGATTGATGTGAAACAGAGGGAGCCCCCGCCCAAAAGCCACCCCGATGAGCAAGGTATAGGCATCTCCGACCGCTACGATCGCTTTGCACCCGCTGCTACCCCTGAAAGCCGCTTCCCATTGCTTGAGGTTTTGGCTGATAAACCCGCTGCGCAGATCGGCGATGAGGTTATGGAGGCTGCCGAAAGGAAATCCTCCCGACGGCATTTCCTGCCGCGGGCCGATAACCTCGGCCCCGACTCGCTCATAGGCGAGCCCCCGCCCCACCAGCGGCAAAGCCCGTGCGGGTACCTGGAAAAAGCGCAGCAGATGGCTACCGATGAGATCTTCCGCGTTACCGTTAGAGATGATAAGCAGCATGACACAGGATGAGGATCACGGTACAGAGGTCGGCGTCCGACAGGGCGAAGGGGGCAAGATCGGTTGCTATCGCCGCCATATCTGCTTCAGTTTACCGTGTTCTTCTGAGGAGCAGGGGGCTTGTTCCCGATGGGCGTACAATTGAGGTGTTTGGTGGCTTCCGCCCTGAGTAGGGTGGGTATATTTATGGGCTTGCCGATACGTAACACTCCAGTATGGCGCTAACCAAGGACCAAATCCTCAACCACTACCTCCCGGGCCTACCCCAGGTGGCTCGAGCCCAGCTGTTCTCCCAAACCAACCCCCCCGCGGTACTGCTTGCGCCCGAACACCGCCTCGAGCTGTACCGCACCCTCGAGCCCTTCGGCGCAGGGGTCTACCTAAACCCTGGCCTCGAGGCCCACGGCGAGAAGGCCCTCTTCGTCTTCAGCTACGAGGAGGCCCTGGCGGCCTTCCCCCAAGACCCCTCGGCCTGGCGGCTGGTGCTTTCGGTGGGGCAGCGCTACCTGCGCTCCGAACTCCTCGAGCGGCTTTACCGCATGGGCTACCTGCGCGAGGAGGACTTCAAGGTGCAGGGCGACGTGTTGGAGCTCGAGGACCTGCGGCTGGAGTTCTTCGGCGACGAGCTCGAGGCCATCAAGGTAGCCGGGGAGAGCAAAGGGCGCTGGGTCTTGGCGGCCAAGCCCGGCAAGGCCGAGGCCTGGAGCAGTCGCAAGATCGAACACTTCCCCGGCCCGGTCTTCCTCGACACCCCCGCGCTGGCCCCCGCCGAGCTGTGGCCGCACCTCGCCGCTCGCGAACGGGTGACGTTCGGGCTGGGAGGGCCGGAGCTGCCCAAACTCGACCTGGGGTATCAGGCTCTGCCGCCCTACCGCGCTCGGATCAGCCAGCTCCAGGCCGACCTCCAGGGCTGGCTGGAGGCTGGCTACGCGGCGGTGTTCTTCTACCGCCACCCCAAGAGCCGCGACTACCTACGGCGCAAGCTCGAGGGGCTCCCCCTGCGCTTTGCGGGGCAGCTCGAGGCCCACCCCGGCCTCCTCACCTTCGTCCCCGGCCCCTACGAGGGGGCTTTCCTCGACCCCGAGCGCCGGGTGGTCTACCTCACCGAGCCTCACCTCTACGCCTTCGGCGCGGGCGGGGCCCGCATCCAGAAAGTGGTGGGGGGGGACGTGCAGGACGTGGGGGCGCTCGAGCCGGGCGACTACCTGATCCACCCCGAGCACGGTATCGGGCAGTTTTTGGGGCTGGAACCCCGCGAGGTGCTGGGGGCTAAGCGCGACTACCTGATCCTGCAGTACGCCGGGGAGGGCAAGCTCTACCTGCCGGTCGAGCAACTCCCCCTGCTCAAGCGTCACCCCGGCACCACCGACGACCCGCCCAGGCTCTCCAGCCTGGGCAAGGGCGAGTGGAAGCGGGCCAAGGAAAAGGCCCAGAAGGACGCCGAGGAACTGGCCGCCCGCCTGATCGTGCTCCACGCCAAGCGGGCCGCCACGCCGGGCCGGGCTTTTCCGCCCAACCCCGAACTCGACCCCCTGATCGAGCGGAACTTCCCCCACACCCTCACCCCCGACCAGGAGAAGGCCCTCGAGGAGACCCTGCGCGACCTCGAGCGCCCCCACCCCATGGACCGCCTGATCTCCGGCGACGTGGGCTTCGGCAAGACCGAGGTGGCCCTGCGGGCGGCTTGGCGGGTGGTGGGCCACGGGGCCCAGGTGGCGATGCTGGTGCCCACCACTTTGTTGGCCGAGCAGCACTACCAGACCTTCAAGAGCCGCCTGGCCGGGTTGCCGGTGCAGGTGGCGGCGCTGTCGCGCTTCACCTCCGATGCCGAGGCCGCCCGGATCAAGCAGGGCCTGGCCGAGGGCCAGATCGACATCGTGGTGGGTACCCACGCCCTGCTCTCGCCCGACCTGCGCTTCAAGGACCTGGGCCTGCTGATCGTCGATGAGGAGCATCGCTTCGGGGTGGGCCAGAAGGAGCGCATCCGCGAGCTGCGCGAAGCCGTGGACACCCTCTACCTCTCCGCCACCCCCATCCCCCGCACGCTCTACAGCGCCCTGGTGGGCCTGCGCGACATGTCTAGCATCCAGACCCCGCCCCCGGGCCGCAAGCCCATCCAGACCTACCTGGCCCCCTACGACCCCGGCTTGGTGCGCGAGGCGCTCATGAACGAGCTCGAGCGCGGGGGCAAGGTCTTCTACGTCCACGACCGGGTCGCCACCATCGAGGCGCGGCGGCGCTACCTCGAGGCCTTAGTCCCCGAGGCCCGCATCGGCATGGTGCACGGACAGATGCCCGAGGGCCAGATCGAGGAGGTGATGCTGGCCTTCGCCGAGGGGGCCTTCGACGTGCTCTTGGCCACCACCATCATCGAGAGCGGCCTGGACATCCCCGAGGCCAACACCATCGTCATCGAGCGGGCCGACCGGCTGGGCCTGGCCGCGCTCTACCAGCTAAGGGGCCGGGTGGGCCGGCGCGACCAGGAGGCCTACGCCTACCTCTTCCACCCCCCGCGCCTCACCGAGGCCGCCGAACGCCGCCTCTCGGCCATCGCCGACCTTTCCGATTTGGGTTCAGGCCACCTGTTGGCTGAGCGGGATATGGAGATCCGCGGGGTTGGCAACTTACTAGGCCCCGAGCAGCACGGGCACATCCGCGCGGTGAGCCTCGAGGTTTATACCGAGCTTTTGGCCGAGGCCATCGCCAAGCTCAAGGGCGAGGCCAAGGAGCCCGAGCGCCACGTCACCCTCGACCTTCAGGTCTCGGCCCGCCTCACCCCCGAGTACATCCCCAGCGCCGAGGCCCGCAGCCGCTACTACGGCCGCCTGGCCGAGAGCAAGAGCCTGGCCGCGGTGGCCCGCATCGCCAAGGAGCTACGCGAGCGCTACGGCGAGCCACCCGCCGAGGTCGAGAACTTTTTGGCCCTCACCCGTCTGCGCCTACTGGCCGAGAGTAAGCGCGTGGCCTCCATCACCGAAGACCTCACCCACCTGATGGTCGTCTTCGACCACTGGCCCCTCGACTACGACGCCAAGGCCCTGCGCGAGCTCACCCCGCGCCCCGAGCTCATCCAGCACCCGCCGGGCTTCCGCATCCCCAAGAAGGGCCTGACCCAGGAGCGGTACGCCCAGGCGGTGAGTGAGTTGTTGTACTTAGTGATCTAAAAATCTTTTTGGACAAAGTAAAAGCAAAGCCTCACCTCTTTCATTTTTCTTAGAAGATTTGGTAAGATTCTCACTGCCAGCAAGAAATGCCTTTATAAGGTTATTCTTGCTGTCAAGCGGCGATAAAAAAAGAATCTTCTTATAAAAGGCGGTGAAGTAGGCATGAGAAGGATAAGCGGCCTTTTGGTGGTTTTAGCTGTCATTTTCACGGCGTGTGCGCCTTCTGTCAGTACAACTGTGGCCGGTAAGGAAATCAAAAAGGTTGATTATTCCAACTACAGTGGCCCGAGAGCTCGGATCGTGGTAGCTAGCTTCGATTGCAACACCCCTCAATGTGGTGGAGGAGGGGTGTCCGTAGGTACAGCACAGGTGTTGAATCTTTTTGGGCTGAACATTCCTGTCGCTACCACTGGAGTGGGTGCTGACGTGTCCACCATGCTCAACACAGCCTTGGTCAACAGCAACCACTTTGTGGTGTACGACCGCAGCATCCTCAATCAGCTGCGCAGTGAGGCCGCCTTTTCCAATCAGCAAAATGAGTTCACCGGGGCTGATGTAATCGTTACGGGTGTGATTACTGGATTTGAACCCAATGCTTCAGGAACCGGGGGTTTAGGTGCTATTCCTTTTATCGGCGGGCTGGTTTCGCAAAAAAAGTCTTACATTCGCGTAGATGTGCGTTTGGTTGATACCCGGAGTGGTGCTATTTTAGCAGCCTTCCCGGTAGAGGCCGAGGCTACGGATACCAATATCGCAGGTCTTGGAGGTGGCTTTATTCCACTTGTGGGCGGGCTGAGCACATACAATAACACACCGATGGCTAAGGCCTTATCGATAATGATTGACGCTGCTACCCAATCGATTATTGAGCGCTTGCCTAAAAACTACTTCCGTTATGATATGACAGGTAAGCCAGTACAACAATAACCAAGTATCCTCCTCTTCTTGGGACCCCCACGGAAGGCACTTTTCAAAGCTATGAAGCCTTCCGTGGGGTACTTAACCCCATGATGTACACGTGCTGGCGCGTACTCCAAAACACAAGAGGTGCTCTATGAAAAAAACCTTTTGGTTGCTACTGCTCTCGTTGGTAAGTGCATGCAGCTCTCAGAATCCCATCCCTTCCAAGGTGAGCCTCAATGGCTATGTCGTGAACCGGAGCGAGGGCTCAGCCAGTTTCAACCTGAGCGCTTTGGACGCCAATGGTGCAGTCCTTACCGTCGGTAGGGTAGAAAACCCGGGGGTGAATAACCTTAAGGTTTCCAATTCTTCTAGCGTAGTCGGTACAGCAACTATATGTGGACAAATCAGCGTTCAGAAAGCGCTGAACTGTTTGATCACTTTGGATTCCACGGGCTCTATGGACTCAACCGATCCCAACCAGAAGCGTCGCGATGCAGCCAAGGCTTTCGTTGGTCGCTTGACTCCAGATGACCAGGCTGCAGTGGCCTCTTTTGACGCATCTACTTCTCCAACCTCTTCGTATTTGGCCATTCGCCTATGGCAAAATTTCACCGCTGACAAGGACCTCCTCAACGCAGCTATTGACCAAGCCACTTTTGCATTGGGAGCAACTAATTTGTGGGATGCAGTATATGATGGGGTCGATCTCTTAAGGGCAAAAAACGGTAATCGTGTGCAATTGGTGCTCACTGACGGTGCGGACAACTCCAGCATTAAGTCTTCCTCTCAAGCTAGCGATTATGCGAGGGCAAATGGCGTCAAGGTTTATATGGTAGGTTTGGGAGACCCCAGCAGCCTTGATTTCACCCGCATGCAAAATGTTGCTGCTGAAACGGGAGGACTTTTCGCGGCAGTGAATGACGCTTCTGGTCTTCAGGCTCTTTTTGATGGCATGTTCAACGCTACCAAAGCTTCTTTTTGCATAAAGGTAATCTTCCTGGTAGACGGCAAGCCTCCCACAGCGGGCATGCGAATTACTGGAACCCTCGCGTTCCAAGTAAGTGGCAAGCCCTTTAAGACTGATTTCGATGTGGTTTTCTAGCTAAAGTTGGGTTAGGGGCCTGGTAACATGATTGGCGTACCCTTCGGAGCGACCCTGCTAGAGGAGGATGATCCAGAGCAACGCCGACTGCACCTTCACCCGCGACAGCACCGACACCCTTGGCCAGGACCCCAGCCTGGGCGCCCTGGCCGACAACGGTGGCCCGGTGCGGACCCACCTGCCCAACGCGGGCAGCCCGGTGCTGGACAAGGTGCCGGCCTCGGCCTGCACCGACCTGGGCGGCAACCCGGTCTCCACCGACGCCCGCGGGGTCAGCCGTCCGCAGAGCGGGAGCTGCGACATCGGGGCGGTGGAGCGAAACTAGAGCGCTCTTGAGGGTGTTTCGCCGCGCGAAAGCACAGAAGGCCAATGCGAACAGTTTACCCCACCCTCCCCCCGCAGGGGAAGGTGGGTGGCATAGGGCCTCGCCACCTGTCCTCACCTCGGGCTTTTCCACCTGAAAACCCAGCCTCGTAGAGTTCCCTCCCCTAGCAGGGGAGGGTCAGGGTGGGGTTGGGATGACCGACTAAAGGGTTGGTATTACCCTGCTCGGCAAAGCGACGATCAAAAGCGAAGGCTCGCCAGAGGCCATGCTCCCGCATGAAAAGGAAGCTCACCCAGTCCACCAGGCTCACCTCCCGACGACCCGTTCCCAGCAGGGCCGCCAGGGCTTGCTGATGAAGGGTAAGGCTCACCGGGTGTAGGGACACCACCCCCAGGAGTTCCTCCAAGGCCCGCACCGCCTCCAGGCCCAAACGGCGCTGGGCCAGGGCCGTGGCCTCCACCCCTACGTAGAGGTGGGTCACCAGAGGCTCGTCCTCGCCCAGTAGCCGCTCCCAGGTTTCCCGTGCGGAGGCGTGATTCCCGTCGTCTTGGTCGAGCAGCGCGTATAGTGCCGAGGTGTCAACGAGAGTCAAAGGCCTCCTCCAGGTAGCGGTCGTGGGAGCGGCTTACGTCCTGCAGGCCGGAGGCGAAGCGTCCCACGGCCCTGAGGGCCCGCTCTTTCCGCCCCTTCCACTCCTGGCTCTCATCCTTCAACATGCACTCTACGGCCCTTCGGATGGCCTCAGAGACCGAGATGCCTTCCCGATAGGCCAGCTCGCGGAGGCGGCGCAGCTGATTCTCTTCGAGCTGGATCTGGGTTCTGATCATGCTTGAATGATAGCATGGTAAAACATGATGATGGCATGGCAGAGGGGCGGCTTTCTGCTACCCTAGGGGTTGTGGGGAGCTTTTCAGATCAGCTTTGCGCCGTGTTTGCCGGGTATCCGCAGGTGCAAGCCGCTTTCTTGTTCGGCTCCCGCGCCTTTGGGGGGCTCGCCCGGATAGCGATTGGGACCTGGCGGTGTACCTCGAGCCCCCCGAACCCGACCCCACGCTGGAGATCCTCACCGACTTGGTGAAAGCCGGTTTTGAGCGCGCCGACCTGGTGGTTTTG
The DNA here is from genome assembly GCF_003226535.1 of Meiothermus sp. Pnk-1. Lineage (NCBI taxonomy): Bacteria > Thermotogati > Deinococcota > Deinococci > Thermales > Thermaceae > Meiothermus > Meiothermus sp. Pnk-1. Next base: position 168,390 of record NZ_QKOB01000006.1, on the reverse strand, counting down.
AACCAGGCCCCGCCGGTGCTGGCCTTCGAGGTAGTGCGGGCCAACAAGGTAATTTACCGGCGGGAGGGGTTTTGCGCGGGCAGCTATGTTTCGCGGGTGGTGCGGGAGTACTAGGACCTGGAGCCCCTCTTGCGCATCCAGCGGGAGGCTATGAAAAGGCAGTGGTTGGGTGACCCGGCCTGAGGTACTGCGGCATGATCGGTTTTCGCAATCTGCTGGAGATCGACCGGCGCTAGGAGAATCTGGGCGACCTCGAGGCCCTTGGCCGGGTGTTTATCCGGCTTTTGTAAGCTCGAGCGCCGCCCACAACCGCAAGATCAGGGGGTGAATGGCGCCGAGGTTTTTCGCCCAGATGCGCTTTCCCTGCACCCTGAGGAGACCTTCCGAGGCCATCTGTTCGACCGCAGGCCGCAAGGGGGTCCACAGATCCAGGGCCGTCCGCCCCTCGAGCGCGCCCACGTCCACCCCCTCGCAGAGCCGCAAGCCCAGCATCAGCGATTCGCGGGCGTGCTCGAGCGGGCCGATGGCCTCGACCGCCGGCGCTTCGCCCGCCAGCCAGCGGGGGAGCGGCGGGTGGGTGGCCCTGACCGAGTAGACCTCGTGGCCCTCGACCCCTTTGGGGTAGTGCCCCGCCGCCGCCGGCCCCAGCGCGCCCCAGAAGTCGTTGCGCCAGTAGGCCCGGTTGTGGCGGCTCTCCTCGCCGGGCCGGGCGAAGTTGGAGACCTCGTAGCGCAACAGCCCGGCCTCCCCTAAGATCGCCTCGGCGGCTTCGAAGGCGGCGGCCTCGAGGTCCTCGTCCAGCCGCACGCCCCGCACTGCGAAGGGGGTGCCGGGCTCGACCTGGAGCGTATACGCCGAGACATGCCCCACCCCCAACGCGGCGGCCTCGCGCAGGTCGGCCTCGAAGTCCTGGCCCGGCAGCCCTAAGATCAGGTCGATGGAGGTGCGAAACCCCACTTCCAGGCTCATTTCTACTGCCTGGAAGGCCCCCCGCCTCCCGTGGGCGCGGCCCAGGGTTTTGAGCACGCCGTCCTGGAAGCTCTGCACGCCGATGGAAAGCCGATTGACCCCCAGGTGTTTGAGCAGCGCCAGCCGCTCGCGGTTCAGGGTGCCGGGGTTGGCCTCCATGGTCACCTCCGCGCCGGGCGATAGCCGCCAGGGCAGGGCGGCGAAGAGGCGCTCGAGCTCGTGAGCGCGCAGGAAACTCGGCGTCCCGCCCCCGAAGTAGAGCGTGTCCAGCGGGCTGGGGAAGCGCTCGTAGAGCGCTGCGGCTTCCTCGGCGAGGCGCTCGAGGTAAGCCTCCACGATCCCGCCCTGCCGCCGCACTACGTGGAAGTCGCAGTAGGGGCAAAGGGTGGGGCAGAAGGGGACGTGGACGTAAAGGCTTCGCATACGGAGGCCGGTCAAGCCAGTCGATGAGGACACACTGCCGCTGCTACCGGCTATCGACTATCGGCACCTTTCAGCGTCCGGGCGAAAAACGCCTGGACGCGCTGCAAAAATACCTGGTCGTTCCGCCCCTGAAAGAGATGGCCTGCTCCGGCGTAGCCAAAGCACTCGGTGCGTTTGCCCAGGGCCTTTAGTTTCTGGCACAGCTCCACGCTCCAGGCGTAGGGTACCTGAGGGTCGGCGGTGCCGTGGTGCACGCTGAAGGCGGCCTGGGTGCGGCTCAGGTAGTTGATGGGCGAGATCCTGGCCAGCTCCGAGGCCGGGGTGCGCAGCTCCTCCTGGCCCCGCTGCCGCCCTGAGAATACGTAGTAGATGCGCTGGGCATTCTTCGCCTCGTCGCCGGACATCGAGCCGTAGAGCACCACCACCCGGACCCGCGGGTCTACCACCGCGACGCGCAACGCGATGCCCCCGCCCATGCTGTGGCCAAAGAGGGCCAGGCGTCCGCCGTCGGCCTTTTCCAGAGGGCCGGGTTGGCCAGCCTGAGCCCGCACGATGGCCAATAGGTTGAGCACGTCCACCGCATAGCCTATCCGGAAAGGTGGGTCGGGTTTGCCTTCCGAAGGCGGGTGGCCCCGGTAGTTGGGGTGGAGGACCACGTAGCCCATGCGGGCTAGGGCGTCGGCGTAGCGGGTGGTGTAGGCCAGGGTGCGGTAGGTGGCGGGGTTGACGTAGCCGTGCAGCACCAGCACCACCGGGTAGGGGCCTTTCCCGGTGGGCACGTTCATGAAACCGTAGAGGGTCAGGTCATCGGAAGGGTAGCGGATGAGGTATCGGGTGAAGTCGGGGTTACGCTCCAGCACCCGCTCGATGGCGATCCGCCCGCCGCCGTAGCTGCGTTTGGCGAGATCGTCAACCGCCAGGCCGCTTTGGGCCAGGCAGAGGTTTCCCGCGAGCAGAACCCCGATGAGCAAAAGCCGCATGGCTCGAGGCTAGGGCAGGGCAGCAAACTTCTCCAGCGCCCGCTTGATCGCCGCCACCCCCCGCTCGAAGTCGGCGATACGGATGTTCTCGTTGGGGCTGTGTACCCGGCTGCCGGGGTAGCTGATGCCGATCGCCACCACCGGGGCCCCCAGGTAGTGGGTGAAGGGGTACATGGGGCCGCTGCCGCCGGAGCTGAGGTGCACGATGGGCTCGAGCCCGTAGGTCTCGCGCAGGGCTTCCACGGCCTGCTGGACCCAGGGGGCCTCCAGGTCGCTGCGGGCGGGGTGCTCGCCGACCTCGAGCGTGACCACCTCTACGTCGGTGAAGCCGTGTTTGTCGAGATGGCGGCGCAGCAGCTCGACCACCTCGGAGGGCTCCTGGTCGGGGACCAGGCGGAAGTCCAGCTTGGCGAAGGCCTCGGCGGGCAGCACCGTCTTGGAGCCGGGGCCGCCGTAGCCGGCGTGGAAGCCGTTGAAGTTGACCACCGGAAGGGCGGCCAGGCGGCGGTAGAACTCGCTGCCCTTGGCCCCGCCCAAAAACCCCTTTACGCCGTAGAGCTGGGCCAGGTCTTCCGACTCGTCGGGGATGGCCTCGAGGCTCCTCTGCTCGCCCTCGCTCAGGGGCCGTACCTTATCGTAAAAACCCTCGATCAGTACCTTGCCCTCGTCGTCGCGCAGGCTGGCCAGGGCCGCCGAGAGGCGGTAGATGGGGTTCTGCACCACCGCGCCCAGCGAGGAATGCAGGTCGTAGGCGGCGGTGCGCACCCGCAGCTCCACCGCCACGATGCCCTTGAGCCCGCAGTAGACCAGCGGGCGCCCCGAGGTGTCCACGCTGCCGAACTCCCAGATCACCGCGTCGGCTGTGAGGCGCTCTCGGTGCTCGCGCACGTAGGCCTCGAGGTGGGGGCTTCCGATCTCTTCCTCGCCCTCGATGACGAACTTGACCCTAAAAGGCAGCCTCCCGTGCTCCTCGATGAGCCACTTGAGGGCCGCCAGGCGCGAGGTGAGCTCCCCCTTGTCGTCGCTGATGCCCCGCGCGTACCAGTGTCCGTCGCGCTCGGTCATGGTGAAGGGGTCGCTCTCCCACAGCTCGAGCGGGTCGGCGGGTTGCACGTCGTAGTGGTTGTAGAACAGCATGGTCGGGCCGCCTTCCCCGCCCTCGGCGTAGACTACCGGGGCGCCGGGCGTGGGGTGGATCTCGGCCTTGAGGCCTAGGTCCTCGAGCAGCTTGGCCACGGCTTGAGCGGTCTCGGGGATGGCCCTACCTTCTGCCGAAACGGTAGGAAAGCTCACCAGATGGGCCAGGGTTTCGCGGGCGTACTGATAAACATGTTTGGGCAGCTTCATCATGCTAGAGTAAACCATACTATGGTCGAACCTACTGTGGCACTCTACGGGGCCGCTTTCGAAAAGGCCGTAGGGGTGCTCGATGAGCTTCTGCGGGAGAGCGGGGCCCGCTACGCTATGCTGGTTGACCGCAAAGGCTTTGTGCTCGCCCATAAAGAAGCGCTCTGGGCTCCTCGTCCCCCGGCCTTAGACTCCTTGGCGACCTTGGTGGCAGGGAATGCCGCCGCCACCCAGGCCTTGGCCAGGATGTTGGGAGAGCTACAGTTTAGCGAGCAGGTTCACCAAGGCCAGCATCAGAGCCTGTACGTCGAAGGGGCCGGAGAGCACGCCTTGCTCCTGGTGATCTTCGACAACTCCACCCCGGTGGGCCGGGTCAAGCTCTTCGCCCGCAAGTCGGCGCAAGCTTTGGCCAGCATAGCCGCAGAGTCGGTGGTGAGCCCGCAGAAGCTGGGCATCGACACCGAGTACCGCGAGGGAGCCAACGCCCTGTTAGACGAGCTTTTCGGAAGCTGACTATGCGAAGGGATAGGGCAGTTCGGCTGGCAGCTTACTCTCTCTGGTCGGCCCGGCGGGCCGGGCAGAGTCCATCACAGGCAGGATTCGTATGAGCACCATCAACTTCGCTGCTCGAGAGATCAACTTCAAGATCGTCTACTACGGCCCCGGCATGTCTGGCAAGACCACCAACCTCAAATGGGTGTTTCAGCAGGTGCCGGAGAACCGCAAAGGGGAGATGGTCTCCCTCGCCACCGAGGATGAACGTACCCTGTTCTTCGACTTCCTGCCTGTGGACCTGGGCGAGGTCAAGGGCTTCAAAACCCGCTTTCACCTTTACACGGTGCCGGGCCAAGTCTTCTACAACGCCAGCCGTAAGCTAATCCTGCGCGGAGTGGATGGGATCGTCTTCGTGGCGGATTCCGCCCCCAACCGCCTGCGGGCCAACGCCGAGTCCATGCGCAACCTGCGGGAGAACCTAGCCGAGTACGGCATTCGCCCCGAGGATGTGCCCTTGGTGTTGCAGGCCAACAAGCGTGACCTCCCTGACGCCCTCCCGGTAGAGATGATCCACGCGGTCATCGATCCCGAACAGCGCTACCCGATCTTCGAAGCGGTGGCCAGCAATGGGACCGGGGTCTTCGATACCCTCAAGGCGGTGAGCCGCCAGGTGCTGGCCAAGGTAGTTGCTACCAGCTGATTGCTTTGTGCTCCTGCCTCAAGGTGGGGTGAGGTCGCCGGGCTTTCTCGAGCCTAGCTGATATGCTGTGCTCGAGATGAAAACCACACCGCTGGCCAAAGTCCACCAGGAACTAGGAGCCAAGATGGCCCCTTTCGCAGGCTACTGGATGCCCATCCAGTACACCTCGATCACCGCCGAGCACCTGGCCGTGCGCGAAGGGGTGGGGGTCTTCGACGTAAGCCACATGGGCGAGTTCTGGGTGCGCGGGCCCCAGGCTTTAGACTTCCTTCAGTACGCCACCCTCAACGACGTCTCCAAGCTCAAGGTGGGGCGGGCGCAGTACTCGATGCTGCCCAACGAACAGGGCGGGGTAGTAGACGATATCTACCTCTACCGCACAGCGGAAGAGGAGTACTTGGTGGTGGTCAACGCCTCGAACATCGAGAAGGACTGGCACCATCTGCAACGCCTGGCAGAGGGTTTTGCCGTTCGCCTCGAGGACGCCTCCGAACGCACCGGGCTGCTGGCCGTGCAAGGCCCCCAGGCCGCCGAGGTGTTGCAAAAATTTTGCGACGTAGACCTCTCGAGCAAGCGGAAAAACGACACCTTCACCGCTACCGTGGCGGAAAGACCGGCCCGCCTGGCCCGCACCGGCTACACCGGCGAGGACGGTTTCGAGATCTTCACCCAGGCCGAGGACGTGCAAGCGGTCTGGGATGCGCTACTTTGGGCCGGGGTGACCCCCTGTGGCTTAGGGGCCCGCGATACCCTAAGGCTCGAGGCCGGTTTCCCTCTCTACGGCCACGAACTCACCGACGAGACCGACCCCCGCTGTACCCCGTTTGGCTGGGTGGTCAAGGAGCACAAGGAATTCTACGGAAAAGCGGCTTTGCTCGCCAGGCGCTGCGAGCGGATATTGGTAGGCCTCCTGCTCGAGCAGGGCATTCCCCGCGAGGGGTATGCGGTACTTTCGGGCGGGGCGGAGGTAGGCCGGGTTACCTCAGGAACCCTCTCCCCCTCGCTCAGGAAGGGTATTGCGCTGGCCTATGTGCGCGCGGGTGCCGAGTCGGGCCACCTCGAGGTGGAGATCCGCAGCAAAACTTACCCGGCTCGCCTCGTATCCCCTCCCTTTGTCAGGCTAAAATGACCCCGGGAGGCCCTATGAACTATCCGAACGATCTGCGTTACACCAAGTCCCACGAGTGGGTGCGGCTCGAGGACGGGCTAGCCGTGGTGGGCATCACCGATTATGCCCAAGACGCCTTGGGCGATGTGGTATTCGTGGAGCTGCCGGTACCGGGAAAGAAGTACAAAGCCGGAGAGGCGGTAGCGGTGGTGGAGTCGGTCAAGACCGCCTCGGATATCTACGCTCCCCTGGCCGGAGAGGTGGTGGAGGTCAACCCAGCGCTCGAGGAAGCCCCGGAACTCCTCAACCAGAGCCCTTACCAGGATGGCTGGATCTTCAAACTGCGCCCTGACAACTCCGCCGACCTCGAGGTCCTGATGGATGCGGCCGCCTACCAAGCCTTCGCCCAAAGCCAGTAGCTATAGCCTGGGCGACGTTCGCCCCCCGCCTTCTCTTATAAGCTGATCCCCATGGACTACACCCCCCACACCGAGGCCGACCTCGAGCAGATGCTCGAGCGGGTCGGCGCGAAACACCTCAGAGATCTTTACCGTGACCTGCCGCAAGAGATCGTGGATCCGCCCCTGCAGCTCGACACCGCCATGACCGAGGCAGAGCTGATGCGCCACTTACGTACCCTGGCCGCCAAGAACCAATCGGCAAGCGTGGGGTTTCTAGGGGGCGGGATCCGCGCGCATTACATCCCCGCAGCGGTCCCGGCGCTGGCGGCCAGGGCGGAGTTTCTTTCGGCTTACACCCCCTACCAGCCCGAGGCCAGCCAGGGGCTGTTGCAGGCCATCTTCGAATACCAGACCATGATCTCGGAACTCACCGGCCTGCCGGTGGCCAACGCCTCCATGTACGACGGCTCTACGGCGCTGGCGGAAGGGGCCTTGTTGGCGCTGCGGGAAAGCGGCAGGATGCGGGTGGCGATCCTCAAAAGTGTCCACCCGGAGTACCGCCGGGTGGTTAAGACCTACCTGGAGGCGATCGGGGCGGAGCTGGTGACGCTCGAGTCCACCGCCGACCCCATCCCTCCCGAGACCGGCGCGGTAGTGGTGCAAAACCCCGACTTTCTCGGTAGCGTACACAACTTCACCGCCCTCGCCGAGGCCGCGCACGCCGCCGGGGCCCTTCTCGTGGCGGTGGTGGATCCCCTCTCGCTGGCGCTGCTCAAGCCCCCCGGCGAGTATGGCGCCGACGTTGCGGTAGGGGAAGGGCAGCCCCTGGGCAACGCGATGGCTTTTGGAGGGCCGCACTTCGGTTTCATGGCGGTGCGCGCAGACCTGGTGCGCCAGCTGCCGGGTCGGCTGGTCTCCGAGACCACCGACGCCGACGGCAAGCGCGGCTATATCCTGACCCTGCAAGCCCGCGAGCAGTACATCCGCCGCAGCAAGGCCAAATCCAACATCACCACCAATGCCCAGCTCACCGCGTTGATGGGGGCGGTGTACCTCGCCGCCTTAGGCCCGCAGGGGCTCAAGGAGGTAGCCACCCGCTCGGTGGCGATGGCCCACGCTCTGGCGGAGAGGCTTTCCCGCATTCCCGGGGTCGAACTCGTCACCCCTGAGCCTTTCTTCAACGAGTTCGCCGTGCGGCTGCCCAAGGGGGCGCTCGAGGTCCGGCTGGCCTTGGCCCGAAAGGGCATCGCCGCCGCCACCCCGGTCCCCGCGGAGTACGGCCCCAACCTGGCCCTCTTCGCCTGCACCGAGCAGCACACCGAGGCCGACCTGGACAACCTGGCTGAGGCTTTGCGCGAGGTGTTGCGGTGAATGTCGTACGTCAAAAGCATCTGGCGTATCACGTGTTACCTCTTTGGGGTGAAGCATGATCGCTGACAAAAAGGAAACCGTCGTCGAATCGCCGCTCATCTTTGAGAAGAGCGTGCCAGGCCGCCGCGGGATCACCCCGCCGAAGGCGCCGGAGGTGGATCTGGCGGCCCTGCTGGGTCCCGATAACCTTCGGGCCACGCCGCCCAAACTACCCGAGGTGGACGAGCTCACCCTGGTGCGCCACTATACCGGCCTCTCCCGCCGCCAGATGGGGGTGGATACCCACTTCTACCCGCTCGGTTCCTGCACCATGAAATATAACCCCAAGGTGCACGAGGCGGCGGTGGGCCTCTTCGCCGACTTGCACCCCTATCAGGCCCCCGAGACCGTGCAGGGAGCGCTGCAACTGATGTACGAGCTGCAGCAGGACCTCTCCGAGATCACCGGGATGGATGCCACTACCCTGCAGCCTGCTGCCGGGGCGCACGGCGAACTCACCGGCATCCTGATCATCCGGGCCTATCACAAAAGCCGAGGGGAGCACGAACAGCGCCGGGTGGTGTTGGTCCCGGACTCGGCCCACGGCTCGAACCCGGCCACGGCCAGCATGGCCGGGTATACCGTGAAGGAGATCGCCTCAGGCCCCGACGGAGAAGTGGACCTAGAAGCCCTCCGGGCCGAGCTCGGCCCGCACGTGGCGGCGATCATGCTCACCAACCCGAACACCTTGGGGCTGTTTGAGCGCAATATCCTTGAGATCGCCCAGGCCGCCCACGCGGTGGGAGCGCAGCTGTACTACGACGGGGCCAACCTCAACGCGGTGATGGGCATGGCCCGGCCCGGCGACATGGGCTTCGACGTGGTGCACCTCAACTTGCACAAGACCTTTACGGTGCCCCACGGGGGCGGCGGCCCCGGTTCGGGACCGGTAGGGGTCAAGGCCCACCTGGCGCCTTTCCTGCCAGTTCCGCAAGTGGTTAAGAACGGCGAAACCTACGCGCTCGAGTACGACCTCCCGCATAGCATCGGTCAGGTCAGGAGCTTTTACGGCAACTTCGGGGCGTTGGTGCGGGCTTATGCCTACATCAGGATGCTGGGGGCCGAGGGGATCAAAAAGAGCGCGGCCCTGGCGGTGCTCAATGCCAACTACCTCAAGGAGCTGCTCAAAGACCAGGGCTACCGCATCCCTTACGATCGCACCTGCATGCACGAGTTCGTGGCCCAGCCGCCGGAGGGCATCAAGACCCTCGATGTAGCTAAGGGGCTCCTCGAGCTGGGCTTCCACCCGCCTACCGTCTACTTCCCGCTCATCGTCAAGGAAGCCCTGATGATTGAGCCTACCGAAACCGAGAGCAAGGAAACCCTCGAGGCCTTTGCCCAGGCTGCCGGAGCGCTGCTGAACAAAGACCAAGTTTGGCTCGAAGGGGCTCCCTACTCGACCCCGGTGCGCCGACTGGACGAGGTGCAGGCCAACCGCAGGCCCAAGCTGCGTTGGGATCCGGGGGAATAGGCGTACCCTGGATTATGACCAAACCCAGCTACCGCCCCCTAGTCGCCGTCGGCGACCTTACCTGGGACGTGCTGGCCAAGCCGGACCATCCGCTTCTGCCGGGGGGCGACACCACGGGACGGGTGCAGCTGGCGGGAGGGGGCTCGAGCGCCAACCTGGCGGTCTGGGCGGCGCGGGTGGGCTACCCCAGCGCGTTTGTGGGGAAAGTCGGGCGGGATCGTTTCGGGACTTTCGCGGTAGAGGAGCTCGAGGCCGAGCGAGTTGAGCCCCATGTGATTTGGAGCGAGGCCAAACCCACCGGGGTAATCGTGGTGTTCATCGACGCCAACGGGGAGCGCTCCAACCTGACTTCCCAGGGCGCCGACTTCGACCTGCGGCCTGAGGAATTGCCGGTAGAAGTACTGCAAGCGGCCGCTCACGTCCACATCACGGCCTGGTCAGTGTTTACCAATCCGCCCTGCCAAGCCGCGCTTCAGGCCGCCCGGCTCGCGGCAGAAGCTGGGGCTACGGTCTCTTTCGATCCGGGTTCGTACCAGATGATCCTGCAACTGGGGCCGCGCCGCTTCCGCCAAATCCTGCGTGAGTTCCCGATAAATTTTCTGTTCCCTAACCTCGAGGAGGGCCGGGCCCTCACCGGGGCCACCGAGCCAGACGAGGTGCTGGAGACCTTGGTCGAGCTGTATCCGGAGGCTACCGTTGCGCTCAAGCTGGGGCCCAAAGGGGCGCTCATCGCCGAGAAGGGCCGGGTGATCCACCTCGAGGCCACCGCGGACGTCGCGGTAGATGCTACGGGGGCAGGAGACGCCTTCGGTGGAGCTTTTTTAGGGCACTACCTACGCTCCCGCGACGCCCAAGCCGCCGGGAGGCTCGCCGTTCAGGTCGCTGGATGGGTAGTGACCCGTTTCGGGGCCAGGGGGCGGGCAGACGATGAGCTCAAACAGCGCCTGCGGGTGTATGGCGTGAACCCGCCATAGGCTTAGCGCTTGCTTGCCGAAGGGCACTCCGGGCAGCGCCCGTACAACACGATCTCGTGGCGTTCGGCCTTGAAGCCAGGGGGAGCCAGCCGCTCGAGGTCGCCTGGGCAGCCTTCGATCTCAAAGACCTTGCCGCAGGCTGTGCAGTGGAAGTGGTGGTGGTGCCGCTTCCCGGCTATCTCGTAGCGGGGGGTCTCGCCGGGGAGTTCTACGGCAGAGATCTGCTGCTCCAGGAGCAGGCTGTTGAGGGTTCGGTATACGGTGGCGATCCCCAAGCCGGGTACCTTTTCCTGCGCCGCCTGGAGGACTTCCTGGGTGGAAAGAGGCCGTCCCGACTCCCGTAGGACTTGGCGGATGGCTTCTCGCTGCCGGGTGTTGCGCCGCATGAGTTAAGCATACCACCTCCCCTTGACAAGTAATGATATATCAATATCAAATAATGCCATGAGAGTATGGCCAGCTTTGACGGTGTTGCTCGGATTGGCGATGGCCCAGCCGATCGCGGCCACGGCCACCACGGGTTTTATCGCGGATATGCTAAGCAACGTGGGCGGAGAGCGGGTCCGGGTGACGGCGGTGGTTCCTTTGGGGGCTGATCCCCACAGCTTTGAGCCCCGCCCCTCGACGATGCGGGAGCTATCGAGAGCGCGGGTGCTATTTGCCAACGGGCTGGGCCTCGAGCCCTTTTTGGACAAATTGAAGGCCCAGCTTCCTCAAGGATCCAGGGTAGTCGAGTTGGCCGAGGGGATGCCGGGCCTGATTGAAGGTGATGAGCACTCCGGGGAGGAAGGACAAGGCCACGCCCACACCGCCTACGACCCCCACCTCTGGCTTGACCCTGCCTATGGCGTGCGCTACGTGGAGCGGATCCGCGACACGCTGGGCCAGCTTGATCCGGCCGGCAAGGCCACCTACACTGCCAACGCCAGCCGCTACATCGCCGCGATCCAGAAGGCCGACGCCGAGGTGCGCGCCTGTTTGCGCGCGGTCCCGGTGGACAAGCGCAAGGTCGTGAGCCAGCACGAGGCCCTTTTGTATTTTGCCCGCGCCTACGGCATCACCATCGTAGGCTCCATCGCCGATTTCGCCGGACAGGAAAGAGGCCCCCAGAGCTTTGCCCGCTTGGCCCAGGAGATGAAGCGCCAGGGCGTGAAAGTCGTTTTCACCGAGCCGCAGTTTAGTCCTGCCGAAGCCCGCGCCTTGGCCGAGGCCACCGGGGCCAAAACAGCGCGTATTTACTCGGATGCTTTCGATGCCCAGGTGAACACCTACCTAGGCTTGATTCGCTGGAACGGGCGGGCGGTGTGCGAGAGCTTGACCTTGGCCTCCAGACCCTAGACGATATTCTCTATGCACGTCTTCCGTCTGAAAGGCGACTTCGACACCCTCGACGCGTACACGCCGCTGCTCTTCGATTTAGGGGCCCGGGGCCTCGAGGAGAAACCCGGCGAGGTCTGGGCCTATTTCCCCCAGCGCCTCGAGCTGCCCCTCCCCGGGGAGTGGCTCGAGCTGCCCGACACCGACTGGCTCGAGGCCTGGCGGCGCGACCTCAAGCCGGTGCGAGCAGGGCCCTTCGTGGTGCTGGCCCCCTGGCATGAGTGGGTAGGGGACGAACTACGCATCCTGCTCGAGCCCGGCATGGCCTTTGGTACTGGCCACCACGAGACCACCCGCATGGCCCTGGAAGCCTTGGCCCAGCACGTCCGGCCAGGAATGCGTGTGCTGGACCTGGGAACCGGCTCGGGGATCCTGGCTATTGCCGCTCAGGTGCTGGGGGCTCAGGCCGTGGGAATCGACAACGATCCGGCGGTGATCCCCCAGGCCCGCGATAACGCCGCAGCCAATGGGGTAGACCCCGAATTCTATGTCGGAACGCTGGAAGACGCCCAAGGTTCCTTTGACCTCATCGTCGCCAACCTGTATGCCGAACTCCATGCCCAGCTCGCCCCCGAGTACCCCAAGTACCTGCTTCCGGGCGGCTTGATGCTGATGACCGGTATATTGCGCGAGCGTGAAAGTTTAGTGGATGGCGCCATGCGTGCGCAAGGCTTCGAAAGCCTACATCGCCGCCAGGAAGGCGAGTGGATGCATTTGACCTATCGCAAACCATGAGGCCCCACCGCGCTTTTGCTCCCAAGCTAGCGCCCCTGCTGACCCTCACCGGGCGAGAGGCCCGCCATCTGGCGGAGGTGCTCCGGGCTAGGCCGGGGGATACCCTCACGGTCTTTGACGGTGAAGGTTTGGAAGGTCGGGCCGTAGTTCGTGCGGTCGAGGGTGGGGTAGTGGAGCTAGAGGTCACCGCGACCTGGCCTGCCAGCCGCGAGGTCCCCGTGCCGGTGGTGCTCTACGTGGCCCTGCTCAAAGGCGACAAACTGGCTGACGTGGTGCGGGCTGCCACTGAGCTGGGGGCGACCAGGATCATCCCGCTGGTATGTGTTTATTCAGTTCCTAAAGAGATAGGGGAGGGGAAGCTCCTGCGCTTGCGCCGGGTGGCGCTCGAGGCGGCTAAACAATCGGGGCGGACCACGGTTCCCGAGGTGCTGGCCCCGATCCCGCTATCGGCTATTCCTCCCGTCGAGCAGGGCTTGGCGGCCCATCCGGGAAGTGCGGTGCGGGTGCGTGACGTGCTCGACCTAAGCAGGCCGATAACCCTCGCGACCGGGCCGGAGGGGGGGTTTAGCGAGGACGAGATGCAAACTTTGACGGAGCGGGGCTTCACCCCGGTCACATTGGGACAGCGTATCCTTCGGGCGGAGACGGCGCCGCTGGCCCTGCTGAGCCTGGTGACCGCAGGAGAAGGTGTGTGACCCGCGTTCTGACCGTTCTCGTTCTGGCCTTGACGCTGGCCTCGTGCCGGTATACTTTTTTGCCGCTAGTCCCCGAACGGGTCGCTTTCCCGGATCGCCCGAGCCTCTACGGGACCCTCGAGCCTTCCGAGAGGGAAATCGTGGCAAAGCTCGAGGTACGCCGGATGCCCCGGCCGGGCTATATCGAACTCAAGTGGTACAAGGAGGAAACCCTGTTGGCCGAGCGCTCGTTGTGGGTCGAGGGGCCGGGTAAGTTCGAGGTCCGCTTGCCCCTTGCCACCCCACCGCCCGAAAGCACCGGCGCGGCCGCACCGCAAAATCCCACCGCTCCCGAAAAACCGGCCTTGGAAAACTACTACCGCTTGGTGGTGATCCTCGAGGGCTCCGCGGTATTACAACTGGATACGGGTACGCCGAGCCTGCCTACCGACCCGAACCCGCCGTCCGCGCCCTAATAATGCCCGGCGTGGTACGGCCGGATACGGGGGGTCGCGCTCGAGGGGGTCTGGCTAAGGCGGCTGTATGCCGCCTTCTGACTGTCGCCCGCAAGGACGGTCTTGAGAGTCCCGCTACCCGCGGGTTTTACGGTATGCCCCTCGTCCACAAACAGGCACAAAATGCCGTTACACACGCGCATTTAGTTGTCCGGTTTGCTAGACTTTTTGCATTGAAATGCATTTGGGTGCGATGAGCCTACCTGTTGTAAGTATTGACAACAGTTGTATATGGCGAGAACAAGAAGCTCCGCAAGCAGATCGAGAGCCTGGAAGCCGTGATCGCCGAGCACGAGGCCAAGATCGCCAGGGAGCAGGCCAAGCCCCAACCTGACGTGACCCTCATCCGCAAATGGCAGAAGGACATCGAGCGGGCCAGGCTCAACATCCGCAAGCGCGAGAAGAGGCCCTCTTGAGGGGCCTCACCCTCACCCCTCGCCCAGGAAGGAGCCTCAAGACCCAATCCCTCGAGGCCCTGTTGGTGGAGCTGGAGCAGAGCGCGGCCGACTTGCGGGCGCGGCTGCGCGGTGCGGCGCTGGGCGACGACGAGCGGGAGCAGCTCGAGGCCGACCTCCACGCCAAGGTGGTGCTGCTGGCCTCGAGCGCCGAGCAAGCCGAGGAGGCCCTGGCCGATGCCGAGTGAGACTGTGCTGGCCATCTGCGAGGCCCTGGCCCGAGCCGGACTCAGCCAGGCCGAGCTGGCCCGGCGCCTCGGCACCGACCGGGGCAACGTCCCACGTTGGCTCTCCGAGAACTACCAGGGCCACACCGTGGCCACCCTCGAGCGCATCGCCGAGGTGCTCGGGATGCGGCTTGAAATCCGCTTCGTACGCGACGACTCCTCGGACTGAAGTTTCACACTCCCTTTTTCTAATGCTGCGGGCTCAACATGGGCTCAGGGCAATCAGGCTCGGTGCGAAAAACGTGGTGCCGGGGATGGGACTCGAACCCACACGGGGTTTCCCCCAACGGATTTTAAGTCCGTAGCGTCTACCATTCCGCCACCCCGGCACAGATAGACAGCGCTACGTATTTTACGGGTTCGTGCGGCTTGCGCCAAGCCGCACGGTGAGGTCAGCCCCCAAGGTGGTCTCCCCGGAGATGCGCCAGGAGATTCCCAGCTGGCTGGCTAAGGCTCGAGCCAAACCTGAATCCCCGTTGGAGAGCACCTCGCTGTGTTGGGGGGCTGCATCCACTTCGCGCAGAATCACCCGCATCCCTAACCGGTGGAGGGTGTCGCGCATTTGCTTGGCCTCCTCCCACTGTTCAGGGGCGTAGATCACCGAAGCCACCCGACCCTGCAGATCCTGAACCGCGGCGGCCTGCTCGGCCCCTTGGCCTTTGAAGTAGCGCTTTACCAGCGCCTCGAGCCCTGCCTGGTCCACTTCCCAGCCACCACCAAAACCGCCCGGCAGCAGCAGGCTCACCAGGCTGGGCCGCTGCATGGCGAAGCCCAGCAACTGCCCGATCTGGGCGCGGCCCAAATCCGTGCGAAGGTTGGCCTCTACCGCAGCCACCACCTGCGGTAGCCGCAGCGCCCCCGCCGGGCTCAACAGTTGCTCGTGCAGGGCCTGAAAAAATGCTTGTTGGCGCTGGATGCGCCCGATGTCGCCCAGCGCGTCCTTGCGGAAGCGGAGGTAGGCCTCGGCGTTCTTGCCGTCGAGCCGCTGGCAGCCGGGCTCGAGGTTGATCTCGAGCTGAGCTGCGCTGTCGCGGTAGTGCAAGGGACGTTCCACGCACACCACCACCCCACCCAAGGCGTCTACCGCTTGGCGTAAGGCTTCTGTACTGATAGAAACGTAAGCATCTACCGGCACCCCCACCAAGCTCGAGACCGCCTGCTTGGCTAGTTCGGGGCCGCCCAGTACGTTGGCCTCGTTGATCTTCCGGTAGCCGTGGCCGGGGAGTTGCACATAGGTGTCGCGGGGAATGGAAAGCACCACCACCCGCTTCTGGCCGGGGTCGAAGCGGACCAGAAGCAAGGTATCGGCGTGACCGCGAAAGTTCTCCGGAGCACGGGTATGGTAACCGGAATACTCTGGCGATACCCCTTGCACCAACACGTTGAGGGGGTTATTGAGACTGCGCGGAAGGCTACCGTAGCGAAAGAACGCCTGAAGAAGCGGAAAGGCCCAGTAGCCAAGCGCCGCCAGACCAATCAATAACAAAACCCATATGAGCCGTCGCACCCATGCCCAGTGTAGCGCTTGGCGGGCTGGCTAGGGAGTCGGTACGCGCTGCAACCCCATGCTGAACTCGGCCTGGGACGGCACCTGCAGTTGTCGCACGGTACGTGGTTCGCTGGCGTCACATAGTCCGTTTTGGGAATCGTCACGGCAGGACCTGAGTTCGTAGTCTCCGGCCATCACGTAAGTCTCGAAGTACCCAGAGGCATCGGGCCTGAGGAGCCGGGGGGTGGGTCCCTCCAGCGCCAGCACATAAGGCCCTGGCGGAAGCTTTAGGCCCAGCGCCCCCGGCAAGTTGAGAAACCCTAGGCCGTAAGCGTCGTCCTTACCGGCCGGACCAAGGTCGGTGAGGTGGCTTTTGAGCTGTTCCCAAGCGGCTTGACCATCGCTGGCTTGGCCGCTCGAGATGAGCAGGGCTAGCGCTGCCGCCACCTGGGGAGCAGCCTGGGAAGTGCCCATGTAAAAGGCGTAGTTGGGCTGGTTGGTGTTAAAGTTCCAGGTAGTGGAGAGGATGCCATCCGGGCAGGGGCGCTCGTCTTCGGTCTGCTTGTTGCGGCATAGGAGGCCGCCGGTGAACTGGGCGGTGTCTCCACCGGGAGCGGCGACGCTTACGCGGTCGTTTCGCTGGGAATACCAAGCCGGGCGTGGAAGCCCGCCAAAGTTGTAATCGGTGGCGCCCACGCTGATCGCCCCGGGGCAGGAGGCTGGATAGTAGTAGGCGGTTCCGCCCCCATTCCCTGCCGCCGCCACCACCGCCACGCCCCGCGCGGTGGCTTCGGCCACGGCTTCACACATAGCTTGGGATTGCGTCGTGGAGCCCAAGGAGAGGTTGATCACCGAGGCTGGCTGGGGATTGACGTACTTCTTCCCGTCGAATTCCACCGGGATGCCTGCGGCATAACGGATAGCCGCCGCTACCGCCTCGAAGGTGCCATTGCCGCTCTCGTCGAGTATTCGGATGGGAAGTACCTTGACTGGGGCTGGCCAGGCCACCCCCACCACCCCGCTGTTACTACAGTTCGGGCAAGGAGCAACAAACGTACCGGCGCCGGCAGTGATAATACCGGTCACATGGGTGCCGTGGCTGCCCTTATCAGGAGACGCGATATCGCCGGTATCGGTGGGGTCAGAGTCGCCCTCTACCAGGTCAAGCGCGCCCTCTCCGGGAAGCACCAACCGGCCCTGTAAGTCAGGGTGGTCATAGCGCACCCCGGTATCTACCACTGCGACCGTCACCGGATTGGGATAGGAGCCCAAATAGCTAAAGCGCGCCCCGGTGAGGCGCAAATGCCACTCCAGAGGATAGAATTCATCGGCAGGTTCGCCCAAGGCCCAGACGATCCCATTGGGCTCGGCCCACTCCACCCGGGGGTCGCTTTGTAGGCGGCGCAGCGCGGTTTGGAGGTCGGAAGTCCGAAGCTTGACCAATCGGTTGAGGCGGTCGCTGGAGAGGAGTGCGGCCCCCTGGGGGACGATCTCGACCGGCTCATGCAGAGCGGTGCGGCTTCCCTCCAGCCCGCTCGAGCGGTACTTGACCAGGATTTCACCGGTCGAGAGGTTCTGGGGCTTGCCACGCAGGGGGACGGCGCCTGCCTCGAGAGAGAAGGAGGTTTGCGACGGAGGTGCCTGGACTTGGCCGCTGAGCTTGACCAGCGGGAGGGTGACCTTGGTGCTCCCTTGGAGATCGCCGGAAAATTGCAAGTCGGTGCTGATGGAAGGCGCTTCGGGAAGCTCCGTCGGCTTAGCCTGTAAGCTCACCCGGGCCGGGCCTAGCCCCTCGGCGGGCGTGGTGGTCAGCCAGGGGCTGCCGGGGATAAGCTTCCAGGCGGTGGAGTAGCTTACGTTTAAATCCAGGGTTCCCTGACCGCTATAGTCAAGGCGAATCTGAGAGGGGGAGACGCCCCGCTGTGCACAGGCCGCCAGGCCCAATACCAGCGCCAAAAGAGCCAGACGCATATCTTTGCCAGTGTAGGTGAGAACCTCGAGAGAAACATTAGTGGCCTAATCCAACCCGCCGCTCGAAGTAGCGCTCAAGCAAAAACAGCAGGATCGCCAACCCCAACAAGTAGGGCCGGGTAGAGAGGTCGGCGCGGCTAGGAAGCTGCCGCAGCTCAGCAGGGCTGGTCAGAAGCCGCCCTCCGCTGGCTTCGGCCAGCCTGGCCAAGTGGACCCGTCCATCCTCTAGGCGCCACTCGGGCAGCTCGGGTAGGCGTAGGCTAAGGCGAGGTTGATCGCCCTCGAGCACCACCGCCTCTCCGCTCGAGCCCGGAGGCAGGAGGGCCTCGTAGCGTAGTGGCCCAACCGGGGGCATAGCCTGCTCGAGGCCGGCGTGGCGCAACCAGGGGTGTTCGAACTGGCCTTCCAACACCACTCGCACCCCGTTTGGTTGGCTCAAAGCCTGGATGTGGGGGCGGGCCGGGGTCTGGGCCAGCCAGCGCACCATCCCTCCCAGAAAACCGCTGACCTCCCGCCAGCCTAGCCACGAGCGCGAAAGATCGGTCGCCAAAGCCGCCACCCGCCCTCGCCCCGCCTCGCCTACCGCCAGCGCCACTCGCTCCCCCGAGTAGAGCAGCCCCTGGGCCCAGGGTTTGGTCTTGGCGGGAAGGATTACCGAGAGGGGGGGTGGGTTAAGGCCACGGGTGATGGGGTGAAGGCGCAAGGATAGGGGAAAGTTCCCCACCAGAGCCTCGCGCCGGAAGGCTCGCTGGGCCTCCTCGAGGAAAAAGCGAGGCAGGTCTTGCGGGCGGGGCACGTCGTAAAAACTCCCTCCGCCTTGCCGGGCCAGCTCGCGCAAGAAGCCGCGGTCCGCGTCGGTACCCAGAGCCACCGTGTTGGTGCGAATCTTGCTCGTTTGGGCCTGGTGGGCCGCTTGCAGGATGGGCGGGGTGGGATCTTGCACCAACCCATCCGTAAGCACCAACACCTGCTTGTCTTGCACCTTGAGCCCTTGTAGCGCTTGCAGGGCTTGGGCATAGGCCTCGCCCATCACGGTGCCGCCCCCCGCACGAGCCGACAGGAGCAGGCTCTCCGCCTCGCGCCGTCCCTGTGGGGTCATAGGCCGGGGCCGGAAGATCCAGTGGGCACCGCTGGAGAAAGCCACCACCCCGATATAGTCCTGCTCGCGGGCAGAGCGGATCAGCTCCAACGCTCCGGAGAGCGCCAACCCCAACTTGTCGGCCTCGAGCATGCTGCCGGAGACGTCCAGAACCAGCACCAAGCCCACCCCGCCATCTTCTTTCAGCGGCTCGAGGGGGATGGCATCGGCCAGGGTACTGCGCTCCCAACTCCCGAAGAACAGGCCCTTGGGCGTTGCGGTCCATAATAGGCTTCCTCCCTGGGCCAAGAAGCTTTGCAGCGCGTCGAGTTCAGCGGGGGAAAACTCAAGGGCGCCTTTGCCCAGCGCAACCACCTGGGCTTTTATAGGTAGGGTGATGTGCTGTGGTTCTTCCACGGCGAAACCTTGGGCCTCCAGGTAGCGGGCCAGCGCCGGGTCCCCCAGCACCCAGACGCGCACCTGGTCTATAGGGGCCACTTCGAGCCGGGCCTGCTTGGTTCCTAAAGGGCTTTGCAGGGTAGCCCGCACCACCGCTGGACTTTCCAGGGGAAAGCGGTAACCCAAGCTCTGCTGCCCCGGCTCGACCCGCAGTTCGCGGATCAACCGCCCGGCAGGGCCTTCCACGATCAGCCGGGCTCGAGCGGAGGTGGTGGACTCGAGCAGTACCCGCACCTCTGCAACCTCGCCTTTCATCGGGTAAGCGGGGGGCAGCAACGAAAGCGAGAGGTTGGGGCTGGGAGAGACCGCTAAGGCGTACACCGGCACCGGAGGCGGAGGTACCTGGGTCTGCCATAGCCCGTCCGAGACCAGCACGATACGGTCGGGTCGGAATGCCTGGGCCGCCTCCAGAGCCTGCTCGAGGTCGGTGCCATCGCCCAAGTCGGTACGGCGGGCAGTGGGGGTGGCGATGGGTTGGGGCCTCGAGGCGAAGGCCAAGTACTGCGCTCCGGGAAGCTCGAGCTGCGGGGCCAATCGCGCCGTAGCCTCCCGCGCCGAGGGGCTTTGATCGAGCATGACCACCGTGCGGGCTGGGCGAAGCGGCAAGCTGGGCCCCCAAGCTGCGCAAAGCAGCAGCAAAATCACCCCGAGTCGCAGCCCCCGCACCCCTCAATTATCAAGCCTAAACCGAGTGCTAAACCAGGTGTACCCAGTCTACGCTGGGCCAAAAGAAAAACTCCGCTTGCGCGGAGTCTAACGTGCTGGTGGACGCGGGGAGAATCGAACTCCCGTCCGAAAGTCCCTCCAGTGGGCCTCTACGTGCGTAGCTGATGTTTAGCTGTCGCCTAGAGTTTCCCCATCAGCAGGGGCTCTAAGCCAAGCCCCGTAAAGGTTCGCCCGACGCTTACGGAGCCTCGCGCGGGCTAGCCGGTTTTAGGTCGTTCGCTAGCCGAGCCAACGGCAAGGCTTGCTAGGAACGTCGCTGGACTTAAGCAGCGAGAGCGTAAGAACGCTGAGTGTTGCCAGTTATGGCTTTGCCGGTGTTTTACGAGGCCACCGACCACCTCGGCACGCTACCACACTTTTGGCGACCCCCGTCGAAGCCAGGTCGCGCCCTTGTACCTCTCGGCGTCCCCGTTCGAGGCAAAGTCCAGTATAGCAGCTTTTCTCATTTCAGACAATGCAGCCGGCTCAGCCTATCCGCGACTCCGGGGACTTTCGGAGGGCCATCACATCCGTCGGCGCTCGAGGCTTCGTGCGGATAGCCCCCAGACACATGTACTTCCGGCCCCGTGACGACCTTCCCTGGCCGCCCGGGTTTATGTCTCCGGTAGATCAACCTCCTTGAGCAGGGTCGCCCAAAAGGGTACGCAAATTAGTCCCCAGGGGTTTGCGCGGCGTTGCTCGTGGCTCGGCTGGCTATCGCTGCCGCTGACTGCCGCACGGTAGCGATGAACTGACGGGTGGCCTCATCCAGCGGATGCTCTCGCCAGCTGATCGAACCCTCAGGGTTCCACTTCACCAACAAAGTATCTAGCCAGTGGACCAAAAGCTCTGCGCTCATGGGGCCGGAATGTGGGTAGAGATGTTTGGCGTTGCGCGTGACGATGTTCCCCAAAGCCTCGTAATGGCTCGGCGAGGTATGCAGGACCACCAGCCGGATCGACTCTCCCGATTCCTGTAACAGACACTCCAGCACATGGTTCTCGGGTAAAGCATTGATGCGCTCGACTCTCAGGGTGCCGACCATACCTTTACCCCCTCAGCCTTTATTATGCCTCGATTTTTCGGACTAAAATTCTGCGCCAGGCTTGACGTTAGCTGCGACCCCGCCTAAGATAAACGTTGCGTCTAGTGCGACGCTACACCGCGGGGTGGAGCAGTCTGGTAGCTCGTCGGGCTCATAACCCGAAGGTCGAAGGTTCAAATCCTTCCCCCGCAACCAATGGCTATGTAGCTCAGCTGGTTAGAGCACACGACTCATAATCGTGGTGTCGGCGGTTCAAGTCCGCCCATAGCCACCAAGCTTACCAGACGCAAGAGTTTGAAAAGTAAAGTGTACCGGTCTACTGCCCTAGTCTGTGTGTCGAAGCACGGAGGGCAGTATGACCATTGGTGAGGCTATCGAGTACTTTCTGGCAGACCACCGTCGGCTTGGTTCGCGTCCGGACACCATAAGGTGGTACCGCACCACGTTGAGCCTGTTGCTTAGAGACCACCAGGGCGACCCTGTGACCGCCTTGACCAAGCCTCTTATGCTCAAGGTGCTAGACCGGAATGTATCCACCAACACCAAGGCCATCTATGAGCGGGCGCTACGCGGATTCACCAGAGCGCTGTACCGTGACGGCATCATCGCCAAATTTCCATTCGAGGGCATGAAGCGCCCTCGAGAGGAGTACAAGCCCAAGAAAACCTTGACCCAAGAGGAGGTAAACCGCCTTTTTGCTGCGGCTGGGTCAGACCCACGCTACCGGCTACGCAATCGGGCCATGCTGTACGTGCTGCTACAGGCAGGTTTGCGGGCTTCGGAGGTAGCCCGAATGCGGGTTGAGGATGTGGACTGGGAGAACGCGGCTATCATTGTACGGGGTAAGACTGGAGACGCCGTCGTACCCATGAGCCGCGATGTGTACCGGGCCATGAAAGCGTACCTGACCACGGAGCGCAGAGGGCAAAGCCGCTACTTTTTCGCCACCGGTAGTCTAGCGGTCACCGGGACTTCGGTGAGCCGCTGGGTGCAGCGACTGGCAAAGCGGGCTGGACTTTCTAGGCCTGTAGGTGCGCACCTGCTGCGCCACACATTCGCCACAAATTACCTGAAAGCAGGCGGTGACGCTTTCCGGCTACAGCGGCTAATGCGTCACAAGACTGCTTCCATGACCCAGCGGTACGTGAACTTGGTGCTGGATGATGTAGCGGCAGACCTCAACCGCAGAGTACTTAGGCCGGAACGCTGGGTGTGATTGAGCACGGCGCGGCGGCGACAGCCCCCGGTACATCGGGAGGCCATAACGCTATGGGGTGCGTCACGCCCGGAAAATTGTCCCCCTAGGTGGGTACGTGGCTGTGTGGACACGCTCCATGCCTCATGAGCTACTCCTCGAGTGCGGCAAGGCCGGACGGGTGAGTACGCACGGCGCGGCACACGGCAAGCGCACCAAAGCTGAATGCAAATTTCCCCTAATGGGAATTAGCGGAAATTTGACCGTGAGCTAGCGTCAAGTGTGGAGATTGCCGTGTGGGTGGCGACTCGGGAGGCTGGAGCCCATTGACGAATCCCCCCGCATATCCCCCAAAAGCTACCCACAGTGAGGCCAAGGCGCGGTGCGAGTGCGCGGGGTCACAGCGCTAGCGCGGGCAGGAGCACCTGTCGTACTGACCACCCCCAGTTCGCGGAGGCGTCGGCCTTGACTCACTCCGCCCACCTATGTGGCAAGCCCCCAGCGTATGGGGTTCAAAACCCACGCACGATATAATGGGGTGTCCAAGCTAATTAGGTGCAGTTATGAGCCTCAGGCTTTGCTGAGGCCAGGAGGACGTATGCTTTTCACTACAGGTCAAGCGGCAAGAATCCTCGGGGTGAACCGGTACACCATAAGGGACTGGGCACGTAGCGGCAAGGTACCTAGCATTCGCTGGGGTAGGCGCTACATGCTGGAGACTGAAAGCCTCGAGCTGCTACAGCGTATCCTCGAGGGCCGGGAGTACGCGCAAGCTAAGGCTGAGGGCAAGGTTTAAAGGCCCCTGTAAGGCGCTATAAGGCGTTTTACGGGCTTCCAAAGCGAGGGGGGTATCCAACCCCCCTCGTGGCATTGAGGCATGGCGAGGGTAGTGGAGCCCGGCGCAGCATCAGGCAGCAGTAGGTCCGTGTGAAGGCCTACGGGCCTGGATAACTTCACAAGTAGTCGCAACTAAAGGTCAGGGGTTGGCAGACCCCTGACCTACTTTTTTGAGGTTCAGATGAATGAATTATAGCACACCATCACTTTCAACGACGACCCTAAGCCTGGAGTACTACGAGTACTTCAAAGTCTGGGAAACGCGTATCGTGCCTAAGGCGCTGGAGGCCCTGGCTAAGCATGGCAAGCTGCCTCAGCCTGTGGACCAGGTGTCCTACACGTCACACGAACGTGCGCATGGCTGGGACGCGGAGGTCCTCTTGGGCGACCACCGAGTGCGCATCGAGGTGAAGCAAACCGAGGTTGAGGGCGCGCACTGGCACGGTAGCGTCACCATCACCGCAGGCACGGCCGAGAAGGCGCACCGCTGGGACAACTTGCTGATTTACGCCCTGGTGGACAGTAAGCGCGAGGAAGTGTGCGCGGTGTACTGCTTCCTACCTTCGCGGCTTGGCGGACAAGGCCTCGAGCGCCTAGCCGACTTCGAGAGCGCGGCGAAAGTCCGCGAGGGCAAGGCTGAAGGTCACAAGCCGTACTACGTAGTGCAGTTGAGCGACCTCGAGGCCATGGCCGACGTCACCGAGAAATTCTAGCCATGCCGCGCAAAGCACGTAGACCAGTACGCTATGTGCCCGAAGCGGCACGGCGCACGAGCCTCGAGAGGAAGCAGCACGCCAGGGCCACCAAGCGGTGGGTGGACAGGCTGGACAGGCTAGTGCGCAGCGGTGACCCGGAGTGGGCACCTGGTGTGATTACAAGCACGTACAAAGGTCCGAAGGAGTGGCTGACGGACAAGCGTAAGCGGGGTGCGTTCGAGCGTGAGCTCGAGCGCGCCCTCGGCAGTACTCCACACGTCATCAAGTATGAACTTGACGCTGACGGGATGGGTGCACATGCCCACGTTACAGCAGCGCAGACGCGGGAAGCGTGGAACTTGCTGAGTGCGGCTGAGCGCCTAGAGGAGTACACCTGGGCCATGGTCGAATCAGAGCTTCACGGTTGGCATGCCCCAGAAGTCAAGCATAGGCCGCAGTGGGGAGGACGGATTGACCAAAAGGACATAGGACGTTGGGGGAGCTACATGGCGAAGGCTACCTACGAAGGTGGGTTACCAAGTACAAAGGATGTGAGGAGTAAGTACTCACAGGACAAGGATGAGGGTAAGCATAGCGCTCACCTTAGCCCTCGGTGGGGTCAACTGCCTTAGGAGTAAGTCACACAGCACAGGGTTGAGAGGAGTGAGTAGCTAGCATTGAGGTGTATGAGTAGAGTCTAGGACAGGGATAAGTCTACAAACTTGTACTCGAGTATATAAGGGGAAAGTATTGACCTCAAGGAAAGGTCGTGTAGGACAGGGATTGGGGCATGAATTTTGGGTACCGACATATATAATGGCGGGTAAGCGTACCCCCTTGAAAGTATGGACTGCATGTCATAGACTGCCCCTTGGATTAGGGCATAGACCGGTTCTTGTGTCCAGAACCCGGTGAGGCTACATTACCAGTGGGTTGGGGGGACTCATAATCGTGGTGTCGGCGGTTCAAGTCCGCCCATAGCCACCACCCCCGGAAGCCCAGCGCTTCCGGATTTTTATTCAAACTTTGACAGGTCCACCGGCACGATATAGGCGCAATCGCTGTCAGCCTCGGTCTTGATCACCACGTTGAGGGTACCTTTGGGATCCACGCTGGTCTTCGAGAGATCGAAGTAATAGACCATGGTGCCGCTGTAGCGCCCAGGGTCGCTGTCAAGCGGTTTCCAGTCGTCCAGGTAGGCCGATTTGTAAGGCATCACGAAGCCGTTGCCTAGGCCGCCCAGCCCGACGGTATAGGCGGCGCGGAGGGCGGGTTTGGCCAGCCCCCAAATCTCCACAAAGATGCGTAGGTGTCCGGCAGGCAGGATTTTTTGTGCCCTCGAGAGCGCTTCCTGGGCGGATAGGTTCTTGAAGGCATTGCGCACCCGCTGAGCCTCCAGGCTGATTACGTCCGCCTGGCCCGCCACCGTGATGGAGTGCGGGCGGCTACCGTACTGGGCATAGGCCTCGGGGTTCTCGAGCCAAGGGGCTAAGCAGGCGGCGGGGTTTCCATACAGCGTCTTGACCCCCACGCCACCGGAAAAACTTTTGTCCTTTACGCTCAGGTCCACGGTAGTCGAGGTCTCTACGGTAGGGATACGGCTATACGCCCCGTCCACTACCCGCTGGGCGGTTTCGAGGTCGGGGGCCGGTTGCCAGGCTAGGGCTGATGCGAGGAAGCTCAAGCTGAGAAAAATCACCATCCGCTGCATCGGGTCACCTCAGGAAGATCATTTGGCAGGTCAACCCCGCCGATTGGATGCGCTCGGCGTCGGTTTTGGAAACCATCACGTAGTCGTTGAATTTAGAGGAGGTGGCGAACTCCGAAGGCTTGGTGGCCTCGGCGCGCACCTTGAGGGTGCGGGTGTATTGTCCGAAGGCGACCTCGGCTTCTTTCTCAAAGAACAGGGCGATGCTGGTCTTATTGACCAAGTTGGAGGAAATTCCCTTGACGGCCTCGGAGTTAGGCCAGACTTTCTTACCGCTGGGGTCGAGCACTGCCGGCGAAGGACTAGGGGAGAGGCGGGGGGAGAGTCCCCGGGCATCCACCACGACGGCGCAATCCGGCTGGTCCCTGCCGCCTGCCCTCCCTCCGGCGAGACCGTCTGCCTCGACCCCCGGCTGGGCTGCGGCAGCTTCCGGGCCGTCCTGGCGGGCTTGCTCGCTGGGATGTGGGGACGGGGTGGTCTTGGGGGCTATGCGGGTGGACTCGCTCCCCACGGTCTCAGGGCCAGGGTGCGGCGCGGCAGGTTGGGGCTCGGCGAGCGGGGCCGGGGTGGGGCTCGAGGCGGCATCCGGCGCGGGAGAGGTGCCGTTGCGCCGCAGGGAGTCAGGGGCGGATACCGTATCGGCCTGGGGTTCGGGGAGCGGCGCGCTTCCCGAACGCGGCGAGGCTGCTATGGGTTCGGCCTGCGCGGAAGTCGGGTTGGCCGCCCTCGAGCGCGGCTGCCCCTCGGGGATGGGGGTGTTACCGGGGCTACGTCCACCCCCGACTTGCATCTCGGGCGAGGGGGCAGGGCGGGCGGGCAGGTTCCCTTCGGGGGAGGGGGTGAGGGCCTGGCGAGCTGCCGCGGTGTTTTCGCCCACCGGAGCGGACCGGACCGGGCTGGGGGGCTCGAGCGGGCCGTTTTGCGGAGAGTCGAGGGCCGGATTGGGCCGGGAGGCGACCTCCGGACGCGGGGTGGGCTGAGGCTCAGCTTTGGGTAGGGGGCCGGGCTGGACGGTGCGGCTCCCGGCCCGCGGTTGTGCGGTGGCTTGGGAGGCTCGAGCCTGAGCCGAAGAGGGTACGGCAGGTTTCGGTTTGGGTGTTGGGGCCGGGCGCACCTGGGGGGGTCTGACCGCCGGGGGGGTGGGGCTAGGCGCAGGCTGCGCCGCCGGGGTCGGGGGAGGCGCTACGGTGATGCGGAGCGGGGGCGGGGCCGAAGGGCGCAGGGGGGGCAACAACCCCAGCCACACCAAGAGGGCCAGGTGAAATAGCAGCGCGGCCAGCAGCGCTCGGCTGCGTTCGGCGTTAGGGGGCAGGGACGGGGTCATTTCAGGGCAGGGTGGCGATCTCCAGCCGGGTCCCTCCGGCCAAGCGCACCAGGTTGATGAGCGAGACCACCCTTCCGTGGGTGGCGGCCTTATCGGCCTCGAGCAAGACCGCGCGGTTGGGGTTCTTGAGGGCTTTGCGCAGCTCTCCTTCGAGCGCTGCCGGGCTCACCACCTGGCCGTTGAGGGCCACCTGTCCGTTCCGGCTGAGGGCGATCACCAGCGGGGCTTGGGGGATGGCCTGGGCGGTGCTGGCCTGGGGCAGGTCTACCGCAAAGGCCCGATCCGGGCGGTTCAGGTTGGCCGCCAGCATGAAGAAGATCACCAGGATCAACACCACATCCACCATGGGGGCGAAGTTGAACTCTACGGGCTCGAGGGTGCGCCGCCCCAGGCCCGCTCGGCGCCTCATGCGCCCTCCTTGGGGCTCACAGCCTCCACCCGGTCGGGTTCGTAAAGCGGGGCCGGGGCTCCTCGCAGGCGGCCCTCGCGGCGAAGCTGGGCCTCGGCGAGCCAAGCCGGGAGGGCCTCGCGCGCCCGGTCCACCCCCAGCAGCAGGGCCTCGGCTCGGTTGCGCAGGTAGCTACGGGCCAGATAGGCCACGATCGCCACGATGAGCCCCGCTGCGGTGTTGACCAACGCCTCGCTGATCCCGGTGGAGAGCTGGGTGGGGGTGGGGTTGGGAGATTGAGCGAAGACCAGGAACGAGCGGATCATCCCGATCACCGTGCCCAACAACCCCAGCAGCGGGCCGATCTGGGCCGCCGTTCCCAAGCCGCCCAAGGGCCGGAAAAGCCGGGCCTCCTCGTACTGCACCGCCTCGTTGAGCGCGGCTTCGATCCCTCCCACTTCAGCCCGCTCGAGCCCCGCCCGCAGCACATTCGCTACCGCGCTCCGCTCACGCCGCACCTCCCGCAGGGCCCCGGCCAGGTCGCCGTGCATGATCGAGGCGTGGACCCGGGTCAAGAGTAACCGGCTATCCCGGCCTAGGCGCAAGAGGGCTTGCAGGTGCAAGAAGAACGTGTACACCACGTACAGCGAAAGTGCCAGGATGGCCCACAACACCGGCCCAGCCGCTTGGATCAGCTCGAGGGGGGTCATTTGCTCTTCTGTACCACGAGCTGAGGTCAGAGGGATGAGAGTCTTGTGATGTTCGGGGTTTTACCCAGGGATAGAGGTCATTAAGAAATCTTCTTGGCTTTTTCTTATTTTTGGGACCCCAACCGCGGCGTATTTTCGCGGCGATAGCCGGGTAGCGCTGCCAATCGAAGCGGTCATAACAGATAGGCTTTGGCTTGCCCTTAGCGGAACGCTTGGGGTGGGGTTCATATCATTGGGGCCAAGCCTTGAAACAGAATCCCCTCTGAGAAACCTGACCAGGGCTACGAACTGTCTAAACCAGTTCACGCAACGTCCGGATTCCTAGCTTGGCGCGCAGGACCAAAAATATCTCCGCGGTAGCGAGCGCATCGATTAGAGCGTGGTGAGCGGTGTAAGGTGGTAGATCAAGAAAGGCCCGCGCCTTGGCCAAATTCTCAGGAGGTGCTTCAAGGTGGGGCTCGAGCAGCGCTCGCCGTTGGCCGAGCTTGTGCAGCAGTTTGACGGTATCTACTACCTGTGGCTCGGGCCAAACCAGGTCGCAACGGGCATACGCGCGCTTCAAAAACGTTACGTCCACCAAAGCGTGATGGACCAGCAAAACCCCCTCTTTGAGCCGCTGATGAACTTCGCGCAAGACCTGGCAAAGCGGGGGGGCCTCACGCAGCTCAAAAGGACGGATCTGGTGGGCCCGCAGCCCCTCGAGCGAGAGCGTGTCGAAACGGTGGGGGCGCACCAAGCTGTACAAGTGCTCCCCGTAGCGGATCACCCCTTTCCGAATGGGAACCATGCCCACCGAGAGGATTTGATCTTGGGGTTTGAGCCCGCTGGTCTCAAGGTCAAGCGCCCAGTACACCACTTCCTCCCAAGGCAATGCGGGGGTGCGTCGTAGCAGGCGCTTAAGCATGGGTGTAAGCAAAGAAAATGCGATCAAGCGGGGTTGTCGTTGGTTGGGAGAGGATCCATGGTCGACCACAGCCTGACTTCACCCGAGCTGGTCAGTGCGGAAGCTTAGGCGGGTGGCCTCTTGGGCTTCGCGGATGGCCAGAAAGGCTTCGCGTAGATGGTGGCGCTCCAGCGGGCTCAAGGTTTCTAGCCGTACTCGGTTTCCCACCGGCTGACCTTTGCGGAAGGCCTGCAGCTGTTCGCGTAGCCGCAGACGCAGCAAGAAGGCAAAGGCTTCTGCCAGAGTCAGCGCGGTCTCTTCGCTCAGTGTCCCGGCTTGGGCGGCAGCTTTCAGGCGCTCGGGCGTGCTCACCGCCTCGGAACCGGCGGCTAAGGCGTAGAGGCGAGCTAGGCTGACGATGGGAGTGATGCCGCTTTTCTTGAGGTCGAGCCCGGCCTCATCCTGGCGGATTTGCCGGAAGAGGGTGAGCGGAGGGCGGAACTCGAGCGCGGAGCGGGCCAGCTGGGCTAGAAAGCGCTGGTTCGAGCGGGCCTGTCCCACTGCTTCGCGCAGCACGCTGAGATCAAGCGAGCTGTGTAGCGGGCGGAAGTCAAAGAAGATGGCGCTTTCGAGCAGGGCCTCTGGGGTAGGCCGCTCGATCCACTCCCGGAAGAGCTGGAGCCAATCGGCCAGGGGTTTGTGCCAGTTTGTCGCCATGTAACCGCCCGGACAAAGAGGGAACCCAGCGCTCAGCAGCCCCTTTACCACGAACTCCGCGAGCTGGGGGAAGTAATGGGCGGCTTGTGGAGAGGGCTGGGCGTAGATCAGCGCGTTATCCTGGTCGGTGAGGAGGGTCTGCTCCATCCGTCCTTCGGAGCCGAAGACAATCCAGGCATAGGGGGTAGGGGGTGGCCCCAGCTTTTGTTCGGCCAGGCGCAATAGACGGTATAGCAGTAGGTCGTTGAGGGTGCTCACCGCGCGCCCGATCTCCGCCGCACCCAGCCCACCGTTGAGCAGGTTTTCTATCACTCCGGCTAGCTCGAGCCCGTATCCCTGTAGCTGTTCTGGATCTTCGCTACGCTCGAGACGCCGGGCTAGGTACAGTGGGCTTCGCGCTTGCTGGTGCAGAAAAACTGTATCGGTGACGACTCCTATGATCCGCCCTTCCTCGGTGAGGGGCAGGTGGTGAATATCGTGGGCCATCATGAAGGATAGCGCCTCGAAGAGCGAACTCGAGGCCGCTAAGGTTTTCAGCGGAGTGCTCATCACCTGCTCTACCGGGGTGTTGGGGGGTAAGCCCTCGGCTAGGACCCGGTTTCTAAGGTCGCGGTCGGTCAGGATGCCCACCGGGTCGCCCATCACCAGCACCGAGCTGATGCGGTGCTGTCGCATGAGCTGGGCTGCTTGTTGCACCGTGTATCCGCGGGGAACAAAGACCGCAGGCCGGCTCACCACTTGCCTGATGGGCAAGCTGAAATCTACGTTCAGGTAGGTGGATTCGGGTTGCACCGCCTTATGCAGCCGTTCGGCGAGCCCCTGGGTAAAGAACTGGGCGAAGCCGGGATACTCCATCAGGGTGCGAAAGGTCTCGGCGGGCCAGCGGTAGGCCAAGAGGTCTTCCTCGGCGATAACATCGAAGGCCGGGGCGTCCTGAGAGAGCAGCGAGGGGTAACCGAATAGGTCACCCTCCTCGAGCTGCATCACCACCTTCCCCCCTCGCTCGAGTCGAACCGAGCCTTTGCGGATCAGGTATAGATGGTTACTGCTCTTACCCCCCTCCTCGAGCACCCGCGTCCCGGCGGGCAAATAGGCCACCTCGAGGCTTTTTTCCAGCGTTTGCAAGCCCTGGGGTGGGAGCTGGTCAAAGGGCGGGCACAAGCGAATAAAATCCAACGGATCAGAGAACTTTTGGGTGTTCATGATGGATAAAACCCCCGCCTAGCCGGCTAGGCGGGGTGGGCATAAAGCGGGATCACCTCACCTAGTCACCTGCACCCAGGTGTACCCGACGCTCGACCTCGAGGAAGCGCTCCTCGGCTTCGCGTTCGCGGGAGAGGATCGAGACCAGCCATCCGGCCAGGAAGCCCAGGGGGATAGAGATGATGCCGGGGTTCTTCAAGGGGAAGATGGCCGCTGCATGCTTGAGGATATCTACCTGAACCGTGGGGGAGAGGTAGATGAGCAGCACCGCGGAGAGCGTGCCCACCAGGATGGCGGCCACCGCTCCTGCTGTGGTGAAGCCCCGCCAGAAGATCGAATACACCAAAGCCGGCAGGTTTCCGCTGGCGGCGATGGCGAAGGCTAAGCCCACGGTGAAGGCCACGTTCTGCCCTTTAAACGCGATCCCCAGGAGGATGGCCACGATTCCCAGAACCAGGGTGGCGGTCCGGGCTACCCGTAGTTGTTCTCCCTCGGAAACGTGGCCCCGGCGCACCACGTTGACCCAGATGTCGTGGGAGAGCGCCGCCGCCCCGGAGAGGGTAAGGCCCGCCACCACCGCCAGGATCGTAGCAAAGGCCACCGCGGCGATGAATCCCAGGAAGGGGGTACCCCCTAACACCTCGGCCAGCAGCGGAGCCGCCATGTTGCCCCCTTTGTCGATGGCCCGGATGGCATCCGGCCCCACCAGGGTCATCGCGCCAAAGCCCAGCACAAAGGTCACCAAGTAGAAAAACCCGATGAAGAGGGTGGCCCAGGTAACCGAGGTCCGAGCAGCCTTGGCGTCGGGCACGGTGTAAAAGCGCATCAAGATGTGAGGTAGCCCGGCGGTGCCCAGCATGAGGGCCAGTCCGAGCGAGAGGGTGTCGATGGGATTGGCCACCAACCCTCCGGGAGCCAGGACTTTATCCCCCTGTTTGGCGGCGGCATCCTGGAAGAGCGCCAAGGGGTTGAGTCCGTAGTGGAATAGCACCAGAAGGGCCAGCAGGAAAGCCCCACCCAGCAGCAGAACGGCCTTGACGATCTGCACCCAGGTGGTCGCGACCATGCCCCCGAAGAGCACATAGGCCAGCATCACCGCGCCCACGATGACCACCGCGGCTTCGTAGGAGAGGCCGAACATGAGCTTGATCAGGTTTCCCGCTCCCACCATCTGGGCGATGAGGTAGAGAGCTACCACCGCCAGGGTGCTCACCGCGGCGGCGCTTCGCACCGGCACCTGCCGCAGCCGGTAGGCGACCACGTCGGCGAAGGTGTACTTGCCCAGGTTGCGCAGCGGCTCGGCGATGAGGAACATCACCACTGGCCAGCCCACCAAAAAGCCGATGGAGTAGATCAGCCCATCGAATCCCGAGAGGGCCACCAACCCCGCGATCCCTAAAAAGCTGGCCGCCGACATGTAGTCCCCGGCCAGCGCCAGACCGTTTTGGAAGCCGGAGATACTGCGCCCCGCGGCGTAGAACTGCTCAGTGGTGCGGGTGCGGCGGGCGGCCCAGTAGGTGATGCCTAGGGTGATGGCGATAAAAAGGAAGAAAAAGAGAATAGCGACGGGGTTGGTCTGTCCGAGCGTGGTTTGCATGGGACTTCTCCTTTACTCTCCCAACCGTCGTATGGCCTCGTCGTACTCGCGGTTGGCCCAGCGCACATAGATCCAGTTGAGCACCCAGGCGGCGATGATGACCAGCGCTCCCAGCAGGATGCCCAGGCTCAACCCCGGCACCAGCTGGGTGCCCATGGCCCCTTTGGCGTAGGCCACCAACAGGATGAAGCCAAAGTAGATCACCATCATGGCCAGGGTGAGCTGTAAAGCAATCCGCCAACGCTGCGCGGCTAGCGCCTCGAGGGCTTTCTCCTTTTCTCCCATGGTTGCCTCCTCCATTTGGAACGGGCTACTCCTCGAGATTGGACAGATCTCCCGGATCGCGCCCGAGTTCCCTAGCTTTGAGCAAGCGCCGCAGGATCTTGCCGCTTTTGGTGCGGGGGAGCCGGGGGAGGAAGGATACCTCGACGGGTACCTCGAGCCGCCCCAGCTGGCGGCGCAGATGGGTGGCGAGCTTTTGGGCCAGCACCGACTGCACCTCGGCCCCTACGTCCGGGGTGCGGAGCACCACATAGACCTTGATGGTCTCGCCGTGCTCGGGGTCAGGCAGGCCGATGGCTGCGGCCTCCGCCACCGCCGGGTGGGTGAGCATGGCCCCTTCGATCTCGGCGGTGCCGATGCGCTGCTCTCCGGCCTTGATCACGTCGTCTGAGCGCCCCAAGAGAGCGATGTATCCGGCCTCGTCGCGCACGGCTAGGTCACCGGTGACGTAACAGCCGGGGATTCTCTGCCACAGCGCACGGTAGCCCTCGGGGTTGTTCCACAGTCCGCGCATGAAATGGGGAAAGGGCTGGAGGAGCACCAGGTGCCCTTTCTGGCCCGGCGGTAGCTCGCGACCTTCGGTGTCCACTACTTTGGCCTCGACCCCTGGGAGGGGCAGGCCTACCTTGCCGGGCCGGGCTGGTTCGCAAAGCGGGGTGCTCAGCGTAGGGGCCCCGGTTTCGGTCTGCCACCAGTGATCGATGACGGGGGTTTTGAGGTAAGTGTGGGCCCACTGCCAGACCTCGGGGGCCAGGTACTCGCCCACCGAGGTCACCAGGCGCAGGCTCGAGAGGTTGGCCTGGGCTGCCCACTCCGGCCCATAACGGCGCAGGTGGCGCAGCCAGGTGGGGCTGGTCACCAGCACGTTCACCCCCAGCTCGTCCAGGATGCCGTAGAACGCCGAGGGATCGGGGTAGGCCAGCTTTTCCTCGCGCAAGACGGTGGTAAGGCCCTCGAGCAGGGGAGCGTAGAGCCCGTAGGCGTGCCCTACGATCCAGGAGAGATCGGCGGTGGTCCACAGGGTTTCGCCGTCCTTGAGGTCGAACAGTTGCCGCAGGTGGTAGGTGGTGCCTACCATGTAGCCGCCGTGAACGTGGACGACCCCCTTGGGCTTGCCGGTGGAGCCCGAGGTGTAGAGGATAAATAGCGGATGCTCGCTGTCTAATGGTTCGGCGGGGGCCAGGGTGCTTTCGGCCTCGAGCACCCCCCAGAACTCGGGGTGCCTGGGGGTGCTGCCCCGGCGGTGCCATAGCACCTCCAGGTCTAGCCCCTGCACCGCCTCCTCGACCATCCCGCTCAGGGATACGGCCTGTCCGGCCTGGTAAGCCCGGTCCGCTGCGATCAAGAGCTTGGCCCCGGTGTCTTCCAGCCGCTCGCGCAGGGCAGCCGCTCCTAAGCCCGCTGGGATCAGGGCGTGTACCGCCCCGATGCGGGCGCAGGCCAGCATGGCCAGGGCCGCCTCGAGCCCGGTGGGCATGTACACGGCCACCCGATCCCCCGCCGCCACCCCCAGCCGCTTTAGGGCCGAAGCCAACCGGGCCGTCCGCTCCAGCAGCTCGCGGTAGGTGAGTTTGTGGATTTTGCCCTCTCCCGAAAGCGCCACCAGGGCTAGCTGGTTGCGCCGGGGCCCCGCTGCGTGGCGGTCGAGGGCGTTATAGCTCAGGTTGGTCGTCCCACCCACAAACCAGCGATGAAGGGGCAGGTTCAGCTCCTGGACTTTCCTCCACCGCTCAAACCAGCAGAAGCGCTCAGCCCACTCCGCCCAGAACCCCTCGGGGTCCTCTAGGCTGCGCCGATAAGCGCTGCGGTAGTCTTGCAGGTTGGCCGCGCGGCGGAGCGCAGGATCGGCCCACACCTCGAGCGCTTCGGGCGTCTTGTCGGGGGTTTTCGGGGGTGCGGGCAGCCAGGTGCTCTCGAGCGATGGGGCTTCACGCCTGGGCTGCGCCCCAACCTGGCTCGCGCTAGCCTGGCTCACCTCCTGCACTGCCCGGAGCAGTCGGGTAAAGGCGTAGGGGAACCGGCGCGAAGGCACCACCACCCCCAGCGAGCCGATCACCTGTCCCTCGGAGCCAAAGATGGGCGCAGCCAGCCCAGAGAGGCCCAGGGCGTACTCCTCGAGTTCCACCGCGAAGCCCATCTGCCGCACCCGCGCCAGCTCCTCGCGCAAGGCTAGAGGATCGGTGAGGGTGTAGGGGGTACGGGGGCGCAACTCTCCCACCTGCTGGGTGAGCTCTTCCTCCGGCAGGTAGGCCAGGACTGCTTTTCCCAGCGCGAAGGCGTACAACCCCCCCTGGACCTGCCTCTCCAGCCCCCCGGGCTTGGGCAGCCCCTGGCGGCCGCGGGTGGCGAGCTCGAGCCCTCCCTCCGGGGTGAGCAAGGCCAAATAGACCCGCTCCCGGGTGCGCAGGTAAAGCTCCTCGAGCGCGTCCTGCAGGCGTTCGAAGTGCTCGGCTTTGGGGGGGAGGTGGGCGGGGGCCAAGGCGGCCTTGGAGACCCGGTAGCTAGACCCCTCCCGCTCGGCGAAGCCCTCCGCGACCAGGCTGGCCAGCAGGGCGTAGGCCGTGGAGAGGCTCTTGCCCAGCATCTGGGCCACCTCCCTCGCCTCGAGCCCCTCCGGATGGGCGGCCAGGTAGGCCAGTACCCGCAGGGCCGCTTCTACTGTGCTGAGCCGCTTGCTCCTTCCCATCACCCTCCCTGGGAATCCTCTGAAACTTGCTTCGCTCTGACGGAGCCATCATTACCTCGAGCCCCTTGCCGCGTCAAGAAACCGCCCCTTTTGAACATTGCGCGAAAGTCTGCCATTCTTGCAGGGGGGCGTGCAGCTCCATAAGCTGGTAGCCAGATCCACTGTGTAAGGTGCGTGTACAACCACCAGGAGGGGGATTATGGATCAAAACGCGGATCGGATCGAAGCGGTGCTCAAGGAAGAGCGGGTGTTCGAACCTGCCGAGGCGTTTAGGCGGGCTGCGCTCATCTCAAAGCCCGAGGAGTACCAAGCCCTGTACGAAGAGAGCTTGAGGGACCCCGAAGGTTTCTGGGGCCGCTTTGCCCAAGAGTTTCACTGGTTTGAGCCCTGGAAGAAGGTGCTCGAGTGGAACGTTCCCTACGCGAAGTGGTTTGTGGGCGGAAAGACCAACCTGGCCTACAACGCCCTCGACCGCCACCTCGCCTCCCGCCGCAACAAGGCGGCCATCGTCTTCGAGGGCGAGCCCGGCGATTCCCGGGTGCTCACCTACCACGACCTGCACCGCGAGGTCTGTCAGTTCGCCAACGTGCTCAAGGGGCTGGGGGTGAAGCCGGGTGACCGGGTGACCATCTACCTGCCGATGATCCCGGAGGCCGCCATCGCCATGCTGGCGTGTGCCCGCATCGGGGCCATCCACAGCGTGGTTTTCGGAGGGTTCTCGGCCTCGGCCCTAGCCGAGCGCATCAACGATGCTCAGTCCACCGTGTTGATCACCGCCGACGGCGGCTGGCGGCGGGGTTCGGTGGTTCCCCTCAAGGCCAACGCCGACGAGGCCCTAGCCAGCACCGAAAGCGTCCGGCATGTGGTGGTGGTCAGGCGCGTCGGTCAGGAGGTGCCCATGCTGCCGGGGCGCGACCACTGGTACCACGAGCTGATGGCAGGAGCCTCCGACCGCTGCGAGGCCGAGCCATTGGACAGCGAGCATCCGCTGTTTATCCTCTACACCTCGGGCTCCACCGGCAAACCCAAGGGGGTGATGCACGCCACCGCTGGGTATATGGTCTATGTGGCCCTCACCGCTCGCTACGTCTTCGACCTTAAGGAGACCGACACCTACTTCTGCACCGCCGATGTGGGCTGGGTTACCGGGCACAGCTACGTGGTATATGGGCTTCTGCTGAACGGGGCCACCACGCTGATGTACGAAGGAGCCCCCAACTGGCCCGACGAGGGGCGGATCTGGAGCATCATCGACAAATACGGGGTGAGCATCCTCTACACCGCTCCCACCGCCATCCGGGCGTTCATGAAATGGGGAGAGCAGTGGCCGGGTAAGTATCGGCTCTCGAGCCTGCGGCTCTTGGGCTCGGTGGGCGAACCCATCAACCCCGAGGCCTGGCTATGGTACTACCACGTGATCGGCAAGGGCCGCTGCCCCATCGTGGATACCTGGTGGCAGACCGAGACCGGGGGGATCATGATCACCACCCTGCCGGGGGTGCATCCGATGAAGCCCGGCCATGCCGGAAAGCCCTTCTTCGGGGTCGAGCCGGACATCGTGGACACCAGCGGAAAAACGATCACCAGCGCCGACGAGGGTGGCCACCTGATCCTCAAGCGTCCCTGGCCCTCGATGCTGCGCACCGTGTGGGGCGATCCCGAGCGCTATGAGCGGCAGTACTGGAGCCAGTACCCCGGCAACTACTTCTCTGGGGACGGCGCCCGCCGCGATAAGGACGGTTACTATCTCATCATGGGCCGGGTGGACGACGTGCTCAACGTCTCCGGGCACCGCCTGGGCACCATGGAGGTGGAAAGCGCCCTGGTCTCGCACCCGGCAGTGGCTGAAGCCGCGGTGGTAGGCCGCCCGGATCCCATCAAAGGGGAGGGGATCGTGGCCTTTGTGACCCTCAAGGCGGGGCATACCGCTTCGGATGCGCTGGGCGCAGAGCTCAAGGCCCACGTGGTCAAGGCTATCGGTGCCATCGCCCGCCCGGACGAGATTCGCTTCACCGAGGCCATGCCCAAGACCCGCTCGGGGAAGATCATGCGCCGGCTACTGCGGCAGATTGCCGCGGGAGAATCGGAGATCAAGGGCGACACCTCCACCCTCGAGGACCGTAGCGTGGTGGAGCGACTCAAAGCCGCCCAGTAGGGAACCTGTGCGGCTTCGTAACCGCGGTGCCATTTGCCCCCTGCATTTGATAGCGTATTATCAGGTGGTATGGTGGCTCCAGCGGTTCAGGTACAAGACCTCAGGGTGCGCTTTGGCGATTTTCAAGCGCTCCAAGACGTAAGCTTTGCGGCCCCCCAGGGCTCCTTCGTGGCCATCGTGGGGCCCAACGGGGCCGGAAAGAGCACCCTGCTGCGGGTGCTGTTGGGCTTGGTTCAACCCGAGCGGGGCCGTTTCCAGCTCTTCGGTAAGCCGCTTGCCGCCCTGCCGCCGGGGCAGGTGGGGTACGTCCCCCAGGTCAAGGGCTTCGACCGCAGCTTTCCCGCTTTAGCCCTCGAGCTGGTAGTCTCGGGGATTCGTCGGGCTTGGCCGTTTCGGGTCCGCCCCGCCGAGCGCCAGACCGCTCGGGAGGCGCTTGAGCAGGTGGGGGCTTCCCACCTGGAGAACCGCTCGCTGGGGCGGCTCTCGGGGGGGGAACTGCAAAGGGTCTACCTGGCCCGCGCGTTGGTGCACAGGCCCAGGTTGCTCCTGCTGGATGAGCCGGCCACGGGCGTGGACGCGGTAGGGGAGGCGGATTTGTACCGGCATCTGGAGGCCTACCAGCAGCGCTCGGGGGCGACCATCCTGATGATCACCCACGACTGGGAGGCCGCCCACCACCACGCTACCCACGTACTGCTACTCAACCGCCGGGTGATCGGCTTCGGCCCACCCCCGCAGGTGCTCTGCCCGGAGTGTCTAAGCCGGGCTTTCGGTCACGTGGGCCATGCTCACCTGAACGAGGCCCTCCAGCCCCGTATGCCCTGATATGCTCGAGGCCCTCGCTTTCCCTTTCTTTCAGCGCGCCCTGCTGGCCGGGGTGCTGGTGGGGGCGTTTATCAGCTACTACGCCCCCTTCGTAGTGCAGCGCAAGCTCTCCTTCCTCTCGCACGGATTGGCCCACGCGGCCTTCGGGGGGGTGGCGATTGCCCTTTTCTTCAATACCGAGCCGCTATGGGTGGCGCTGCCGTTTACCGTGCTGGTGGCGTTGGGGATCACCTGGGTGCGCTCGAGGACGGGCCTTGCGGAAGACTCGGCCATCGGGATTTTCCTCGCGCTGGCCCTGGCCTTGGGTATCCTGATCCTCTCTTTCCGAAGCGGCTATGCCGCCGAAGCCTTGGCCTATCTTTTTGGCTCGCTCCTTGCCGTGACCCCCACCGACCTCTGGATCTCGCTAGGGGTTCTCGGGCTGACCCTAGCCCTGCTCCCTGCGTGGGGTCGCTGGGCCTACGTCACCTTTGACCGTGACTTGGCCTTGGCCGACCGCCGCCGGGTGCTGTTGCAGGACTACCTTCTCTCGGCGCTCGTCGCGGTGGCCACCGTGGTAGCGGTAAAGGTGGTGGGGGCGTTGTTGGTGGGGGCTTTTTTGGTGATCCCGGCGGCTACCGCTCGCCTGTGGAGCCGCACTTTCGCCACCATGACGTTGCTCTCGGTCGTGCTGGGGGTTGCTACGGCGCTGGTTGGTCTGGCCTTGTCCTATCAGCTTAACGTACCCAGCGGAGCCAGCATCGTGCTGGTACAGGGGGTGGTCTTCGCGGTGGCCTTCGCTACCGGACAGCGGGAGCGGGTAGAGTAACAAGCCGGAGCAAATCTACAATTGTCAGGTGGTTTATACGGGATTATAGTAGAGGTATGTGGGTCTCCACCAAATCCCAGTATGGCTTGCGGGCGCTCGTGGAGATCGGTCTGCGCGCTCCGGAGGCGGTCCCGCTCAAGGATGTGGCTGAGGCCCAGAGCATCAGCCAGCACTACCTTGAGCAGATCGCCGCCCAACTGCGCCGAGCCGGGTTCATCCGCAGCGTACGCGGGGCCAAGGGCGGGTACAGGCTGGGGAAACCGCCGGAGAAGCTCACCGCGCTCGAGGTGGTAGAGGCCCTCGAGGGCAGCCTGGCCCCGGTCACCTGCTTGGACGACCCGCAGTCGTGCTACCATACCGGGCACTGCTCCACGGAAGCCCTGTGGAAGCGGGTGGACCTGGCCATGCGCGGGGTGCTGGGGAGCACCTCGCTCAAGGACTTGATCGAGCAGCGCCGGGCTATTGAGGCCCGCAAGCTCATCCAGATTGAGCCTGCCGAGCGGCCAGCCTAGGTGTAGCGTGATCTACCTGGACTACGCCGCCACCACCCCGCTGGACCCAGAGGTGAGCACCGCGATGGCGCAAGCCTTCGCGGCCTGGGGGAACCCCAGCTCGGTGCACGCCGCGGGAAGAAAGGCCAAGGCGCTGCTGGAGGAGGCCCGCGAGCGGCTAGCCAGGGCCATCGGGGCCCGCCCCCGCGAGGTGATTTTCACCTCCGGCGGATCTGAAGCGGATGCGCTGGCGATCTTGGGGTATGCCCTCGCGCGGGGTAAGGGCCACCTCGTCACCACCCAAGTGGAACACTCCGCCGTGCTCACCGCGATGCGGGGGCTCGAGCGGCTGGGTTACGCGGTCACCTACCTCCAGCCGGAACCCCTTACCGGCATGGTGTATCCCGACCAGCTGGCCCAAGCCCTCCGCCCCGATACCCTGCTGGTGAGCGTGATGGCCGTCAACAACGAACTCGGCACCCTCTACCCGGTGCGCGAGATGGCCGAGGTTTGCCGGGCGCGGGGGGTCGTCTTCCACACCGACGCGGTACAGATGGCGGGGACCTTGCCGCTCGACATCCAGGAGCTGGGGGTGGATATGCTCTCGTTGGCGGCGCACAAGTTCTATGGCCCCAAAGGCGCCGGGGCTTTGTACTTGCGCAAAGGCCTCGAGCTTTTCCCTATCGCCCCCGGCAAGCAGGAACAAGGCTTTCGGGGTGGCACCGAGAACCTCCCCGCCCTCTACGGGATGGCCTTGGCGCTTGAGAAGGCGGCGCGGCTGGTTTCCGAAGAAACCCCTCGGTTGCTGGCCCTGCGCCGTCGGCTGGAGCGCGCTTTGCTCGCCCTCCCCGGGGTAGAGCTCAACGGCCACCCTACCCACAGGAGCCCCAAGCACGTCAACGTCACGGCCAAGGATGCGGATGGCGAGGGCCTGCTCCTCAACCTCGACCTGATGGGGGTGTGCGCCTCCTCGGGCTCGGCGTGCAGCGCAGGGAGCCTCGAGCCCAGCCATGTCCTCACCGCCATAGGTCGCAGCAAGGCCGAAGCCCGGGCCTCGGTGCGGTTTAGCCTGGGGCGATTCACCACCGAGGCCGAGGTGGACGAGGCGGCCCGGATCTTCGCCCAGGCGGTGGAGCGCTCGAGGCTCACGGACACAGCGCGCTGACGCTAAGGGTGAGGCGGTGGTGCAGGGACCTCGCCCGAAGCCGGAGGGCGCTTCGGGCGGGAAAATTCAGCTTCAGCTCGAGACCTTTTGGGCTTGTATCGCTTCTTCCCGCAGCTGCCGCCGCAAGATCTTGCCCACCGCCGACTTGGGCAGCTCCTTGCGGAACTGGATGATGCGGGGAATCTTGAAGGCGGCCAGGTTTTCCCGGCAGTACTTCTCGAGTTCGGCCTCGCTCAGGCTAGCTCCCGGCTTGAGGACCACATACGCCGCCACGGTCTCGCCGCGGTAGCTGTCCGGCACCCCCACCACACAGGCTTCCTGGATGGCCGGGTGGGCGTAGAGGACCTCTTCGACCTCCCGGGGGTAGATGTTGTACCCGCCCGCGATGATCACGTCTTTCTTGCGGTCTACGATGTAGAAATAGCCGTCTTCGTCCATCTTGGCCATATCGCCGGTGAGGAGCCAGTCGATGACCAGGGTTTTAGCGGTCTCCTCGGGGCGGTTCCAGTAGCCTTTCATGATGTTAGGCCCGCGCACCGCCAGCTCCCCCACCTCTCCCGGGGGAAGCTCTTGCATATCGGGTCCCAGGATCTTGGCGTCCACTCCCGGAAGCGGCAAACCCACGCTGCCCTTTTTGCGCAACCCGGAGACCGGGTTGGAGTGGGTGACCGGCGCGGCTTCGGTTAGGCCGTACCCCTCGAGCACCTTGCCCCCGGTGAGCTGTTCGAAGCGCTCCATCACCTCGAGGGGAAGGGGGGCCGAGCCCGAGTTGCAGACGCGTATGGTGTGTATCTTGCGCTTTTGGATGCCGGGGAAGTGATTGAACGCGGTGTACAGCGTGGGTACCCCGGGGAAGTGGGTCACCTTGTGCTTTTCGATAGCCTCCACGCAGGCGGCGACTTCGGGCCGTGGCAGGAGCACGATCTTATATCCCAAGGCGAGGCCGAAGTTCATGGCCACGGTCATCCCATAGACGTGGAAAAAGGGGATAGCCCCCAGCATCACGCCCTTGCCCTCGAGGGCTTTGCTTTCCGGGGACCAGGCGATGGTCTGGTAGGTGTTAGCCACCAGATTGCGGTGGGTGAGCATAGCCCCCTTAGAGATCCCGGTGGTTCCGCCGGTGTACTGGAGCAGGGCTACGTCGTCGGGGTTGGGCCGCAGCGGCTCGGCGATGGGGGGGTGGGAGCGCAGCAGGGGGTTGAGCCCGAGGCGCCTGGGATCTTTGGGTAGGTTGACCCAGCGCTTCTCCCGGCGCATCTTGATCGGATAGAGCAGGTTCTTGGGGAAGGGCAGATAGTCTTGGAGCCCGCTGGTGATCACCCGCCGCACCGGGACCTCCTGGGCGATCTCGGCGTAGCGGGGCCACAGCATATCGAGCATCACCAAGGTCTCAGCCCCGGCGTCTATGAGCTGGTGGTGGAGCTCGCGGGCGGTGTAGAGCGGGTTCACATTCACCGCGATACCGCCGGCCATCAGGGTGCCGTAAAAGGCGATCACGAAAGCCGGGGTGTTGGGCAGCATGAGGGCTACCCGGTCGCCTGGCTTCACCCCCTGGACGCGCAGGGCTTCAGCAAAACGGCGAGCAGACTCCCAGAGCTCTTTGTAGCTCAAGGTCTTGCCCAAAAACTCCAAAGCGACCTTCTCGGGGTAGCGGTTTGCGCTGTGCTCGAGCAGCCACCACAGGGGAACCTCGGGGTACTCGATGTCCTTAGGGACACCGGGGTCGTAGTGCTTGAACCAAGGACGCTCCATTCGCTCCTCCACCTCTTAAGCAACGACTTGTACCTACCAGCTTAGGGAAAATTTATACCGAGTTCAAGGGTCGCCGGAATTTTCGGCCTTGAGCAGCGAGATCCTTGCGGGCGGGGTTGCCAATAGCGCGAGCGGGTGCAACAATCCTTGCAAGAGGGCGCAGATGAAGCCGTGTGGCAAAGGCCGGGTGGGAGCCGGTGCGCTTTCGTGATCGGGCACAGGCGGCAGAGCTGTTGGCCCAGGCCCTGCGGCATGGCCTCGAGCGCCCGGTGGTCCTGGGGATTCCGCGGGGCGGGGTGGTGCTGGCGGACCGGCTGGCTCGAGCTTTAGGAGGTACTGCCGACGTGGTCTTGGCGCGCAAAATCGGCGCTCCCGGGCACGAGGAGTTCGCTTTGGGAGCGGTGGGGGAGGATGGTTCGATCCACCTGCAACCCTATGCCCACCGCTACGCGAGCGAGGCCTACCTCGAGGCCGAGGCCCGGCGCCAGCAGGCGGTGATCGCCGAGCGGGCGGAGCGCTACCGTGCGGTGCGGCCCAAGGTCCCGCTCGCGGGCCGTGACGCGGTGGTCGTCGATGACGGCATCGCCACCGGCAGCACCATGGAAGCGGCCATTCGGGCGGTGCGGGCCGAGCAGCCCCGGCGGCTAGTGGTGGCCGTTCCGGTGGCCCCGCCGGAGGCGCTCGAGCACCTGCGGCGCCAGGTCGAGGTAGTGTGCTTGTATACGCCGGTTCCTTTCGATGCCGTGGGGGCTTTTTATCAAGACTTCCCCCAAGTCTCCGACCAAGAGGTCCTGGAAACGCTTTCCGCATGGGCCGACCTCTAGCCCCGGGTTGGTAGACTGGGGACGTGAAAGGCTTTGTGCGCTCCGCCCAACAAGCCCCCTCCCGTCCCGTCGAGCGGGGGGTTCAGGCCTTTATTCAGGTACTGATTGGCCCTGAGGACGGCG
Source organism: Meiothermus sp. Pnk-1 (assembly GCF_003226535.1). NCBI lineage: Bacteria > Thermotogati > Deinococcota > Deinococci > Thermales > Thermaceae > Meiothermus > Meiothermus sp. Pnk-1. Next base: position 125,014 of record NZ_QKOB01000006.1, on the reverse strand, counting down.
CTCCTCACTACATCACCCGTAAGTTCACCATCCTGCCCGGCGGGCGGATTCCCCGCCACAAGCACCCTGGCGTGGAGCACGAGCAGTTCTTGATCACCGGACGGCTGCGCGTCGGTATCGGGGAGGAGATCTTCGAAGCCAAAGCCGGGGAGGCCATCTACATCCCTGCCGACACCCCTCACTGGTACGAAAATCCCGATCCTGAGACGGCCGAGTTCATCTGCGTGATTCCCAAGACCGCGAGCTATTCGACGGAGTGGCTCGAGGAGTGAGGCGCAAATTTCCCTCGGCGGGAGTATGCTGGGGGACATGCAAGTCGCACCGCTGGATATCCGAAACCGCATCGCTGACCTCACCCCCTCGCTCGTCGCCATGCGACGCGATTTCCACCGCCACCCTGAGCTGGCTTTCCAGGAATTCCGCACCGCCGAAAAGCTAGCCCTTCACCTGCGCGCTTTGGGGCTCGAGGTCCAGACCGGCATCGCCACCACCGGCGTGGTGGCGCGCTTGAAAGGGGCCAAGCCGGGCAAGACCGTGCTGGTCCGCGCCGACATCGACGCCCTGCCCATCCACGAGGCCACCGGAGCCCCCTACGCCTCGGAGAACCCCGGGGTGATGCACGCCTGCGGGCACGATGGCCACGCGGCGGTAGCAGCCCATGTGGCCACCCTCCTCAGCGAGATGAAAGACCAGCTCGAGGGCAACGTGGTCTTTGTCTTCCAGCCTGCCGAGGAGATCGTAGGGGGGGCCCGCCCGATGATCGAGGCGGGGGTGATGGAAGGCGTGGACCGGGTGGTTGGGTTGCACCTCTATAGCCTGCTGCCCGCCGGGACCGTGGGGATACGGCCCGGCCCCAGCATGGCCGCTGCCGATGCCTTCACCCTCACCGTGCACGGCAAGGGAACCCACGCCGCCATGCCCCACGAGGGCGTGGACACGGTGCTGATCTCGGCGCACATCATCACCGCCTTGCAAAGCCTGGTGAGCCGTGAGACCGACCCGGTGGGTACCTCGGTGATTACCATCGCCACCCTTACTGCCGGGGAAGGCGCCCACAACATCATCCCCGAGACCGCCACCCTCAAGGGGACCTTGCGTACTTTTGACGCTGCGCTGCGGGCCAAGCTGGTGCGCCGGATCGAAGAGGTGGCTACGGGCATCGCCCTGGCGATGGGCGGGACGGCTGAGATCGCCTGGCGGGATGGCTCGCCGGCAGTGGTCAACGACCCCGAGCTGACCCAGCGTTTCCGCGCTCTGGCGAGCGAAGTGGTAGGGCCGCAGCGGGTGCTCGAGACCCCCCCGGTGATGGGCGGCGACGACATGGCCGAGTTCCTGAACCGGGCTCCGGGGGTGTATTTCTGGGTGGGGGCGGGAGACCCCGCCACGGGGAAGAACCAACCCCACCATCACCCCCGCTTCGACATCGATGACGAGCGGGCCTTGCCGGTGGCGGTGGAACTGCTGGCTAGGGCCACCTTGGAGTTTCTCAAGCCCTAAACCGTGGGGCAGGCGACACATCCCACCGCCTTCGATCGCCATCTTGAGGTATGGCTGCGCGAATTGGGGTGGCGGTGGGGCTTTTGCTGGCGGCCGTAGCCCTTTCTCAGCGGCTTACCGACATACCGCTGCAACAACAGGCCGAGATCCGTGCGGTGATAGAGGCACAACTGGCGGCTTTTCAACAGGACGATGCGGGGCGGGCCTTCTCCTTCGCCGCTCCGGGCATCCGCCAAAAGTTTCAGACCCCCGAGCGCTTTCTCCAGATGGTCAAACAGGGGTACCTGCCCCTCTATCGCCCAGCCCGGGTGGAGTTCGGTGCCATCGGTTTGTTGCAAGGTATACCTACTCAGGTGCTCATCGTCACCGACGGAGAAGGGCTGCGCTACCGGGCCTACTACCTGATGGAGCGCCAGCCGGATGGGAGTTGGAAGATCGCCGGGGTGTACCTCGAGCCCCTCCCCGCCGAAGCCCCACCTAATTCTGTTTAATCGCGTCTTCGGAGGGACTCGAGCGGGTTGGGACCGCCGAACCGCTCCCAAGCGAAGCGGGGTTCTGGGCCAAAATGGGTGTGCCCTGCGTGTTTCGCTACGTGAAAGCACGGCGGGGATGGGCGCGGCAAGGGCCGTTGCGCAAAGCAGCGGACTTCCGGTCGTCAGAGCGCTTTGGGCGGGGTTTATGCGAAACCCTGCCATGGCGGTTTGGTGGCCGCTATTCCGCCTCTAGCACCGCCCCATACTTCGCACTGCTCACCAGTTTGGCGTAGCGGGCAAACAGCCCGCTCTGGTAATGCGGCTCCGGGGCCTTCCACTTAGCCCTGCGCGCTTCCAACACCTGGGGGGAAACCTCCAGCTCGAGCTTCCCCGCGTCACAGTCAATCGAGATGAAGTCTCCCTCTTCGACCAGCGCGATCGGCCCGCCAACCTGAGCTTCCGGCGCGACGTGCCCGATCATCAACCCCCTGGTGCCGCCCGAAAAGCGCCCGTCGGTCACCAAAGCCACCTCCGGACCCAGCCCTTCCCCTACCAGGGCGCTGGTCACCGAGAGCATCTCGGGCATTCCGGGGGCTCCCTTAGGGCCCTCGTAGCGGATGACCACTACGTCGCCGGGGCGAATCTGCTTCTCGAGCACCGCCTTCATCGCCTGCGGTTCGCCGTCGAAGACCCGGGCCGGGCCGCGGAACTGCTTGCGCTCGGTGCCGGCGAGCTTCAAGACCGCCCCCTCGGGGGCCAATGAGCCCTTGAGGACGCGTAGGCCACCCTCCGCTTTGAAAGCCCGCTCCCGCGGGACCACCACCTGCTGACCGGGGGTCTCGGGGGCGTCCTTGACCTCTTCCCACAGGGTCTTACCGGTTATGGTCATCTGGCTGCCGTCGATCATCTCTCCTTCGATCAGGCGGCGGATGATGAGCGGAATGCCTCCGGCCTCCCACAGTTCCCAGGCGGTGTAGGTGCCCCAGGGGCGCATATCGGCGATGACCGGGGTTTTGCGCGAGATGCGGTCGAAGTCGTCGAGCTCGAGCTTGACCCCCGCCTCGCGGGCGACCGCCAGGAGGTGCAAGACCGCGTTGGTCGAGCCGCCCGTGGCGGCCACCGCGGCGATCGCGTTGACGAAGGACTGCCGGGTGAGGAAGCTCTTGGGCGTGCGGTTTTCCCGAATGGCGTCGGCCAGGACATACATCGCCTTTCGTCCGGCGGCTTTCTTCTCCGGGGCGATGGCAGGGATGGCGTTGTAGCCGATAGGGGAGAAGCCCATCACCTCCAGCACCATGGCCATGGTGTTTGCCGTGTACTGCCCCCCGCAGGCCCCAGGGCCGGGGATGGCGGTGCGTTCGACCTCGGCCAGCTCTTCCTCGGTGATTTTGCCTGCGGCGTACTGCCCTACCGCCTCGAAGACCGAGACCACGGTCTGCTTTTTACCGCGCAGGACTCCGGGGGCGATGGAGCCACCGTAAAGCACCAGGCTTGGCACGTCGGCGCGGATCACCCCCATCATCCCGCCGGGGTTGGTCTTGTCGCAGGCCACCAGCGCCACCATTCCGTCGTAGAGGTAGCCCCGGGCGATGAGTTCGATGGAGTCGGCGATCACCTCGCGGCTGATGAGCGAGGCTCGCATCCCCACCGTGCCCATGCTAATCCCGTCGGAGATGGCCGGGGCGCCGAACTCGAAGGCATGCAGCCCGGCCTCCTTGGCCCCCGCCTTGAGGTCGGCGGCCAGCTCGCGCAGGTGGAAGTTGCAGGGCATCCCTTCGGTCCAGGTGTTCACGAGGCCTACCCAGGGAATCTTGAAGTCGTCATCCGTCACCCCCACCGCACGCAACATCGCACGCGCAGGAGCTTGCTGTGGGCCTTGTTTGATCACGTCAGAGCGCATGGGTTGCACCTCCGGTGCGTCGTACTTTCGTATGGCCTATGTTGACGCTTAGGCGTCGCGATACGTGGCTATCTTACCGTGGAATTTGTGGGCTTCGCCCTCCAGGATACGCACCAGCGTGCGGGCGGACTGCTCGGGGGAGAGGACCCGGCCTTGGGTTTTGTAGCCCTGGAAGAGCGGGCGCAATGCAGTGGCCCCGCCCCCCTCCGCTGCGCGCAATTGGCGCTGCATGTCGGTCTCGACGATGCCGGGGCGGTAGATAAAGCAGGTCACTTCGGGGGCCTCGAGCGCCAGCTGCCGCGCCAGGTACTCCTCGGCGGCCTTGGCCACGCCGTATATTCCCATGCCAGGGATGTGGTGTTCGGCGACCCCAGAGCCCAAGAATACCGCCACCCCTCCCTGGGGCCGCAGGTTGGGGTAGCTGTAGCGGGCTAGCTGGTAGCCGCCTTTGAGGTTGGACTCGAGGATCTCGTCGTACTGGGGCTCGGGGAGTTCCACCACCAAAGGACCCGCGTTGAGGATCCCTGCGTTGTGGACGAACCCCGCGAAGTTCCCGAGGGCCTTGGCGGCCTCCACCAGTTGCCGGGCCACCCCGTCGTCGGCGACGCTTCCCGCCACCGCTGCCGCCTCCACCCCAAGCCCTTTTGCCGCTTCGCGCACCGTCTCGAGCGCCCCTTTGTTCCGCGCCCCCAGGACCACGTTGGCCCCGGCTTTGGCCAACTCCATGACCAGCGCTGCGCCGATGCCGCGGCTGGCCCCGGTGATGATAAAGGTTTGCCCTTTGAGCTTCATGGCTTATAGATTCCAGGTTTCAGGCGCGAGCTTCAATCCGTCGCACAGCCTCCGCAACTTGTCGGGTGAACTCGGCGGTGCGGGCTTTGCCGCCCAGGTCGGGGGTGGGGTTCGCGGCGAGCGCCTGAGCGACGGCGTCTTCGATCGCCTTGGCCGCGTCGGGGCGGGAGAGGGCGTGGGTGAGCAGCATGGCCGCGGAGAGGATGGCCGCGGTGGGGTTGGCGACCCCCTTTCCGGCGATGTCCGGGGCCGAGCCGTGCACCGGCTCGAACAACGGGGTCTTCTCGCCCAGGCTGGCCGAGGGCAGCAAGCCCAGGCTCCCGGGCAGCACCGAGGCCAAGTCGGAGAGGATATCCCCGAAGATGTTGCCCGTCACCACCACGTCGAAGCGCCCCGGCTTGGTGACGAGGTGCATGGCCATGGCATCGACGTACTGGTGCTCGAGCGCGACGTCGGGGTAGTCCTGGTGCGCCTCCTCCACCGCCTTGCGCCAGAACTCGCCGACCTCGAGCACGTTGGCCTTGTCCACGCTGCACACCTGTCCCCTCCGCTTGCGGGCGGCCTCGAAAGCCACCCGGGCGATGCGCAGAACCTCGAGGCGGGAGTAGCGCTCGGTGTTCCAGGCTTCTTCTGCGTTCATCCCGCGGGGGGTGCCGAAGTAGATCCCGCCGGTGAGCTCGCGGATCACCAGCACGTCCACCCCCCTGGCGATCTCGGGTTTGAGCGGGGAGAGGGCTTCTAGGCCGGGCAGCACCTTGGCCGGGCGCAGGTTGGCGAAGAGGCCGTGGGATTTGCGCAGGGCCAGCAATCCGGTCTCGGGGCGGATGTCGCGGGGTACGTTGTCCCACTTCGGACCGCCGATGGCCCCCAGCAGGATGGCGTCGGCCTCGAGGCAGCCCCGCTGGGTCACCTCGGGAAAGGGTTCGCCGTGGGAATCAATGGCATTGCCGCCGAAGGGGAAAGCTTCGAACTCGAGCCCCAGGCCGAACACCTCGTCGGCGGCCTTGAGCACGTCTACGGCGGCATAGGTTACTTCGGGGCCGATGCCGTCACCGGGGAGCAGGGCGATTTTGGGCATGGTTTCCTTTCTGCCAAGCGTCCTACGCCTTACGCTTGGCGCGCGTAGGGCACGTCAACTTTTCACCGCCTTGGGCAGTTTGCGATCAAACTCTTCCAGCAAGCTTCCGGCCTCGAGCAGGTCGGCGATGGGGTCCCAGCGGCCCGAGACCAAGGCTTTTTGGGCGGATTCGGGTAGCCTCACCTGGAAAGACCGGTCGGCGTAGCGCACCTCGAGCCGCTCCACGTCCACGGTGACCTCGAGGGCCGGGTTGTGCTCCACCGCCGCTGCCAGGCGTTCGATATCGGCTTTGTCCGCGCTTACGCAGGGCATGGAGAGCGCGGTGGCGTTGCCGAAGAAGATCTCGGCGAAACTCTCCCCGACGAGGGCGCGGAAACCGGCGCGGTAGATGGCCTGGGGCGAGTGCTCGCGGGAGGAGCCGCAGCCGAAGTTGGCCCCCACCAGCATGATGCTGGCCCCTTTGAAACGGGGGTCGTTGAGGGGGTGAGGTTTTTCCGAACCGTCGGGATTGAAGCGCTCGTCGTAGAACAGCGCCTCGCCCAGCCCGTCGAAGGTGACCACCTTGAGGTAGCGGGCCGGGGTGATGCGGTCGGTGTCGATGTCGTTGCCGGGGACGTGCACGGCACGTCCGATGACTTGTCTGATCGGTTCGAGGGCCACTTTTCCTCCTACTCTTTGAACACGCTCAGCAAAACCACGATTCCTGCTGTAACCATCAGGCCTGAAAGGGCTAAGCCCGCAGCTAGGATCACATAACCCTGGGGAGATACGGCTTTCCCAGCGAATCCCGAAAGGGCGATTCCAAGACCGGCAACCACCACGCCCAAGAGCACCAGGCCAACCCCCCCAACGATGCGTAAGGCGGAAGACCTCACCCTAATACCCCATCTACCCTTGCAAAGGGCATAGCCAGGCCGAAAAGTTTCTGCCCACCCAGGCCAAGGTACGGGTTCAGAACCCGCTCGGAAGTGCTTTTCCTGCTCACGGCCTAAAAATACCACTTGCATCCTTTCGGGCAGCTAAGTCTCCCTAAGGAGCTCAGGCGCTTACCAGATCGCTCACTCCGAACACCTCGCGCGCGTCGCTGATCACGCCCGTCACCGCCGCCGCGGCCACCATCACCGGGCTCATCAGCACCGTGCGGCCCGTAGCCGAGCCCTGCCGCCCCTTGAAGTTGCGGTTGGAGGAGGAGGCGCACAGCTCGTCGCCGACGAGCTTGTCCGGGTTCATGGCCAAGCACATCGAGCAGCCCGCGCCCCGCCACTCGAAGCCGGCCTCGCGGAAGATCTCGGCGATGCCCTCCTCCTCGCACTGCTTGGCCACTACCTGCGAGCCCGGCACCGCGATGGCCCGCACGCCGGGAGCTACCTTGCGCCCCTTGAGGTACTTCGCCACCTCGCGGAAGTCGGAGATGCGCCCGTTGGTGCAGCTTCCCAGGAAGGCCACGTCCACCTTCACCCCCTTGATGGGCTGGCCGGGCCGAAGCTTCATGTGCCGGAGGGCCTCCTCGAGCCCCGCCCGCGCGGACTCGGGGTAGTCGGCGGGGTCGGGCACGCGGTCGGTGATGGCGCAGCCTTGGCCGGGGTTGATGCCCCAGGTCACGGTAGGGGCGATCTCCTCGGCCCGAATGTTCACCACGTCGTCGTAGTGGGCATCGGGGTCGGAGGCCAGGGCCTTCCAGCGCTCGACTGCCGCCTCCCACTCGGCTCCCTTGGGCGCATAGGGGCGGCCTTTGAGGTAGTCGAAGGTGGTCTGGTCGGGGTTGACGTAGCCGCAGCGCGCTCCGCCTTCGATACTCATGTTGCACACGGTCATGCGCTCTTCCATGCTGAAGTTGTCGAATACGCTGCCGCCGTACTCGTAGGCATAGCCGAGGCCACCGTTGACGCCCAGCACCTTGATGATATGCAAGATCACGTCCTTGGCGTACACGCCGGGCCGCAGCCGCCCGTCGACGTTGATGCGCCGCACCTTGAGCTTGCTCATGGCCAGGGTCTGCGTGGCCAGCACATCCCTCACCTGGGTGGTGCCGATGCCGAAGGCGATGGCCCCAAAGGCCCCGTGGGTGGAGGTGTGGGAGTCGCCGCAGGCGATGGTCATGCCTGGCTGGGTGATGCCCTGTTCGGGCCCGATCACGTGCACGATGCCCTGCAGGCCGCTGGTCACGTCGAAGAAGGTGATGCCGTGTTCCCGCACGTTCTCCCGCAGCTTTCGGATCATCTCGTCGGCCTGGGGATCGGCGAAGGGCTCAAGAAGGCTATGGGTGGGCACGATGTGGTCCACGGTGGCGAAGGTGCGCTCGGGGAAGCGCACCCGAAGCCCCAGGTCCTTGAGCATGCCGAACGCTTGGGGCGAGGTGACCTCGTGGATGAGGTGGGTGTCGATGAAAAGCTGAGTCTGGCCGCCCGGCAGCGTGCGGATGGCGTGGGCTTCCCAGACCTTTTCGTACAGGCTTTTTCCCATCAGGCTTCCTCCTCTACGCGCAGCAAAGGCCCCGGAGATGGTTCGCTCCGGGGCTTCTGGGGGTACGGCACCATCAGGCCCACGGAGCTCGGGGGCCTAGGATGCAGGAGATGCCACGCATTGGAAAGAAGTATACGCTTTGGTATACCAAACGTCAAGGATGACAGCCTGCGGGCTGCTGCCTCGGGCGGAGAAGCTTGACAGCCGCCCGGCCAACCCCTACACTCACCTCTAACCGCGCCGGGGCGCGGCAACAAAGAGGTGCGTTCTCTTATCCAGAGCGACTGAGGGATTCGGCCCGATGAAGTCGCGGCAACCCGGTAAGCCCATTCGCCCATCACCGACTGTGGCTTACCAAAGGTGCCAATTCCGACCCGGACGGGGGAAACGCCCGGGAAAGATGAGAGAAGGGACGAGCTAGGCACAGTGACTCCCTTCCAGATTCGCTGGCACACGCCAGCCAAGAGAACGAATCGGGATGGGAGTTTTTCTTTATAAACTCCTACCCCAAAGCGTGTGCAAAGGCCAGACAGCGCCCCAAATCCAAACGCGGTAGGAGTTCGATATGTCCGAGAAGAAGCTCCGCTTCGAGACCCTACAGCTCCACGCCGGCTATAGCCCCGACCCCAGCACCGGGGCCCGCCAGGTGCCCATCTACGCCACCACCAGCTACCAGTTCAAGGACGCCGACCACGCGGCGCGGCTCTTTGGGCTGCAGGAGTTCGGCAACATCTACACCCGCATCATGAACCCCACCACCGACGTGCTGGAGAAGCGCATCGCCGCGCTCGAGGGCGGGGCTGCTGCGCTCGCTACCAGCTCGGGGCACGCGGCGCAGTTTCTGGCGATTACCAATATCGCTCAAGCGGGGGATAACTTCGTCAGCACCCCCAATCTCTACGGCGGGAGTATCAACCAGTTCAAAGTTACCCTGCCCCGGTTGGGCATCGAGAGCCGTTTCACCAGCCGGGCCGAGACCGCCGAAGAGTTCATCGCCCTGACCGACGCCAACACCCGGTTTTGGTACCTCGAGTCGGTGGGGAACCCGGCGCTTAACATTCCCGACTTTGAGAATATTGCCCAAGCCGCCCAGGAACGTGGCATCGCTCTCTTCGTGGACAACACTTTCGGCCAGGGGGGGTACCTGTTCCGGCCCCTCGAGTGGGGGGCCAACGTGGTGGTGCACTCGGCCACCAAGTGGATCGGCGGGCACGGGGCGGTTATCGCGGGATTGATCGTGGACGGGGGCAACTTCGACTGGGAGAACGGGCGCTACCCCCTGCTCACCCAGCCCCAGCCCGGCTACCACGGCCTCGAGCTGACCAAGGCCTTCGGCCACCTGGCCTTTATCCTAAAGGCCCGGGTGGACGGCCTGCGCGACCAGGGGCAGGCCCTGGGTCCTTTCGAGGCCTGGCTCTTGCTGCTGGGGTTGGAAACACTTTCCCTTCGGGCTGAGCGCTCAGTGCACAACACCCTTGCCCTCGCCCACTGGTTGCGCGAGCAGGAGGAGGTGGCCTGGGTCAACTACCCCGGGCTGGAGGACCACCCCAGCTACGCCAAGGCCGTCAAGTACTTCAAAGGCAAGCCGGGGGCGGTGCTCACCTTCGGGCTCAAGGGGGGCTACGAGGCGGCCAAGCGCTTCATCGGCCGTCTCGAGCTCGTCTCGCACCTGGCCAATGTGGGCGATACCCGTACCCTGGCCATTCACCCGGCCTCTACCACCCACTCCCAGCTCTCCGCCGAGGAGCAGCTCCGCGCTGGGGTAAGCCCTGAGCTGGTGCGGCTCAGCGTGGGGATCGAGGCGCTGGAGGATCTCCAGGCCGACCTCAAGCAGGCGTTGCAGGCCAAGACCTCGGTGGCGGCAGATTGAGCCGTGCGTCGCAGGTCGAAAAAACCTTCGGCGTACGGCGTGTGACCTCAAGGGAGGTTCAGGTGGTGCGCGAACCGTTCCAACCCGAATCCGAGCCCATTGTCTGGGAGGTGTGGGGAGAGCACGGGGCGATTTTGCGCTTACCCGTACCCCAGCCCGATATCGCCCAAGAGCCCATTCCTTGCACGGCTATCCTCCAGGAGGAGAACTTCGCCCTCGAGCACGGCGGGCTTCTTCCCGAGCTACGGCTGCGCTTCGAGACCTACGGGCGGCTCAACTCGGCCAAGGACAACGCTTACCTGGTCTTCCACGCCCTCACCGGGAGTGCGCATTTGGCTGGAACCTACGGCGAGCTGGCGCTCAAGGGGCTGAGCCCGCTCGAGCAGGCTTTCGGTCCGCAGGGCTGGTGGGACGATCTGGTGGGGGCGGGGAGGCCCCTCGACCCGGCGCGGCACTACGTGATCTGCGCCAACCATATCGGTAGCTGCTACGGCAGCACCGGCCCCCTCACCCCTAACCCCCGGACCGGACTGGCCTACGGCCCGACCTTCCCCCGGCTCACCATCCGCGACCTGGCTCGAGCCCAGGCCCGGCTGTTGGACCTCTTGGGGGTGGAAAAGGTCACGGTGATCGGCGGCAGCCTGGGGGGGATGGTGGCCATGGAGTTCGCCCTCTTGTTTCCTCAGCGGGTGCGCAAGATGGTGGTGTTGGCGGCCCCACCCGTCCACGGGCCGTGGGCTAGGGCTTTCAACCGGCTTTCGCGCGATGCCATCACCGCTGACCCGGCGTATCGGGGCGGTTACTACAGCGAGCAGCCCCTAGGATTGCAACTGGCCCGCTCGATCGCCATGCTCTCCTACCGCGCTCCCAGATCCTTTGCCGAGCGCTGGCGGCAGGCTCCCGAGCGGGGCGAGAGCTACGTGGTCTACCAGGGGGAGAAATTCATCCGCCGCTTCGACGCCAACGCCTACTTAACCCTTTCGCTGGCCATGGATACCCACGACGTGGGCCGGGGCCGGGGCGGGGTGGCGGCGGCTTTGGAGCGCCTTCAACCCATTCCCTCCCTCTTCGTAGGGATCGACACCGATGTGCTTTACCCCGCTTCGGAGGTTCGCGATGCGGCAGAGCTGGCCGGCGGGCGCTACGAGGAGATCCAAAGCCCTCACGGGCACGATGCCTTTTTGATCGAGACGGGGCAGGTAGGGGCGATTTTGCGGCCTTTCCTAGGATGAGTGGCTTCCCTCGGCTAGGGGGTGGGCGAGGCGGGGGAGAGGGCCAGGTAGTTGAGGGCCCTCCTGACCGCCTTCTGCCCCTCCCGTACGCTATCCGCCAAGCTGAGACCTCGGAGGCCCAACCCGGCGGTGTAGACTCCCGGCATTCGGTCTATTGCCCCCTCGATGGCCTCCGCCCGGCGCTTATGGCCGACTTGATAGATGGGGATCGTACCCAGGCGGAACGACCAGCTCGCCAAGGGCTTGGGCATCCTTGCGCTTCCCACATAGCGCTCGAGCTCGACCTGGGCTAGGCGCACCAGCTCGGCATCTCCCAGCCGCGCCGCCTCTTTGGCGAAGTTCACCCGTACCCACTGGAAGCCTTCAGGAGCCCGCCCCGCCCAACGCTGACTCGCCCAAAGAAAGCTCTCGGCTCGATAGTTTCCGTCCAGGATTACCTCGTGGCCGGGCAGGCTCGGCAAGCCTTCCTCCCGGAAGGCCAGCGCCACCGTCGCGACCGGGAGGGTGGGTACCTGGTTGAGCAGAGCGGTGGCCTGAGGGTAGATGGGGCGCAAGATGCGAGCAGCGCGCTGCGCAGAGGTGGCGAGGATCACTGCCTCGGCCTCGAGCCGACCCTGGGGGGTAAAAATCTGCCACGCCTCTCCTTCCCGCCCCATCGCTACCACCTCGAGCCCACAGCCGAGCTGCACCTTTCCCTCGAGGCTTTGCAGCAGCGCGCTGATCCAAGTTCCCATTCCGTCCTCCAGGGAGATGGCCTCGGCGGGTTGTTGTACGGAGGCGTTCCTCTGCTCGCTTTCCCACAACTCCGGGAAGGTCGAGCGCACCGAGAGATCCTCGGGGTCGGCCCCGTACACGGCGTGGCTGAGGGGGCGGGCCAGGATCGCCCAGGCCTCCTCTCCGAAGCGGCGACGGATAAACGATCCCAAAGCTTCGTCGGGGTCGGCGGCTGGGCCTACGAACCGTTCAAAGGCCAGCCGCAGCTGCCCTGCCGGGGAGAGCAGCGGGCGGATGGCCCAGGGGAGCTGGGCCAGGGGGACTTGGGGGAGGGCCTGGACCTTACCCCGGTAAAGCAGGTAGCTGGAGTTGGCGTGGGGGGAGAGGAGGCGTTTCGTGAGGTTGAGCTCCCTGGCCAGCTCGAGCACTTCGGGGGTCGCCGGGAGGGAGTCAGCCCCGGCTTCCACCACGAACCCCTCCCCGCGCAGCGAGAAGAGCTTCCCGCCAAAGCGGGGGGCGGCCTCGAGCACCCTAACCTCGAGCCCGGCTCGCTGGGCGTAATAGGCGGCCACCAACCCCGCCATCCCCCCACCGATGACGGCTAGGCGCGCGGGCATACCCCCTCTGGTGTTGGGGCAAGAGGGGCTAGCGGGGCGGCCCGATCGGGAGGCTTGAGCTTCACGGGGCGGATTCTACCATCTTTGGGAAGGCGGAACGAGCGAAACTGTCGGCGCTGCGTGTTAGCATAGCGACATGCCTAGATTCTTGATTTGCCTCCTTGCGCTTTTCTCCCTCTCGTTGGCCCAGCAGACGTCGCCCCAGCAGGACGACCCGGTGGTGGCGGAGGTGGGGGGACAGGCGCTGAGGAAAAGCTACTTCGATCTCGAATGGGGGTTTTTTGTCAAGACCTCGCTTCAGCGGCAAGGGGTGCCCGCCACGCCGGAGACGGAGTCCCAGTTTGAGCGCTTCAAACCGCAGTTCCTCGAGCGCCTAGCCCAGGATTATGCCGTCATCAAAGCCGCCGAGCGGGCGGGCTTGGCGGCGAGCAAAGAGGCCGTTGAAGACCAGGTGGCCGAGGCCCGCAAGGATTTTGAAAGCGACGAGGCTTTCGGCCAAGCGTTGAACCAGGTGGGCCTCGCCAGCCTCGACGATTACCGGATGCTGGTGTATGAAGCCCTCACCTACAACGCCTACCTCGAGCGCCTTCAGGGGCAGATCCAACCCAGCGAATCCGCGCTCCGGCTTATCTACGGGCTTTCCCAGGCCGAGTTTACCACCCCGGAGACCTACTGCGCCTCGCATATCCTGGTGGTGAGCGGGCAAGAGGCTATTTCCCTGATCCGCCAGCTAGGCCAGGGGGCTGACTTCGCTGAGCTAGCTAAGCGTTACTCCCAGGACCCCGGCAGCAAAGACAACGGCGGCGACCTCGGTTGTGAGCCCCGCGGGACGTATGTGACCGCTTTCGAAAACGCCATGCTTCGCCTCAAGGTCGGGCAGACTAGCCGCGAGCCGGTGCGCACCGAGTTCGGTTTTCACGTCATCCGGCTCAACAAGATCGAGCCCAGCACGGTGCGCCCGTTCGACGAGGTGAAGTCGAGCATCGCCGATGCGGTGCTGCAGCAGGCTGTGGAGAAGCTCCTGAACCGGATTGGCCAGCGTGCCGGGATCACCCTCTACCCGGAGCGCCTGGGGCTTTCCGCTCAGCCCTAGGGCTGGAAATCAACCTGTGGTGTCGATGGTGTAGCGAACCAGGGCATCTCCGGTGGGGCTTTCGGCTAGCGCTATCGGCGCTCCGGGGCCGTAGATTCCGCTTTGCCCCTCGAAGCTCAGGGTGTAAAACCTGCCGTTTAGCATGGGGTTGATGCCGTAGCGCAGGTTCTCGCGGGCCGCGAGTTTCTTCGCCAGCCCTTCCCTCAGCCAGACCTCCTTCTCGACCTGCCGGGCATCGGCGCTCCAGGGGCCGTCCCACCGGGTGGCGTTGGCGGAGGGTTGGACTAACAGCCAAGCGCCCTGGCCGTCCACCCATTCCACCAGCCGCTCGTGGAAAGCATCGAGGCAGATCAGGACCCCCAGCTTGCCGATCTGGGTCTGCACGACCTGGCCGCCGAGCGGGCCGCTCGAGAGAAAGCTCCTGCGTTCGTCCTGGGTCAGGTTCACCTTGGGAACCCGGCTCAGGACCGTGCCCCGGGGGGAGATGAGCAGGGTTTGGTTGAGTACCGCCCGCGAGGCGCGGTGATAGCCCTGTGCCGGTTCCCAGTCTACCTGGGGGCTGAACGTAGAACCCGCCACCACATAGGCCTGGCCCATCTGCGCGGCCTCTCGAAATACCTGCTCGTAGACTGGCCAGACCTCGATGGCCCGCAGATGAAAAAACACCGCCGGAGAAGGGATGGCCAGCCGCAACGCCTCGGGCCAGCGCCGGCGCAGCAAGGCCAGCGCGGCGGAGGTGGCCGAGGGGGCTTGGAGGATCTCTTGGGGGGCCTCGAGCCAGAAGCAAAGCGGTAGCGCGAAGGCCTCGGGAAAGGCCACGACGCGTGGCTCTCCCTCAGGGAGCCCCTCCACCGCGGAACGGGTCAAGGCCAAGACCCTCTCCCGGAAGGCTGCCGCACTCCGGTAAGCCGGGGGCTGGATTTCGGCCTGAACGGCTACGAGGTGGACGCGCATCAGGGTTATTATGCACGGGCCGAGGTCCCCCGTCGTATGTCAAACGCAAAACGCCAGGGTGGATGACCCTTCTGCAGAAATGCGCCTATCCCCAGGCGGGCAGCACGGTCAGGGGGCAGGTCGGCGCTTTTTCCAGTAGGCTTGCGCCCGAGCGTAGGCTGTCGCCATCGCCCGGGCCAGGAGTTGCGGCTGCGGTGGAGCGGCCAGGATCTCCTCCAGCCTCGCCGTCGAAACGCCTTCCAGGGCCTTGGCGCTCGGCCTTTGAGCGGCAAAGATCATCGCCGATCCTTCGGCCAGCCACCTGGCCCAACCTTCGGGCTGGGCCAGGTGAAAGTACTCGTGGCGCAACACGGCCTCGAGCCCGCCTCGCTCGACCACCACGGAAAGCCGCTGCAGGTCAATTCGGCCCTGGGCCCGGTCGGCCTGGGCCAGGACAAACCAGGGCTGAGCGGTGGCCTTGCGGTAGGACCCGAGGGTGGGGTGCACCACCACCCGGACCCGATCGGGGGGCCGGAGGCCCCATCCCCTTAGCTCTCTGCGGGCCCGCTCGAGGCTCTGGAAGAGGCGCGGGAGGTACCGGGCGTCGGCCGGGGAGGCGATTTGGACGATGAAGCCGGGGCTTTGGTAGGCCTGCCAGGCCTGGACGGGCGCCCCGCCGATGAGGAGCAGTGATGTCCAGTAGGCACAGGCCCTCATTCGCCGACCCGCACCTCCCGCTCGGTCCCTACCCCGCGCACCTCCGGGTCGTACATCAGCCAGGCCACGGTAGGCAGGGCGCTGTAGCGGCCCGGGGTCTCGGCCCGCAGCACGTAGCTGAAGGTGATGGGCCGGTCGAGGTAGCTGAAGTAAAACTCGGCCCGTTGGTCGCGGAACTCCCGCCCGTCGTACCCGTAGTTCCAGCCGTAGTAATCGCTCCCGTAGGGGGTATCTACCCCCTCGATCTCCATCCCGGCCTCCTCCACGGCGCTGAACCCCGCCGGGATGCCGTCTTCGACCAGCAGGTAGCGCAGCGCACCCTTGGTCTGGGGGGTCACCGAGATCGTCACCAGGACCAGCTCGCCGGGTCTGACCGGGCCGGTGAGGGGGGATCGGCCGTAGACGTAGCGCCCCTGGTCCTCGAGGTACTTGGGCACCAGCCGCTCGAACTGCCGGGCCACCCTCAGGCCCCGGCCCTCGGGCCGGTTGTAGGCCCGCTCGGAGACGTAGGAGAGCCGGGCTCCTAGGTAAAGCGGGGCCTCGCCGCTCACGCCGACCTCGAGCACGTGGGTTCCCGCCGAGAGGTTCAGGATTGGAACGCTGGCGCTCGCGGCCTCGCCGACGGTCTGCGTGGCAACTTCCTGCCCGTCGACGCTAATCCTGACCTCGCGCCAAGCCTCGGCGCTGCTCTGCCGCTTGGAGAGCTCGAGCGCTGCCCGCACCACCGCCGCGGTGTCCTTGCTCGAGCGCCAGGCGGACCCCCGGCGCTCGAGCAAGAGCCAGTTCACCACCTTGGGCACGATGGGGTGGTCGGGGCGCAGCCGGGCCAGACCCATCAGGGCGTAGGCGGTGGTCTCGACGCGGTCGTCGTTCCACCCATAGTCGGGGGCACCGGATTCCCAGTAGGCGAGGCTAGCCCGCTCGGTCACCTTGGCGAGCAGGCGGTTCTGGGTTGCCAAAGCCTGATCCTGCTGTCCGGCCTCGGCCAGGGCCAGCACGGCTTGGGCCAGGCCGTAGGGGGTGAGGTTCTTATCGGCGAGGACGCCCGAGATACCGTTTATTCCCTTCCCTCCTTGGGCCAAGGTAAAGTAGGCCATCGCCCGGGCATCCGCTGAGACGTCGGTCCGGCGGGCGTAATCTTGCAGGTATTTGAAGCCCCCCTCGAGCACCCGCTCGCGCACCCGGTAACCCGCCGCGCGGGCCTCGAGCAGCCCGCCCATCACGTAGGCCGAGATGAAGAGGGAGGAGTCGTCGTTCTCCCAGAACCCCCAGCCGCCGTCCTCGTGCTGGAAGCGGTAAAGCCGGGCCAGGCCCTGTTCGACCATCTCGTCGAGGTTGGCCGTGATCTCCTCGGGGAGCAGCGCGGACCCGCCCGACCGCTTGGCCAGTACGCTGGGCAGAAAGCGGCTCATGGTCTGCTCGGAGCAGCCGTAGGGGTAGCCGGCCAGGTAGCGCAGGGCCGGGGCGACCGCCGCCGTCAGCGAGGGGGTGAGGATGAGAGCCCCCTGCACCGAACCGGGATCTACCCCATCGGGAAGGGTAAAGCTCCAGCGGGCGCTCCCCTGAGTACCGGCATCGCCGGGCTGCTGGAGCGGCTTCACCTGAGCGGCCCAGCCGATCTCGTCACGCACGCCCTTGGGGATCACCGGGAGGGTGACCTCGAGCGCGTCGCTGGTAGAGGGGGTCAGGACCGAACCCTTGAGCTTGGCGGACCCGGTTTGCCTCGCCTGCACGGTATATTCTGCGCTGCTGCGGCCCCCGGCGCTCAGGGTTACGCTTTTTCCTCCGGGGTTGGGGTTGGTGAGGCCCTCGGCCTCGAGGTTGAGCCGCCCGCGCAGGTTCTGGCCCAGGTTGTTCTGGCCGATGACCCGCACCCTGGCCTCATCGCCGCGTACCAAAAAACGCGGAGCGGCAATCCGGGCGATCACCGGCAGGGTGGTGCGGACCAGGTTGCGTCCTTGCCCCACCTCCTGGCCCAGGGTGATGGCCCGCGCGGTGAGGCGCCACTGGGTGAGGTTGTCGGGGAACTTTACCTCGAGGCTGGCCTCTCCCGTTTCGTCGGTTTCCACTGCGGGCAACCACAGGATGGTGTCGCGGAAATCGCTGCGCAGCCGGGCGGTGGCCAGGCCCTCCTTAGCCTGGGCGAACACCGCCCGGCTCATAGGGGGTCGCCCGGAGAGCCTCCCGCTATCAAAACCGAAGCTGTATCCGCTCGCCAACTCCGTACCGACAACATTGCTCTGGCGAGGATAGAAGAAACCGCGGATATCCGGGGTGTTTTCGGGCCGAACCAGGTAAATCGCCTCGTCCACCAACCCTACCGTGACCTGGGCCTTTACCGGTTTGCCGGAGGCGTCGGTTACCCGCAGGGTGTAGGTGGCGGTGTCCTGGGGCTTGAAACTCTCGGCGCTGGGCCGGATGGCCACGTTCAAAAACCTCTGCTCCGGCGGCACCAAGAACTCGGCCTCGCCCTGGTAGTAGTCCCCCTTGCCGATCACGCTCACGCTCAGGTAGCTGTTGGGCCCCATGGCCTCGGTCACCTTGAGGCGGTAAGTGAGCGCCGAGCCGTTCATCTTCACCACCTCGGCTTTTCGCAGGGACTGGCCCTCCAGCGTGACCAGCGCGTAACCGTTCTCGACCGGCGACTGGATCACGAACACCGCCTCCTCGCCCGGCTTATAGACCTTTTTATCGGAGCGCACCGTAAGCCCCTCGTACCCCCAGAACCAGTAGGAATCCCCCGAAACCCACACGTAAGCCTGCTCGCGGGTGGGGCGGCCTTGGGGGTCTTTGGCGCTGAGGGTGAAGCGGTACGAGCCCTGCGCGGAGAAGGAAAGGTGCAGCGTGGCCTCGCCCCTGGCGTTCGTCTGGCCTTGGCGGGCGCTCACCTGCTCGCGCCGGACACCCTTGCTCCGCACCCAGAACTCCCGCTCGGCGACCAGGGTGAAGGGCACCGCGACCGGCCTGCCCTGGAGGTCTTCGGCGCGGACGTTGAGCAGGAGGGAGTCGCCGCTTTGGTAAGCGTAGCGGTCGGTCTCGAGCCCCAGCACGATCCCCGCCCGGTAGGCCACCAGGCTGGCCGCCCCTCGCTGCTCGCGCTGGGTCTCGTCGCTGACGCTGGCCTGGAGCGAGAGGCGGTAATCGTCGTCCTGGCGCTCGAGGGGAACCTCCACCACCAGCTCCCCCCGTTCGTTCAGGGTTCCCTCGCCGCGCTGGATCACGTCGCCGTACGCCTCTTCGGCGTCGCCGTAGAACTCGTAAGGGAGGCCCTGGTCATAGCGGTAGTAGGGCGAGCGCAGCAGCGACCACTGCACCTTGCCCCCCGCCACCGGGCCCTCAAAGAGGTACTCGCCCTTGACCGTGAAGCGGACCTGGTCCCCCTGAATAGCCGTAGGACGGCTAGGGGTCACGCTCACCTGGTACTCCGGCTTGACGAACTCCTGCACCTCGAAGCTCGTGTCGTGGGTCTCGCCCTCCAGCCGCGCCTCGAGGCGGTAATCCCCCAGAGGGGCGTCCAGGCCTAGGCGGAACTCCCCTGAGAAGCTGCCGTAGGCGTCGGTGGTGAAGGTCTGCTGGAAGATCTCCTCGTCGTCGCTGTTCACCACCCGGACCTCGAGGCGCTGGCCCGCCCGCGGCTTGAGCCCTGCGGCGCTGCGGGCAATGCCTTTGAAGAACACCGGGTGGCCGGGCCGGTACACCGGTCGGTCGGTTACCAGGTAGACCCGATTTTTGACTAGACTCCAGCCGTTCCAGAAGAGGCGGCTGAAGGCCCAGTCCATCCCGTAGCGGGCAGCTACCACGGCCCCGTCGCCGTGGGCGGGGCTGGGTAGCCGGGCGATCCCGCTCGCATCGGCGGTGGCCTGCCTCGCCACCCCCCGCTCCAGCAGATAGATCCGGGCGGCTCGCGGTTTGCCGCTGGCCAGATCCGCGGTGTAGGTGAGGGTCTGCCCCGGCTCGGCCTTGACCACCAGACCCAGCCGGGTGACCAGGATCAGCGTTCGACCTAGCCCGCCCCCGATCCGGGCGTAGTAGAGGCCAGGGGGAAGCCGACCGATGCGGATGGTTCCGTAGGCGCTTCCCCCGGGGTAGACCGGAATGACCCGCAGCCGGGTTTTTTTCAGCCGCTCCAGCCCCTCCACCCGCACCCCGCGCGGGCCGTACAGGGCCAGCAGCTTTTCTGGCTCATACAGGCGGAATAGCTCGAGGCGGGTACTCTGCGGGCGCTGGATGTAGTACTCGAGGGCGACCGGCTCCTGTGGGCTCTTGACCCCCCCGCCGTAAAGCTCCATCCGCGTCCCGCTTTGGGCGAACACCGGCAGCACCAACAGCGTCCATAAAATCCCCTGTAGAAAGTGTTTCATAGCATCCTTTCGGGCGTCGAGCAGGGCCTGGCCGCTTAGGGGCCAACGAGGATCTTCCAGCGAAAAAATCCCAGAAATCCGGGATTCTCCGGCACCGGATGCCAGCTTTTCTCCGGGTGTTGCCGCAGGGTCTCGAGGGAGAGCAGCCTAACCTCCCCTCCTTCCTCCGGGCGCAACCCGGTGTGGTACACCACCATGCCCCCGCCGAGATAGACCATGCTGTGATAGGCCGAACCCTCGGCCAGAGGGTGGACGAAAAAGAGCAGATCGCCGCGGCGGGCCTTGTCCGGGGTGCGGCCCAGGAAGACCGTGTTATAGCGCATCAAATACCAAGCGGTGGTGCGCCCGACGAGCCGGCCCGCCTCCACGTCGCCCTGTCGGTAGGCCCCAGGGGCCACCCGGAACACGCTGCGGCCTATTTGGGGAAGGGGGTATGTTAGCGACCTCACCGCGGGGATGGCCCGCTCGGGCAGGTAGGGAAACCGGGCGAACCATTCGGCGGTCTTGGGTTTGAGCGCTTCCACATAGGCGAAGCGCAGCAGTCCGGCGCAGTCTTGGTCTTCGGGTTTCCACGTTGGGCTTCGGGCCGTGTACTGGGCCTCGGCGATGGCGGCAAACCAACGCATAAAGGCCTCGCGGTCTTGGGCGCTGACGATCCGGACCTCGGGCGGGTATCCGTAGGCGTCGGGCGGGGCGGCCCAAGCGGCGATACAAAGGAAGAGAAGGGGGCATAACCTGTGCATGGTGCCCGTTTCGCCCTCAGCCTAGACCCCTGGCAAGGGTCTGTAAAGGCGGGGCGGGTCGGATATGGTAACTTGGTGGGCGTGACCGCTGCCGATACCCTGTGGTACAAGGATGCCGTTTTTTACGAGCTGCACGTGCGCTCGTTCCAGGATTCCAACGCCGATGGCGTAGGTGACTTTCCCGGACTCACCTCGCGCCTGGATTACCTGCAGGCCCTGGGGGTGGACTGTTTATGGCTGATGCCCTTCTACCCCTCGCCGCTCAAGGACGATGGCTATGATATCGCCGATTACAAGGCGATCAACCCCGATTACGGAACGCTGGACGATTTTCGGCATTTCCTCGAGGAGGCCCACGCCCGCGGCATTCGGGTCATCGCCGATTTGGTGGTGAACCATACCTCTGATCGGCATTTCTGGTTCCAAGAAGCCCTCCAGGGCCCCGGTAACCCCTACCACGACTACTATGTCTGGTCGGAAACCCCGGAAAAATACAAGGACGCCCGCATCATCTTCACCGATACCGAGATTTCCAACTGGACCTACCAGCCTAGGGTAGGCAAGTTCTACTGGCACCGGTTTTTTTCCTCCCAGCCCGATCTCAACTATGACAACCCCAAGGTGCGCGAGGAGATGTTAGAGGTGGTGCGGTTCTGGCTCGAGCTGGGCCTGGACGGGTTTAGGGTAGACGCGGTGCCCTATCTGTTTGAGCGCGAGGGAACCAACTGCGAAAACCTCCCCGAGACCCATGCTTTCCTGGCCGAGCTGCGCCATTTCATCGACCGGAACTTTCCGGGCAAGCTACTGTTGGCCGAGGCTAACCAGTGGCCAAAAGATGTGGTCGCTTACTTCGGCACCGCTGAGCGCCCCGAGTTCCACATGTGCTTCAACTTCCCGGTGATGCCGCGGATCTTCATGGCCCTAGCCCGCGAGGAGGCGAGGCCTATCGAAGAGATCATGCGCAGCCTGCCCGAGATCCGCCCGGACTGCCAATGGGCTATTTTCCTGCGCAACCACGACGAGCTGACCTTGGAGATGGTCACCGAGGAAGAGCGCGCCTATATGTACGCCGAGTACGCCAAGGACCCGCGTATGAAGGTGAACGTGGGCATTCGGAGGCGGCTAGCCCCGTTGCTGGATGGAGATCGGCGGAAAATCGAGCTGCTGCACTCGATCTTGCTCACCCTGCCAGGCAGCCCCATCCTCTACTACGGCGACGAGATCGGGATGGGCGATAACATCTACCTGCCCGACCGCCACGGGGTGCGCACCCCCATGCAGTGGAGCATCGACCGCAACGCGGGCTTCTCCCGGGCCGATACCTCGAGGCTGTATAGCCCGGTGATCGTGGACCCGCCCTACAGCTATCAGGCGGTGAACGTCGAGGCCCAAGAGCGCACCCCTACCAGTTTGCTTAACTGGGTCCGCCGGATCATCCAGGTGCGCAAGGGGTATCCGGTTTTTGGGCGAGGGGATATCAGCTTCTTATCCTCAGACAACCCCAAGGTGCTGGCCTACATGCGAAGCTATGCCGGGATGCATGCGCTGGTGGTGCACAACCTCTCGCGCCACGCCCAGCCGGTAGCCCTCGACCTCTCCCCCTGGAAAGGCTTAACCCCGGTGGAGATGATCGGCCAGGCCGCCTTTCCTCCCATCGGCGAACCGCCCTATCTCCTCACCTTGGGGCCCCACGCCTTTTTTTGGTTTCGCCTTGACCCATCCGGCTAGATGCATCTCACGGGGGCCTTTGCTAGGTTAGAGCAGATGTCGCCCGCTCGAGCCAACCTCTTACGTTGGGGCCTGGCGGTGTTGGCCGTAGGGGGGGTGGTGTACGGCCTGTTGGGCCGCCCGACCTCCCGCCCGGCGGCTCAGCCGTTGCCGAATCTTGTCCTTGAGACCGAGCAGGGCCAGCCCCAAAACCTCCGGGCGTTCGTGGGTAAGCCGGTGGTGCTCAACGCCTGGGCTACCTGGTGTGCTCCCTGCCGCCGGGAGATGCCGTTGCTGCTCGAGGAGGCTGCCCGCCAGCACGACGTGCAGTTTGTCTTCGTCAACATGGGCGAAGGTCCCGAGGCCATCCGCATCTTCCTGGACGAGGTCAAGCGCAAAGAGATCCCCAATTTGCTGCTGGACAAAAAGACTGCCCTGTCGGAGGCTTTGCAAATCCAGGGTCTGCCTACCACGCTGTTTTTCGACGCCAAGGGCAATCTCCTGGCCCGGCACCTCGGGGAGATCAACCGAGAAGAGCTGAGGGGGTATCTGAGACGGCTTGAGTGATGCCCCCTGCTGCGATTAGCAGGGGACAATCCGGGGCAAGGGGGCTTACCCCTCAATCACCATCGGGATGATGACCGGGTCACGCCCGGTGGCCTTGCGCAGGAATTTCTTCACCGGGTAGTAGATGTCGTCGCGGATGACCTCGAGCCGCTTTTTCTCCCGCACCCCCGCGTGGATAGCCTCGAAGACCAGGTTGCGAACCTCGTTCAACAAGCGCTCCCCTGCCTTTACAAACCCCTTGGAGACAACCTGCACCGCGGGAGCTTCGCGGCTTACCAGCGCAGTGATGACCACTACCCCTTCGGCGGCCATGTGTTGACGGTCCTCGAGGATTTCATCGGTGATATCGCCCACCCCCAGACCGTCCACGTAGAGCACCCCCGCCGGCACCTCTCCCTCGACGCTGATGCTGTCGGCGGTGAGCTTGACCCGCTGCCCGTTTTCCACGATCAGGGTGCGTTGGGGTGGGTGGCCCATGCTCTCGGCCAGCCACTTGAAGTTGGTCTGCTGGCGGTTTTCCCCGTGCCAGGGCAGGAAGAACTTGGGGTTGGTGAGGTTCAGGATGATCTTGAGCTCTTCCTGTGAGGCGTGGCCGGAAGCGTGCACCCGGTAGGTGGGCGGGTAGTAGACGTAAGTCCCCAGCCGATACAGCTGGTTGATGACCCGGTTGACCGCTTCCTCGTTGCCGGGGATGGGGCTCGAGGAGAGGATTACCGTGTCGCCGGGCTTGAGGGCGAACTTGGCGTGTCCGCCAAAGGCCAGCCGGGAAAGGGCGGCCTCGGGCTGACCCTGCGAGCCGGTGGAGAGCACCAGGACTTGCTCATCGGGGAGGTGGTTGATCTCGTCCAGGGTGTAGATACGGTCGCGCACGCTCATGTAGCCCAGCTCCTGGGCAATCCGGCTGAACTTCAGCATGCTGCGGCCTTCCATCGCCACTTTGCGCCCGTACTTTTCCGCGGCGGTGATGACCGACTGGATGCGGTGGATGTGCGAGGCGAAGGTGGTGACGAAGATACGGCCCTTGGCCTTGCCGATGATGGCGTCGAGGCCCTTGGCGATCTCCGACTCGCTGGGGGTGATGCCGGGCCGCTCGGCGTTGGTGGAGTCGGCGATGAGCAACAGCACCCCCTCAGCCCCAGCTTGCGCGATTTTAGCCAGGTGGCTGGTTTTGCCGTCGATGGGGGTGGGGTCGAGCTTGAAGTCTCCGGTGTGGACGATTTTGCCGATGGGGGTATGGATGATCATCCCCGAGTTGTCGGGGATGGAGTGGGTCATGCGGAAGAGGTCCACGACGAAGAAGCGTCCGATCTGAATGCGTTCGTCGGGGGAGACTTCCTTGAAGTTGAAGTCTCCGGCGCGCAGGCCGAACTCCTCGAGCTTCCCTTTGACCAGCCCCAGGGTGAGCTTGGCCCCGTAAACGGGGACCCGAGGCAGCTGGGGCATGATGAAGGGCAAGGCCCCGATATGGTCCTCGTGGCCGTGGGTGAGCACCCAGCCCTTGATGAGCTCCTGGTGCTCGAGGAGGTAGTCGATGCGGGGGATCAGCAAGTCCACCCCCGGCATGTGCTCTTCGGGGAAGGCCAGGCCGCCGTCCACTACCAGAATCTCGTCGTGGTAGCGGAAGGCGAACATGTTTTTGCCGATCTCGCCCATGCCTCCCAGCGGGATGATCTCTACGTGCTCGCTGGGTTTGGCGAGGATCAGCGGGCCGGTGGGCTTGGGGCGCATCCGGCGTTTGCGGGGCCCCCGTGGGTTAGGGGGGCGGTTGGGGATGTCGTTCATGTCGTACTCCATTTGTTCCGTGCCTGTCGCCTAGCGCCAGGGATAGGCTGCGCTTCGCGGCGGGCGTTGTGCGTTTAGCGCTTGACCGGCGGTTTACGCGGGGGGACTTGACCCTCGAGTTCGGGGCGGACCAGATCCACCCGGCCTTTTTCGTCGATCTTGTTGACCTTGACCCGGATCTTGTCTCCCAGCTTGAGCACGTCCTCGACCCGCTCCACCCGGCCCGGAGCGATCTGGCTGATGTGCAACAGGCCATCGGTGCCGGGGAAAAGTGTCACGAAAGCGCCGAAGCTGGTGATCCTCGAGACCGTGCCCTCGTAGACCTCGCCGATGCGGGCCTCCTGGGTCTGGCCCAGGATGCGGCTTCTGGCTTCCTCGGCGGCCTGGGCGTTGACCGAGAAGAGCCGCACGGTGCCGTCCTGCTCGATATCCACCTCGACACCCAGCTCCTCCAGGGCCCGCACATTTTTTCCACCGGGGCCGATGATGGCTCCAATTTTCTCGACCGGGACCTTGAGGGTGAGGATGCGCGGGACCTGCGGCTTGAGTTCGCGGCGCGGTTCGGGCAGGACCTCGGCCATCTTGGACAGGATCAAAAGCCGGGCCTCCCTGGCCTGCATCAGGGCTTGGCGCAGGGTCTCGGACGAGAGGCCGGAGATCTTGATGTCCATCTGCAAGGCGGTCACCCCGTCTTTGGTGCCGGTCACCTTGAAGTCCATGTCGCCCAGGGCGTCCTCGAGGCCCAGGATGTCGGTGAGCACCACGTGGCGGTCGCCTTCGCTCACCAAGCCCATGGCCACGCCGGCCACCGGTTTTTTGATCGGTACGCCCGCGTCCATCAGGGCCAGGCAACCGGCGCAGGTTGTCGCCATGGAGCTCGAGCCGTTGGACTCGAGCACATCCCCCACCACCCGGATGGTGTAGGGGAATTCCTCCTGGCTGGGGAGCACGGGGCGCAAAGCCCGCTTGGCCAAGTTGCCGTGCCCCACCTCGCGGCGGCTTACCCCGCGCAGGCGCTTGACCTCGCCGGTGGAGTAAGGGGGAAAGTTATAGTGCACCAAGAAGGGGTCTTCGGTATCTAGGCCGAGGTCGTCCACCAGTTGGGCGTCACGGCCCGTACCCAGGGTAACCACCCCCAGCACCTGGGTCTCGCCGCGGGCGAAGACCGCCGAACCGTGCGTTCGGGGTAGCACGTCGGCTTCGATCCAGATGTTGCGCACGTCCTTGGGGCCGCGGCCATCGGCGCGCTTGCCCTCCTCGAGGATCAGCCGGCGCAACTCCCGCTTCACCACCTCGTCGAAGGCTTGGGAGTAGAGCTTGCGCTGCCGCTCCACCTCCTCACCCTCGCCCGGCGCGGCCTCGGCCACGATGGCCTCGCGGAAAGCTTCCAGGGCCTGGCTGCGTTCGCCCTTGGAGGCGGTGAGCAGCACCGCGGAGAGGCCCCGCTCGAGGGCCAGGCGGCGGAAGGCCTCGCTCTGTTCGTCGCTGAGCTTTTCGGGAGGGGTTACCGTGAACTTGGGTTTGCCCAGCTCGGCCCGCATTCGCTCTTGCAGCTCGATGATGGGTTGCATGGCCCGGTGGGCGAACTCGAGGGCCTGGACTAGCTGCTCCTCGGGGATCTCCCTGGCCCCCGCCTCCACCATGATGATGGCGTCCTTGGAACCCGCCACCACCAGGTCGAGGTCGCTTTCCTCGGCGGCTACCGGGTTGAGCACGAAGCGCCCCGCCTGCAAGCCCACCCGCACGCTAGCGATGGGCCCGTTCCAGGGGATGTCGGAAAGGGTCAGGGCGGCGCTGGCAGCGATCGGCCCCAGAATGTCTGGGGTGTTTTCTTGATCGGCGCTGAGCACGGTCAGGATGACCTGTACCTCGTGCCGAAAGCCCTTGGGAAATAGCGGGCGGATGGGCCGGTCGGTCAGCCGGGCCGAGAGGATGGCCTTCTCGCCCGGGCGGCCCTCGCGGCGCATGAAGGAGCCGGGGATCTTGCCTACGGCGTAGTGGCGTTCCTCGAACTCCACGGTAAGGGGCAGAAAATCGGCTTCAATCGGTTTGTCCGAGGCTTGGGCGGTGGCCATCACCACGGTGTCGCCGTAGCGCACCCACACCGAGCCGGAGACTTGCTTGGCGTATTTGCCGGTTTCGATGGAGAGGGTGCGCCCGCCAACCTCGAGGCTATAGCGGTAACCCTGGGGGGCGTTAGGACTTTGTTCTGCCATATTCACTCCTGTTTTCCTCTACCCCCAAACGGAGCGCTTGCGTTTGATAAGGGTTGGGGTACTTCATAAATTCCGGCACAGCGACTCCGTTTGAGGTGTATGCCTAAAGTTATTGTTGGCCGAGATGGTCGCGGCGAACGTGCGCCGCTAGACACATTTATCCCGGGAGGCCGCCCGGCTCCATTAGGCACTCTAACACGCCCGGGGGGCCCCCACCAACAAAACGGCGGGGCCGGGGGACCGGCTCCGCCTGGTTTTCGTGCCTTGGGCGCAACTATTTCCGCAGCCCCAGCCGCTCGATGAGGGCTTTATAGCGCGCTTCGTCCACGCGCTCGAGGTAGCTGAGCATCCGCTTGCGGCGTCCCACCATCATGAGCAGCCCCCGGTGCGAGTGATGGTCGTTTTTATTGCTGGCGAGATGGGCCGAAAGGCGGTTGATCCGTTCGGTGAGCATAGCGATCTGGACTTCGGCGGAGCCGGTATCCTTTTCGGAGCTGCCAAATTCGCTCGCGATGCGGGCCTTGTCTTCTTTGGTTAGCGGCATTTTTCCTCCGTCGGGAACAGGAACGTGCGCTGACCTTCCTGCCCTCTGGCCTCACCGCCCGTTGGCGGCGATGGGGCCAAAGGCCAGTGTATGGGGGAAAGGGCCAGGCGTCAAGCTATCGCGCGTCGGGAGGGGAGACCCTGGGCTCGAGCGCGAACAGCACCAGCGCCATTCCCGCCAGGGCCGCGCCGGTAAAAAAGGCCGTGCCAGGCCCCGCGTGCTCCCACAAAAAGCCGAACAGGGCGCTCGCCGGAAACAGCAAAAGCCCGGTCAGGGTATGGTACAAGCCGATGGCGCTGGCCTTCTCGGCGGCGGGGATGATCGTTGCCAGGTAGGCCCGGCTGCTGCCCTCGAAGGCGGCGCTGTACACCGCGTAGAGCAAGAATAGCCCGATTCCCTGCCAGATCGCGCTGGAGAGGCCAAAGCCCAGGTACACCAGGGCGTAAGTGGCAAAACCCGTCGCCACCAAGCGGCGCAGCCCAATCCGGTCGGCGAGCGAGCCCAGCGGGTAAGAGATCAGCGCGTAGAGGAGGTTATAGAGAGTGTAGACCAGGGTGGTCTGGGTGCTGGAAAGGCCCAGGCTCGAGAGCTTCAGGATCAAGAAAGCGTTGGAGGATAGCCCCAGGGTGAAGACGCTCGAGACCAGCAAAAACCAGCGGTAACCGAAGGAGAACCCCCGCCACCGGAAGCGCGGCAGCGGTTTGGCGGTGCCCGGCTTTTCCCGCACGAAGAAAACAATCACCCCTACCGCCAGTAAGGCTGGGATCGCCGAGACCCAGAACACCCCCCGGTAGCCCACCAACGGCAGCAGCACCACTGCCAGCAAAGGCCCGATGGCGGCTCCGGCGGAGTCCATCGCCCGGTGCAGCCCATAGGCCCGCCCGTACTGCTCCCGCGGGGTGGCCTCGGCGACCAGGGCGTCACGGGGGGCGGTGCGCACCCCTTTGCCGACCCGGTCCAAAAACCGGTACAAAAGCACGTGCCAGGGAGCCGTGGCCAGTGCCAGGATAGGCCGGAAAAAAGCCGGAGCGCCGTACCCCACCAGCAGCAGGGGTTTGCGGGCGGCAATTCGGTCGGAGATCCGCCCTCCCACCACCTTGAAGAGGCTCGAGGTGGCCTCCGCCACCCCTTCCACCAGGCCCACCGTGGCCTTGCTGGCCCCCAGCCCCGTGGTCAGGAAGAGGGGCAAGAGCGGGTAGACCATCTCCGAGGCGATGTCCATCAACAGGCTGACCCAGCCTAGGGCGTAGATAGCTCGAGGCAAGCGAGGCATGGAACCAGCTTAAGCCCCGCTCCTTTTGGGAGCGGGGCGCTTGGGGCAGGCTTACCACAACCGCATCCCCGGCACCGGGTTGAGGCTGGTGAACATCTGGATAAGGGGCAGCCCGTAGGCCACTACGATCAAGATCACCGCGACCGCGAACCAGAACCCCACCCGGTCGGTAAGCTGTGCTATCCGGTTGCCCTCCGGGCCAGAGACCACTTCGGTGAACGGGATTTCGGGGGTTTGGGCCTCCGGGAGGCGGCGGTTTTGTAGCAGGGTGGCGAAGAGCACGTAGAAGAAGAAGCCTGCCGCGGCGAACAAGATCACCCCGGAGATGGCGTTGAGGGCCATGAAAGGGGCCGCCCCCTGGTACTGCCCGACCACCTCGGAGATATGGGCGCGGCGGGGTACGCCCAGATACCCCATCCAGTGCAGCGCGAAACCCATCAAGTTCATCCCGATGAACCACAGCCACTGCGAAGCCCGGGCATACCCTATGCCTACCAGGGGTTTACGGGTCAGGTGGGGAATCAGGAAGAAAGCCGCCCCCATCGCGCTCATGGTGACCATGGTGGCTACCTGGAGGTGGAAGTGGCCGACGATCCAGGTGGTGTTGTGGATGACCTGGTTCAGGGGGAAGCTGGCGTTGACGAAACCCCCAGCCCCGCCGGGGATGAAGGAGATAAGGCCCAAGGTCGGGCCTAGGAAGACCGGGTTATCCCAGGGGAGCGCCCGAATCCAACCCAGTAGCCCCTTGCCGCCCCGGGCCCGCCCGGCGCGCTCGAGCGAAGCCGCCAGGGTAAAGGCGGTCATCAAGCTCGGTACAGCGACCATCAGGGTGAGCACGGTGTGCAGAAACTTCCATCCGGGGCTGATCCCAGGGTCGGCAAACTGGTGGTGGAAACCTACCGGGACCGAGAAGAGCAGGAACAGCAGAAAGGCCAGCCGGGCCAGGGGGTCGGAGATGAGCTTGCCCCCGGCGACCCTAGGGAGGATGGTGTAGGCCACCACGTAAGCCGGCAGCAGCCAGAAGTAGACGATGGGATGGCCGGTGTACCAGAAGAGGGTACGCGCCAGCAGCGGATCTACCCCCTGGACTAACCCCAGCGACCAGGGAATGAGAAATACCGCTACCTCCACCACTAGCCCCAGGCTGGCCAGGAACCACATCAACCAGTGGGTCAGGCTCAGGTAGGTTACGAGCGGGGTGATCTTACCGGGGTTGGCCCGCTTCCAGCGCCGCCAGAGGTCGAGCACCAAGTAGATGCTCACCCAGCTCGAGAGTACGAAAATGGCGGCTCCCACGTAGAAGGCCCAGTGCCCCTTGAGGGGAGGGTAGAAGGTATATAGCACCGTAGCGGCATTTCCCAATAATGGGGTGGCGGCGATACCCAGCCCGATAAAGGCCATCCACCAAGAGATCCAGGCCAAGGTCATGTTGGGCCGCATCCTGAGTTCGCGGGCAGGTAGATAGACCAGCAAAGCCTGGGCGAAAAGCTGAGTGAATATGATCGCGTTTAATACCCCATGCAGGGTGAGGCCCTGGTAATACGACTGCACCAATGGCTTGAGCAGCGGGTAGGCATCGATCCCACCATAGTTGAGGGCCTGCAACGGGCCGAACAGGGTGCCCAGGAGCAAGGCCGAGAAGCCCAGCGTCAGCAGGTACAGGGTGACCTTCTTCTCCGGGTGCTCGGCGTAGGCGTCTACGTTGGCTAAGGTTCTTACGGCCATGCTCACTCCTCCACCACGATCTTGCCGAACATCTGGGCGTGGCCGATGCCGCAGTACTCGTTACAGACAATGCGGTAGGTGCCGGCTTTCTTAAAGACGTACTCGAGCTTGGTCACCTCGCCCGGGATGATCTGCGGGTTGATGTTGGTGCCCTCTACGTAAAAGCCGTGCTGCACGTCAGGGCTGGTGATGTAGAAGGTCACCTTAACCCCTTTCTTGACCTTGATCTCCGCTGGGAGGTAGCCGAAGGCGAAAGCCTGGACATACGCCACATACTCCCCGCCAACCTGCTCGACCCGGGGATTGGCGAAGGGGCTGGTAGTGCGTACTGTGGCTACATCAATCTGCCCAGCGCCCCGCGAGATGGTCTCGCCCCGGTTCAGCACGGTGTAAGCGATGACGCCGATAAACACCAGGATCATCGCCAGCCCGAAGATGAGCCAGCCGCGCTCGTAAGCTTCGATCACTTTGTGGTTGTCCTGCATGGTTTACCCCCGCGATAGGAAGACGCCAAAGGTGACAAACCAGAATGTCAGGATGAAGATGGTCAAGATCGCCACTACCCCGATGGCGCCGATGGGTCGTTTTTCCTCCATAGGGCTCGCCTCCTGGCTTGAATGTACGCGTCTTGGCCGAGGACATGTGTCCTAGGCACGTCCCTGCTTTCTTCCCGACCTGAGGTATCATGACAGGCATGGCTACGAAAGACCTTTCCTCCCTCTCCATCAACGCCCTGCGCATGCTGGCCTTGGACGCGGTGGAGCAGGCTAAGAGCGGGCATCCGGGGATGCCGATGGGGATGGCCCCGACGGCGTACGTGCTGTGGACGGAATTTCTCAAGCATGATCCACAGGACCCGCGCTGGCCGGATCGGGACCGTTTTGTGCTGTCGGCGGGACATGGTTCGATGCTGCTGTATGGGCTGTTACACCTGAGCGGGTATGACCTGCCGCTGGAGGAACTGCGCCGCTTTCGGCAATGGGGGTCCAAGACCCCGGGGCACCCGGAGTACGGACATACCCCGGGGGTGGAGACCACCACCGGCCCCTTGGGGCAGGGGCTGAGCACGGCGGTGGGGATGGCCATTGCCGAGCGCAAACTGGCGGCGGAGTTCGGTTCGGAGATCGTGGACCACTATACCTACGTGATCGCCTCGGACGGGGACCTGATGGAGGGGGTTACGGGGGAGGCTTCCTCGCTGGCGGGACACCTGGGCCTGGGTAAGCTGATCGTGTTCTACGACGACAACGAGGTCTCCATCGACGGGAGCACCGCGCTGGCCTTCAGCGAGGACCGCCTGCTGCGCTACGAGGCCTACGGCTGGCAGGTGATCCGGGGGGTAGATGGGGAGGACCTGGCGGCGATCCGCGCGGCGATCCGCGCGGCGCAGGCCGACCCCCGCCCCTCCATCATCGCCATCCGGAGCATCATCGGCTACGGTTCGCCGCTGGCGGGAAACCACAAGGCCCACTCCGACGCGATGGGGCCCGAGAAGGTAGCGGCCACCCGGGCGGCGCTGGGCTGGGAGTACCCCCCCTTCGTGATCCCGCAGGAGGTGTACGCCGACTACCGGCGCTCTTTGGAGCGGGGCCAGCAAGCCCACGCCCAGTGGCAGGCCCGCTTCGAGGCCTTAGCGCAAGCTCAACCCGAGCGCGCGGCGGAGTTTCGGCGGCGGCTGGAGGGGAGACTCCCGGACCTCACCTCGGCGCTCCCCCACTTCGCGGCGGGGGAGCGGCTGGCCACCCGGGCCGCTTCGGGGAAGACCCTGGAACGGCTGGTGCCGGCGCTGCCCGAACTGGTAGGAGGCTCGGCGGACCTCACCCCCTCCAACAACACCCGCACCCCGGATATGGAGGACTTCAGCCGCTCCAATCCTGCCGGGCGGTATATCCGCTACGGGGTACGGGAGCACGCCATGGCGGCGGCGATGAACGGGATCACCCTGCACGGGGGGTACCGGGCGTATGGGGGGACGTTTTTGGTCTTCTCCGACTACATGCGCCCTGCCGTGCGGCTGGCGGCGCTCATGGGGGTGCCCACGGTGTTCGTCTTCACCCATGACTCCATCGCCCTGGGGGAGGACGGCCCCACCCACCAGCCCATCGAGCACCTGATGAGCCTGCGGGCCATTCCCGGCCTGTGGGTGATCCGCCCGGCGGACGCCAACGAGACCGCGGTGGCCTGGAAGATGGCCCTCGAGCGGGTGGAGGGACCTACCGCCCTGGCCCTGACCCGGCAGGCGGTGCCGGTGCTGGAAGGGGTGGACCAAGCCGGGGTGGAGCGGGGCGGCTACGTGATCTCCGACGTGGACAGCCCCCGGGCCTGCATCGTGGCCACCGGAAGCGAGGTGAGCTTGGCGCTGGAGGCCCAAGCCCTGCTCTGGCAGGAGGGGATTGCGGTGCGGGTGGTGAGCCTGCCCTGCTGGGAGGCGTTCGAGGGGCAACCGCAAGCCTACCGGGATTCCGTGCTGCCGCCCTCCCTGCCCACCCTGGCGGTGGAGGCCGGGGCCAGCCTGGGCTGGGAGCGCTACGCCGACGCGGTGCTGGGGATCGACCACTTCGGGGCCAGCGCTCCTTACCCCGCGGTCTACCACAACCTGGGCTTTACCAAGGAGCGCGTGGCCGAGAGGGTAAAAGCCCTGTTAGGGGTCTGAGATGCGGGGCGGGTGGTTTGCGCTGGCGATTTTCCCCAGCGCCTTGGCGCAAGGAGAGGGCCGGGGGCTGGGCTTGGTCTTTCAGCAGGCGTCGGCGCTGCTGTTTACCCTGGCCCTCGGCTTTGCTGCTGTGGGGGGGTTGGTGTACATCTTTTCCAGCCAAGGGGCGGCCAACCGCCGTTGGGCTTACCTGCTTTGGGCCGTGGGGGCCTTGCTGGCGGTTTGGGGTTGGGTCGGGCGGTAGCGGGACGGTGTAAAATAGCGCGTCTATGCCCAAACACGTGGTCAGCGTTTCTATCGGTTCATCGAAGCGCAACGCCCGAGCCGAACTCCACCTCGAGAGCCTGAACGAGACCTTCATCCTCGAGCGCATCGGCACCGACGGCTCCTGGGAGCGGGCCATCGAACTGGTCCGTTCCCTGGACGGTAGGGTGGACGCCTTCGGGCTGGGCGGGGCCGACCTCTACGTGTGGGCGGGGAGGCGCCGCTACACCTTCCGGGATTCCTTGCGCTTGGCCCGCGCTGCCCAGAAGACCCCCATGCTCGATGGCTCGGGGCTCAAACATACCCTCGAGCGCAAGGCGATCCAAGACCTCGAGCCCCTGATCGGCTGGAAGGGCAAGAGGGTGCTGGTCCCGAGCGCTATAGATCGCTTCGGCTTGGCCGAAGCCCTCAGCGAAGCCGGGGCCCAGGTGCTCTACGGAGATTTCATCTACGCCCTGGGCCTCGACATCCCGCTGCGCACCCTCGCGGCCCTGCGGGCCTGGGCCTATATCCTCTTGCCCATCATCACCCAGCTTCCCTTCAAGTGGCTTTACCCGACCGGCGAGAAGCAGGAACAACAGGTGCTCGACTGGCGGCAGAAGTACTTCCGCTGGGCTGATGTGATCGCTGGCGACTGGCACTTCATGCGCCGCTACATGCCCCAAGACATGCGGGGCAAGATCATCCTGACCAACACCACCACCCAGGATGACCTCACGTTTATGCGCGCCCGGGGGATCAAAACCCTCATCACCACCACCCCCCGGCTGGAGGGGCGCAGCTTCGGCACCAACGTGATGGAAGCGTTCTTCGTGGCGGCGGCGGGCAAGTACCCCCTGAGCGAGCAGGAGTACCTCGAGTACATCGAAAAGCTCGGGCTGCGTCCGCAGCTGACCGAGCTGTGAGGGGTTACCTAAGCGACCCCGAGTGTGTACAATCTCCTTTTGGGAGCTTTGTCTGATTTTTGGGAGGAATGAATGATCAGCGTGACCGATTTGCGTTCGGGAACCAAGGTGCAAATGGACGGCGGCTTGTGGCAGTGCGTAGAGTACCAGCACCAGAAGATCGGGCGCGGCGGGGCTAAGGTGGTGGCCAAGTTCCGCAACCTCGAGACCGGCGTGACCGTGGAGAAAAGCTTCAACTCCGGTGAGAAGCTGCAGGATATCTACGTCGAGACCAAAGACCTGCAGTACCTCTACTCCGAGGGGGACGAGCTGGTGCTGATGGACCTCGAGACCTACGAGCAGTTTCATGTTCCACGCAGCATCACCGAGGCCGCCAAGTTCCTCAAAGAAGGCATGACCGTGGTGGGGGAGATGTACCAAGGCCGCCCGCTCTCCATCACCCCGCCCTTTACCGTGGAACTCAAAATTATCGACACCCCCCCGGGCGTGCGCGGCGATACCGTCTCGGGTGGCACCAAGCCCGCCACGCTCGAGACCGGTGCGGTGGTCCAGGTACCTCTGTTCGTCAACCCTGGTGAGACCATCAAAGTAGACACCCGGACCGGGGAGTACATCAGCCGGGCCTGATCTACCGGCCAGGCTCGAACCTGCCCGGCTTTCGCGCCGGGCTTTTGTTGGCATAGCCCCACATCGGGCCTCGAGGGGATGGCGGGGCTTTTCTCGCTTGCTGAGGTATGATTCGGGCGGATTAATCCGCAAGCCCCGGGAAGGGGCGCTGAAGTAGTTGACATCGCCAGGAGGAGCAGCATGAACGCTAAAGAACTCAAAGCGATTTTGCAGGCCCTGATGGAGCACGAGGTCTCGGAGATGAGCCTCGAGACCCCCGATTACAAACTCAACATCAAACGGGGCAACTCGCCCGCGCAGGTGCAGTACGTCCCTGCCCCGGTAGCTACCCCTCAGGTCACGGCTCCCCAGCCTGCCGTGCCTGCTCCGCAGCCTGCCGCAGCCGCTGCCCCCGCAACCACCCCCCATCCCGCCGTGGCGGGGCGGGAAGCCGAGGACAAGAAGGAAGAGATCAAAGGGGTAGAGGTCAAGGCCCCCATCGTGGGCACCTTTTACCGCGCACCTGCCCCTGACGCCGAACCCTACGTCAAGGAGGGAGACAGCGTGAAGAAGGGGCAGGTGCTGTGCATCATCGAGGCCATGAAGCTCATGAACGAGATCGAGTCCGAGGTCTCCGGGGTGGTGCGCAAGATCCTGGTCAACGACGCCGAGCCGGTGGAGTACGGCCAAACCCTCTTCATCATCGAGCCGGCTTGACGGCCGAGGACCCGTAGCCTTCCGCGAGGTTTTATGTTCAAAAAAGTCCTGATCGCCAACCGTGGGGAGATCGCCCTGCGGATCATTCGGGCGGCCAAGGAGCTGGGGGTAAAAACGGTGGTGGCCCACTCGGAAGCCGACACCCAGTCCCTACCGGTGCTTCTGGCCGATGAGGCCATCTGCATCGGCCCGGCTCCCTCAGCCCAGTCGTACCTCAACATCCCTAACCTGCTCTCGGCGGCCATCATCAGCGGGGCTGACGCCATCCATCCCGGCTACGGCTTTCTGGCCGAGAACGCCCAGTTCGCCGAGATGTGCAAAGATTACGGCATCGTCTTTATCGGCCCCACCCCAGAAAACATGCGGGCTTTGGGCGATAAGGCCACCGGGCGCCGGGTGGCCCGGGAGGCTGGCGTACCCACCACCCCCGGCACCGACGAACTGGAGGACGTGGAAACCGCCAAGAAAGCCGCCGCCGAGATCGGCTACCCGGTGATCCTCAAGGCCACCGCCGGGGGCGGGGGGCGGGGAATGCGGTTGGTGAGCGATGAAAGCGAGCTCGAGCGGGCCGTGCAGCAAGCCCAAGAGGAAGCCCGTGCGGCGTTTGGCAACCCTACCGTCTACCTGGAGAAATACATCCAAGAGCCCAAGCACATCGAGATCCAGGTGCTGGGCGATGGCGAGAACGTAGTTCACCTGTGGGAGCGCGACTGCTCGATTCAGCGTCGCCACCAAAAGCTTTTGGAAGAGGCCCCCTCGGTCCTGCCCTTTGAAGTGCGCCAAAGCATCGCCGAGGCAGCGGTGCGCTTGGCCAAGCACATCGGCTACGTCTCGGCGGGGACCCTCGAGTTTTTGGTGGACCGCGAGGGCAACTTCTACTTCATGGAGATGAACACCCGCATCCAGGTCGAGCACCCGGTGACCGAGATGATCACCGGCATAGACTTGGTGCGCTGGCAGTTCCTCATCGCGGCGGGGGAGAAGCTCACCCTGAGGCAAGAGGAAATCCCCCTGGTGGGCCACGCCATCGAGGTGCGGATCAACGCCGAAGACCCCGCCCATAACTTCCGCCCCTCCATCGGCAAGATCGAAACCCTGCACTTCCCTGGAGGCCCCGGCGTGCGGGTGGACTCGCACCTCTATGCCGGCTACTCCATCCCCCCCAACTACGACTCCCTCATCGCCAAGATCATCGTCCATGCCCCCGACCGCGAACAGGCCATCGCCCGCCTGCGCCGGGCCCTGAGCGAAACCGTCATCGAGGGGCCGGGCCTCAAGACCACCATTCCCTTCCACCAGAAGGTGCTGGAAAACGCCTTCTTCAAGCGGGGGGCGGTCTACACCAACTTCATCACCGAGCGCATGGGCGAAGTATGAGGGGAAATCCCTGGAAAACCCTGGACTCCCGGCTCGTTTACGAGAACCGCTGGATCTCCCTCAGCGAGCACAGGGTCATCAACCCCGGTGGGAACCCCGGCATCTACGGGGTGGTCCACTTCAAGAACCGGGCCATCGGGGTGATTCCCTTGGACGAGGAGGGGTGCACTTACTTGGTGGGTCAATACCGCTACCCGCTGCACCTTTACTCCTGGGAGATCCCCGAGGGGGGTGGGCCGCTCGAGGAGGACCCCCTAGAGGCCGCTAAGCGCGAGCTGCGCGAGGAGACCGGCCTCGAGGCCGACCGCTGGGAACACATCCTCACCCTGCACCTTTCCAACTCGGTCACCGACGAGGTGGGGATGGTCTACTTGGCCCAAGGTCTGCGTCAGGGCGAGCCTCAACCCGAGGATACCGAAGCCCTTCAGGTACAAAGGCTATCTTTCGACGAGGTGTACCGCCGGGTCTTGGCCGGGGAGATTACCGATTCGCTCACCGTTGCAGCGGTGCTGCGGCTCAAGCTGAGGTTGTTGGGGCAGTGAGCGCCGGGCGCGGGTAGGGTAACGTTAATACGTGCGGCTGGTGGTGGCTCACGAAAACCTGGACTTTGACGCCCTGGGCTCGCTGTTGCTGGCCAAGCGGCTGTTCCCCGGTGCGGTAGGGGTCTTGGTGGGGGGGCTCGAGGGTCGCCTCAAAGAGGTGGTAGCCCTCCACGAGGATCACCTGGGGTTGCTCCCGGTGTCCGCGGTAGACCTCCTCCAGGTGCGCGAGGTGATCGTGGTGGACACCGCCCGTGCGGATCGCATCGGGCCGGTAGGGGAGTTGGTGGGGAAGGTGCCTTTCCAGGTCTACGACCACCATCCCCGCACCCCCCAGGACCTCCCGGCGGCTGGGGGGGTGGTGGAGGCGGTGGGTTCGACGGTGAGCCTCCTGGTGCCTTTGCTGGTGGCGCAGGGCCTGGAGCTTTCCCCCCTCGAGGCCACCTTGGCCTACGCGGGTGTCTGGGAGGACACCGGGGGGTTCAGCTATCCCGGTACTACCGCCCAAGACCTCCAGGCTGCTGCCCAGCTGTTACGGTGGGGAGGCGAGCCTGAACGGGTACGGGAGTGGGTGCGCGAGCGCTACGGCCCCGAGGCCCGCGAACTCCTCAACCAGCTGCTGCGCCAAAGCCGGGTAGAAGAGCGGCACGGTTTTCGGCTTTTGATAGCGGCGGCCAAAGAGGAGGGCTACGTGCCCGCCCTGGCCCCCCTAGCCCATACCTTGCTCGACCTCTACGACAGCGGAGGGGTACTGATGGAGCTCGAGCTGGGCAGGGAAACCCTCCTCATCGCCCGCAGCCGCGAGCGGTTGGACGTGGGCGGTTGGCTGGCCGAGGTGGGGGGGGGAGGCCACGCCCGCGCGGCCTTTGCCAAGGTGGCGGGGCCGCTCGAGCCCGCCGAGCGGCTTTTGCTGGAGCGCCTCGAGGCCCACCTCGACACCGGTCCTACGCTGCGGGAGCGGATGAGCCGCCCGGTGGCAGTCTTGCCCGAAGGCCTCACCGTAGCCCAGGCGTTGGAAGAGTTGCGCCTGCGCGGGTTTGGCGGGATGCCGGTGGTCTCGGCGGGAGACCTTCCCGGCACGGTCCGCATCCACGGGATCGCCCGCCGCCGCGATCTGGAGCGGGCCCTGCACCACGGTTTGGCTGGGGCCCCCGTCCGGGGGGTTCTTTCCCGCGCGCTGATCCTGCCCCCGCAGACTCCCCTCCATGAGGCCGAGCAAGCCCTCAAGGGCGGGGCCGGGCGGGTGTTGGTGGGCGAGCCGCTCGGGGACGACGTGTACCGCCTCGAGGGCATCTTCACCCGCACCGACCTTTACCGCGCCCTCCGTCCGGGCCCCCGGGAGGACCTGGCCCAGCGGGTCTGGGAACGCCTGCCAAGAGGGGTACAAGAGGTCCTCGAGCGCCTGCGGGAGGCCTACCCCGAGGGAGGTATCTACGCGGTAGGCGGCACCGTGCGGGATGCTTTGTTGGGGATGAGTGGCCCGGACTTGGACTTGGTGCTCGAGCCCCGCGGCAGGCCCAACCTCCTGGAAGAGCTGGCCCGCCGCCTGGTGGGCTGGTTTGGGGGCAGTTTTGGGCTGCACCTGGCCTTTGGTACCGCCCGGGCCAAACTGGGGTTTGGCCTTGCGGTAGACCTGGCTGAAGCCCGCGAGGAGTACTACCCCCACCCCGGCGCTCTGCCCCAGGTGCGCCCTTCGAGCATCGCCCGTGACCTCGAGCGCCGTGACTTCACCGTCAACGCCATGGCCTTGCGGCTCGCCCCCAGCTTGGAGATCGTAGACCTCTTCGACGGCCTGGCCGACCTCGAGGCCCGCCTATTGCGCCCGTTGCATCCGCTTTCCTTCGTGGAGGATCCCAGCCGGATCCTGCGCGGGGTTCGCCTGGCTGCTCGGCTGGGCCTTCGCTTGGCCCCCGAAGCCCTCGCCCAGCTTCCCTCAGCCCTCGAGGCTAAAGTGCTCGCCCAGGCTTCCAAAAGCCGCCTGCGCGACGAACTCTTGCTGACCTTGGGCGAGGCCTCCGCCACCCGGGCCTTGGGCCTGCTGGCCGAACTGGGGGTGGCCGAGCCGATGTTCGGGATGGGCGCGAGCCCCGAGGTTCGAGAGGCTTTCGCGGCCCTCGAGCCCATCCTGCAAGTTACCCCCGACCCCGAGGCTGCGGTGGCGGCCCGGCTTTACCTCCTGCTCTACTTCCACCCTGACCCCGAGAATTTCCTGGCCCGCTTCAACCTGCCGCGCCGCTATGCTGAGGGGTTGCGCCACCTGCGCTTCCCTCCGGAAGACCCCGACGATATCCGCAAGTTCGTGGGCCTCCCCGAGGCTTTCCGGGCCTTGCACCCCGAGCGGGCCCTGTGGCTCCTCGCTCCCCGGCGGATGCTGATGGGCCGGGACTTGCTGGAGATGGGCCTGCCCCCCGGGCCGAAGATTGGGGAGGTGCTGCGCAAGGTGGCTGAGGCCCGTTCGCGCGGCGAGGTGTTGAGCTATGAAGACGAACTCGAGTTTGCCCGTAAACTGGTAAGCGATGCTTAATATCGGTCTCCTTTCCCTCCTCGCTGACCCGTTGGCTTTTTTAGTGGCCTTTGCGGCTTGCGCTTTTGGGTTGGTCATGCACAACGTGGCCCAGGCCTGGTTGGCGAACCGCTACAAAGACTATGGCCCAGCCCGTTATGGCTTTCTCTCGCTCGAGCCCAGGGTGCATCTGGATGTGCTAGGGATCATCTTCCTGATCCTGCTGGGCTTTGGTTTTCCTCGCCCTGTACCTTTCCGGCTTTACGGAGCCAAGGAGGCCCAGGTGGCTCTGATGGGACCGCTGGCGTTCTTCTTGATGGCCTTCATCTATGGCTTGCTGGCGGCCTTGCTCGGCGGGGGGGCCACCGGCTCTTTTGCCGAGGGGCTGAGCCGGGCGATGGGGGTAATGCTCCTGCACGCGGCGATCTTTCTCTTCCCGGTGCCTCCGCTGGATGGGGCGCGGGTGGTCTATGCGGTGGGGAGCCCCCAGGCGCGGCGGTTCATGGATCAGCTCGCGAGCTACGGCCCTTTGGGCTTTTTGGTGATCTTTTTGGTGCTCAACTTCGCCGGGGTCACCTCGGCGGTCATCTACGGCCTCTCGGGGCTTTTGGGGACGATCTACCGGGCCATCGGGCTTTAGTCGGGAGGAACCCGAGGTGCTGTTACAGCTTTTGGGCCAGGATCCGGCCCTCTTTTTCCTGATCCTCCTGATCCTAAGCTCATCGCTGGTGCTCCACGAGCTAGGGCACGCGGTCGCGGCCCTATGGATGGGGGATCGTACCGCCCAAGCACAAGGCCGCATCACCCTCAACCCCTTCCAGCACCTCGACCCTATCGGGACGATCATGCTCCTGGTGGCCGGGGTGGGCTGGGCCCGACCGGTACCCATCCACCCGCCGAACTTTCGCAGCTACCGGTTGGGGCTTTTCGTGGTGAGCATCGCAGGGATCGTCGTCAACGTACTGCTGGCGCTGGGCTTTGCCCTTTTGGTGCGCTTTCTCTTGGACCTCGACCCAGCCGGGGTGCGGGCGGCGTTTGCCGGCGGGCAGCGGGACTTCTTTGGGCTGCTGGCGTTAGCGGCTTATTTCTCCTTCGCCATCAACCTGGCCCTGGCGGTGTTCAACCTGCTGCCGGTGCCGCCCTTGGACGGCTCCAAGATCTTGCAGAGCGTTCTACCTGCCGCTTTGCAGCGATATTTCTGGCAGCTCGAGGCCAACCCCACCTACGCCGTGGTGGTCCTGGTGTTGTTTCTGACAGTTCTGCGGGGGCCGATCGGTCGTGTTATCGGCGCGGCGCAGGAGATCTTCTTGAATTTGATCCTCAATCTAGGCCGGTAGGGTCATTCCTCGAGCCATCCCCGCAGCGTCGCCAGGTTGTGGGCGTCGTGGGTTTCGCCGCGCTCGGTTTCCATCACGAAGAGCTTTCCCCGCAGCCGGGGGTGGCGCACCACCTCCCGCAGCGCTTCTCCGATCCGGCCCTGGCGCAGATTGGCGTGCTGGTCGATATGGCTGCCCCAAGCCCCCACCGAGTCATTGAGGTGGATGAGCGGGACCCGTTCAAGCCCGATTTCCTGGTCAAGCCCCTCAATCACCCGCTCGGGCTCGAGGTGGAGGGGGTAACCCGCGGTGAAGGCGTGGCAGGTATCGAAGCAGACGCCCAAGGGGGTCCCCTCGATGAGCCGGGCCAGATCCTCGAACCTCGAGCCGACCCTTTCCCCGCCCCCGGCGGTGTTTTCCAACAGCAGCCCAGGTCCGCGCTTGCCGACTTGGGCCAGCTCCAAAGCCCGCAGCGCTCCTTCCCGGATGCGCTCGATCTGGCCCGAGCCCGGATGTACCACCACCCACTCGATCCCCAGAATTTGCGCTTTGCTGAGGTCGTCGGCCAGGCTGAAGACGCTTTTCTCCCCCAGCTCGCCCACGGCCCCCAGGTTGACCAGGTATGAAG
Source organism: Meiothermus sp. Pnk-1 (assembly GCF_003226535.1). Classification (NCBI taxonomy): domain Bacteria; kingdom Thermotogati; phylum Deinococcota; class Deinococci; order Thermales; family Thermaceae; genus Meiothermus; species Meiothermus sp. Pnk-1. Next base: position 83,209 of record NZ_QKOB01000006.1, on the reverse strand, counting down.
CGTGGATGGCCGCCGGGAGGTGTCCCAGGTTCTCCCGCTCGGCGCGGAAACGCTCGATCTCGCCGGGGCTCAGGTGGCGGGTTTTCCAGCTGCGGGGGCTCTTGGCGAAGATTTGAAAGCCGGATAGCCCCAGCCGCCGAGCCTCGCTCACGGCTCCGGCCACGCCCTGCTTGCCCGCGATCGAGAGGTGAAAGCCGTAGTGGATGGACAGCATGGGCCTACCTGCTAGCGCAGCACTTCCACGCTCACCCGCTGGCGGCCGCGCAGGCCGATGCGCTGCGCGGCCGCGTAGGAAAGGTCAATGATGAACCCTGGGGTAAAGGGCCCCCGGTCGTTGATCCGCACCACCACGCTTCGCCCGGTACGGGGGTTGGTCACCCGCACTTGGGTGCCGAACGGCAGGCTGCGATGGGCGGCGGTGAGGGCGTACATGTCGTAGGGCTCACCGCTGGCGGTGGTTCTGCCGTGGAACTTGGAACCATACCAGGCCGCTAGCCCCGTAAATGTCGCGCTTGCCGTAGCTTCCCTGGCCGATGACCCCGCGACGGCGAGCACCTGCCCGACCTTGATCACCTCGCCGGATAGGTTATTGGCCTGTTGAAGGGCCTGCACGCTGGTCCCGTACCTGCGGGCGATGCTGTAGAGGGTGTCGCCTTTTTGGACGGTGTGGGTCTGGGCGAGGGCCAGCGACCCCAGGAGCAAGGCCAGGACCCAACCCCGGTATCCTGCCCTCATAACTCTAGCCAGGCCTTGGGCGTTTGGGAGAGCACCTCGTAGCCCCTCTCGGTCACCAAGACCAAGTCCTCGATGCGCACCCCGCCCAGGTCCGGGATGTAGACCCCGGGTTCGATGGTGATGACCATCCCCGCCTCGAGCACCTCCTGGGAGACCTTGTTCAGGCTGGGGGCCTCGTGGATCAGCAGTCCGACCCCGTGGCCGAGCCCGTGGCTGAAGTACTGGCCGTAACCTCTGTCCTCGAGGATGCCCCGGGCCAGGGCGTCGAGTTCCTGGCCGGTCTTGCCGGGTGCGACCGCCTCGAGCGCCCGTTCTTGCGCCTCGAGCACGGCAGCGTAGATCCTCTTTAGCTCCTCGGAGACCGCTCCAATTCCCACGGTGCGGGTCATATCCGAGCAGTACCCCTCGATCACCGCTCCGAAGTCCAGCGTCACCAGGTCTCCCGCTTGCAACACGCGCTCGCTGGGAGAGCCGTGGGGCATGGCGGTGCGCGGGCCCGAGACTACGGCGGTATCGAAGGCCACCCCTTCCGCGCCGTTTTTCCGCAGGAAGAACTCCAGCTCGAGGGCTATGTCAATTTCGCGTACCCCGGGCTTCAAGAAGGGCAGGATGTGGGCAAAAGCCCGGTCGGCCAGGGCCGCGGCCTGCCGGATGTGTCCGATCTCCTCCGGGGTTTTGTGCACCCGCTGCCGCTCGATGAGGTCATAGGTAGGTACCCACTCTCCGGGGGCTTGCTGGCGCAAGGCCTCGAGCTGGCCGTAACTAAGCCCCATCGCTTCAAAGCCGATGCGCCCCTGGAGCAGCTCGGCGTACACCTGAGGGCGCTCCTCGCGTCCTGCGATCCGCACCGGCAGCCGCGACTCCTGCCCGGCCTGTACCGTGTAACGCCCGTCGGTGAGCAGGAGGGCGCCGGTGTTGTTTACGATCACCTGCCCGTCTTTGGGGTTGGTGAAGCCCGACAGATACCGTACATTGGCCGGGCTGGAAATGAGCAGGGTATCCAACCCATGAGCGCTCAGCAACTTTTCGAAATCTGTCATGGGAGGAAGTCTAACACGGGTTTACCTGGCTTTTCTAAAGCAGACTATTTTCACGAGCAAGTTTATCGTGAAATATATCACTTAAACCCTGGTGGGGGCGCCTGGCCAACGCCCCCACGGCCCAGCCCCTCACGCTTTGACGAGCCCGAGAGCAACCTTGCCTTCTTCGTCCTCGAGCTGGGTCAGGAACCCTTCGGGGTTGGGCCGGGGCTCGAGGGAGAGGGCCAGGGTCTCCTCGGCGAGCCGCTGGCCGAACCTCGCCAGCGCCTCGGCGTACTTGCCCTCGGCCTGGTAGCTGAGGTGGATGCGGTCGGAGACCTGCAATCCCATCTCCTTGCGGGCCTGCTGCACCAGCCGGATGAGCTCGCGCGCGAGCCCCTCGAGGAAGAGCTCCTCGTCCACCCGTACCTCCAGGGCCGCCACGTAGCCCCGGTCTTCCAGCGCCTCGTAGCCGGCAGGGGAGAGGGCCTCGAGCAGCAGTTCGTCGGGGGAGAGGGCGATGGTTTGGCCCTCGATCTCCAGATGCAGCACCTGCTGGGCCTTGAGGGTCTGGGCCACGTACTTCCCGTCCAGCTCGGCGAGGGCCTGCCGGATGGCGGGCACCTTCTTGCCGTACTTCCGGCCCAGCAGCGGCAGGTTGGGCAGCACCCGGTAGGAGAGCACCTCCTCCTCCGGTCCCAGCACCTGCAGCTCCTTGACGTTGAGCTCGTCGGCGATCTCGGAGGCGAAGTGCTGCAGGCCCGCCCGCTCCTCGGCGGTGGGGGCCGTGACCAGCATCAGCGGTAGGGGGATGCGGGTTTTGACCCCGCTCCTGGCGCGGGCCGCGCGGGCCAGACGCACCACCTCGAGCACCGCGTGCATGGACTCGAGCAGGCTCCGGTCCATGGCTTCGGGCTGCGGCCACTGCGACAGGTGCACCGACTCGGGCGCGTCCGGGTTTACCGAGCGCACCAGGTTCTGCCACAGCGCCTCCGCCACGAAGGGGGTGAAGGGGGCCGAGAGCTGGCTCACCGCCACCAGAGCCTCCCACAGCGTGGCGTAAGCGGCTTCGCGGTCGGCCACGTCGTCGTTTTTCCAGAAACGGCGTCGGTTGCGGCGCACGTACCAGTTGGAAAGCTCTTCCACGAACCCTTCCAGAGCTCTGGCCCCGCCGCGCGCGTCGTAGCCATCCAGGGCCTTGGTCACCTCCTCGATGAGCTCTTGGGTACGGCTGTAGAGCCAGCGGTCGATCTCGGGCCGCCCTTCGACGGGGGGGCGCGCTTTGAGGTTGGGCCGGTCGAGGTTGGCGTAGAGCACGAAGAAGCTGTAGACATTCCAAAGCGTGCCCAAAAAGCCGCGCATGGCCTCGGCCACCAGCCGCTCGCTGAAGCGCTTGGTGTCGCCCGGCTCGCTGGCGGTGAACATGTACCAGCGCACCGCATCGGCCCCGTACTTGTCGAAGGCCGGCAGGGGCTCGACCACGTTGCCCTTGCTCTTGGACATCTTCTGGCCTTTTTCATCGACCAGGTGGCCCAGGCAGATGACGTTCTTGAAGGCGGGCCGGTCGTAAAGCAGGGTGGCGATGGCGTGCAGTGAGTAGAACCAGCCCCTCGTCTGGTCGATGGCCTCGCAGATAAAGTCGGCGTTGAAGTGCCGCTTGAATAGCTCGTAGTTGGCCTCGGTTCCGGGCAGCGGCCGGCCGTCTTCGCCGAGCATCAGGTGCCACTGGGCGTAGGGCATGGCCCCGGAGTCGAACCACACGTCGAGCACCTCCGGCACCCGGCGGAAGGTCTTGCCGTCCTTGACGAAGGTGACGTCGTCGACGTAGGGGCGGTGCAGGTCGAGCCCCGAGAGGTCGCGCCCGGCCAGCTCGGAGAGCTCCCGCACGCTTCCCACGCAGATCTTCTCCGAGCCGTCCTCCGCCACCCAGATGGGCAGCGGCGTGCCCCAGTAGCGCTCGCGACTGATGGCCCAGTCCACGTTGTCCTTGAGCCAGTTGCCGAAGCGCCCATGCTTGATGTGGGGGGGCACCCAGTTGATCTCCTCGTTGCGGGCGTAAAGCTGCTCGCGGAAGAGCGAGGTCTTGATGTACCAGGAGGGCTTGGCGAAGTAGAGGATGGGATCGCCGGTGCGGTCGTGGAAGGGATAACGGTGACGGATGGTGCCCGCGTGGTAGAGCACTCCGCGCTCTTTCATGGCCCGGATGAGCCCCCGGTCGGCGTCCTTGAAGAACTTGCCCCGCTCCCCGGTGACCCGCATCACGCCGTACTCATCGGTGCCGAAGAGCAGCGGGGTGCCGTACTGGCGGGAGAGCTCGAGGTCCTCCGCGCCGTAGACCGGGGCCTCGTGGGCTACTCCCGAGCCGTCCTCGGCGCTGACGAAGTCGGCCAGGGCCACGAAGTGCATGACCGGCCTGCCGTCCTCCCGCCGCTCACCCTGCTCCTTCACCACCCCCAATTCGACGCAGACCTCGGGGAAGGGGGGGATGTACTCCCACCACTCCAGGTCGGCGCCCTTGAGCTGCGCCAGGACCTCGAGTTCCTCTTTGTGCAGCTCCTTCAGCCGCTCCACCGCCTCCCGCGCGAAGATCAGGTGCCCCGCCGAGGGCGAGCGCACCAGGGCGTAGTCCATCTGGGGGTGCACCGCGGCCATGGTGTTGGAGGGCAGGGTCCAGGGGGTGGTGGTCCAGACCAGGATGGCGAGGTTCTCCAGGCCTTCCAGCCGCACCCCCTGGGCCTCGAGCTTCTCGCGCACCGCTCGAGGGGTGGTTTCCAGCTTCAGCGGGAAGCGCACGTAGACGCTGGGGTCGTCTACCTCGCGGTAGCCGTCGGCGATCTCGTTTTGCGAGAGGGTGGTGGAGATGCGCGGGGAGAGGGGCACCACCTTGTAGTCTTGGGTGATGAGGCCCCTGTCCCACAGCCGTTTCAAGAGGTTCCACACCGACTCGATGTACTCGTTGGTGTAGGTGATGTAGGCGTTCTCCAGGTCCACCCAGAAGCCCAGTCGCTCGGTGAAGTAATTCCAGTCTTGGATGTTCTCGAAGACGTACTTCTTGCAGGTCTCGTTGAACTCGGCGATCTCCTCGCGCGAGAGCGCCTTGCGCCCCAGCACGCCCAGCCGCTTCTCCACCGCGATCTCGACCGGCAGGCCGTGGGTGTCCCAGCCGCCTTTGCGGGTGACGTGGAAGCCCTGCATGGTCTTGTAGCGGGGGAACAGGTCTTTGAAGCTGCGTGCCAGCACGTGGTGCATCGCCGGTAACCCGTTGGCGGTGGGGGGGCCTTCATAGAAGACGAACTCGCCCTGGGGGGCAGGCTTTGTGGCCGACTTCTGGAAGATGTTCTCCCGCTTCCAAAACTCCAGGACTTGGACCTCGAGGGCGGGAAAGTTCATTTCCCCCACCTCTTTGAACAGCTTCTTTTCCTCTACCATGTTCCGGTCTCCTTCTGGAAACCCTAAAGCCGGGGAAAAACAAAACGTCCGTACCTTCACCCCACGGTAGGGCTTCTCAGGTGCGGACGAGAGGGGGCTCCCGCGTTACCACCGCACTTCTCGGCATCGGAGCTTTCGGACGTGCCGAGCACTCTTAAGCGCTGTTACGGGCGCACCCGTCGGGTTCTACTCGGGGTTCGATCCCTTTCTTCCCGCGGCTCCAGGGTGATGGCCCCTTCCTATGGCGCTTGTCGCGCTCGCCTTTACATCGAGCCTAGCCTGTGCTAATCTTCACATTTGGCGGCTAGGCTGACAGATACACTCTAGCAAGTCCCTCAGGGCGAGTCAACGCAAGATGCTTGCATGTCGAGTGGCGCTAGAGTAGACTGCACCTGAAGCCAACAGCCCAGGCTGCTTAACAGCTAGCCGTGCCGTGTTTTAGGCAGCCCACGCTGTCACCCCCGTACAAACCGGTCAGAGGAGCTTGAGGTATGGACTTATACCTGGATACGGCCGAAGTTAGCGAGATCCGCGAAATTGCCTCTTGGGGCGTGCTGGCCGGGGTCACTACCAACCCCAGCCTGGTCGCCAAGTCGGGACGTGACCTCGAGGAAGTGATCCGAGAGATCAGCGAGATCGTCCAAGGGCCGGTTTCCGCCGAAGTGACGGCCACCGAGGCCGCGGCCATGATCGCCGAGGGGCGTAAGCTGGCCGCGATCGACCCCAACGTGGTGGTCAAGCTGCCCACCATCGTGGAGGGGCTCAAAGCCTGCAAGGCCCTCTCGGCCGAAGGTATCCGGGTCAACATGACCCTGATCTTTTCCGCCAACCAGGCTCTTCTGGCGGCTCGCGCCGGGGCCTGGTGCGTCTCGCCCTTCGCCGGACGCCTGGACGACATCTCTTGGGATGGCATGGACCTGGTGGCCGAGATCGCCCAGATCTTCGATATCCACGGCATCGGCACCCGGGTACTGGCGGCCTCGATTCGCCATCCGGTCCACGTGCTGCAAGCCGCCAAGGCCGGGGCCGACATCGCCACCATGCCCGCCAAGGTGTTCCAACAGCTAATCCAACATCCGCTTACCGATAAAGGCCTACAACAATTCCTAGCCGACTGGGAAAAATCCAAGGAGAAGGCGAAGTAACCATGAGAACCGCACGCAGCAAGAAAGCCGCCGCTGAATCCACCCCTCTCTCTTACCAGGAGCTATCCGCCAAGATTCTGCCCGAGTTGCACCTCATCGCCGCCCGGCAGGGCATCGAAGACTACAAGAAAATGGGCAAGGATGACCTGGTGATGGCCCTGTTGCAGCAGGAAGCGGCCGGGGAGGGTCTAAAGCTCGCCAAGGGTTATCTCGAGATCAGCCCGGATGGGTATGGCTTTTTGCAGGAAAACCTCTACAACCTCGAGACCCGCTCGGTCATCGTCAGCGCAGGCCTGATCAAGCAGCACCAGCTCCGCACCGGCGACTATGTGGTGGGCAAAGCCCGCCCCCCGCGGGACAATGAGCGCTACGGCACCTTGATGAAGGTGGAGGCGGTCAACAACCTAGATCCCGAAGCCGCCGCCCGCAGGCCCAAGTTCGATGAGCTGATCCCTCAATTCCCCGACCGGCAGCTTAGGCTCGAGACCACCCCAGACGAGATGTCTACCCGGGTCATCGACCTGCTCTCGCCCATCGGGCGGGGGCAGCGCGGGTTGATCGTGGCCCCACCCAAGGCCGGTAAGACCACCCTGCTCAAGAAGATCGCCAAGGCTATCCTCAAGAACGAACCCGACGTCAAGGTGATCGTGCTCCTCATCGACGAGCGCCCCGAGGAAGTCACCGATTTCCGTGAGTCGGTCGATGGAGCCGAGGTCATCGCCAGCACCTTCGACGAACCGCCGCAAAACCACATCCGGGTGGCCGAGTTCGTGCACGAGCGCTCCCGCCGCATCGTCGAGGAGGGGGGGCACGTGGTGATCCTGCTCGACTCCATCACCCGCTTGGCGCGGGCCAACAACTTGGTCACGCCGCCGACGGGCCGCACCCTCTCGGGGGGCTTGGACTCGGCGGCCCTGCACTTCCCCAAGCGCTTCTTGGGGGCGGCCCGCAACATCCGCGGGGGAGGCTCGCTGACGATCCTGGCCACGGCTCTGGTCGAGACCGGCAGCCGCATGGACGACGTGATCTTCGAAGAGTTCAAAGGCACGGGCAACATGGAGCTACAGCTCAACCGCCGCCTGGAGGAGCGCCGCATCTTCCCGGCCATTGACATTTCCAAGTCCTCCACCCGCCGCGAGGAACTCCTCCTGGGGGAGGAGGTGCTGCAGAAGGTGTGGCTCTTGCGCAAGGTGCTGGCCGACATGGACCCCGCCGAGGCGATGGAGATGTTGCTCTCTCGGCTCTCGCGCACCAAGAGCAACAAAGAGTTCCTTGCAACTTTAGCCGGAAAGTAGTTATACTCTCGCAGGGTAGCCCAAAGGGTAGCCTAGCCAACGCCATCCCTGGAGGACTTGACCTTGCCTAATGAATGGTGGAGACTCGCGTTTGCTGGAGCGTTGCTCAACCTGCCTCTGGCCACGCTGGACATCCCGAAAGAGCTAGCCCCCTCGAACGAGGTCGTCTTGGATGCACCCGCCAAAAAAGGTTGGGTGCTTTATACGGTTAAATCCGGAGATACCCTGAGCGCCATCGCCAGCCGGTATGCAGTAGATCCTCGAGCCATCCTTTGGTCCACTGGGATCAGCAGCCCCGATCTAAAACCAGGGCAGCTGCTGCGCATACCGATCACCGCTCAGGTCGAGCACGAGGCGCGCATTCCGCCGGGGGTGCGTGAGTACGTGGTACAGAGCGGAGATACTCTGCAAACTTTGGCCCGGCGCTTCGGGGTGACCGAGCTGGACCTGGTATCGGCCAACCCTAGCCTCTCTAGCCTGGACCGTCTGGCGGAGGGCAGTGTCATTTACATTCCCACCCAGACCAAGGGTTTGCTGATAGAGATGGGCAAGGGGCAGACGTTAGCCGACCTGGCCGAGCGTTTTGGGGTTCCGCTGCTGAGCATCGCCAAAGCCAATGGAGTCAAGAATCCGCTCGAGCTTCGCGCGGGGGATTTAGTTCTCCTGCCGGGCATCCAGGCCCGCACCACCTACGATCGGCTGCTGGCTGTGCGGGAGGAGGAGCGTCGGCAGCGCGAGGAGGAACAGCGCCGCCTGGCCGAGGAACGCCGCAGGCAAGAAGAAGCCCGTCGTTTGGCCGAACAGCAGCGACAGCGGCAGCTGGCCCAGGCTCGCCTACAGCGGCAGCAACAGGCTGCAGTGGCGCACCGTTCCCAGGCCGGGCAATCTCCCACGGTGCGCCGGGTTGACTATGAGGCCGCCACCAGCGGTTTCCAGTGGCCGCTGGGTAACTTCGTCATCACCACCTATTACGGCCAGCGCGGGGCTTTTCAGCGCTTCCATACCGGAATAGACTTGGCCGCTCCCATGGGCACCCCCATCTACGCCGCTAAGGCGGGCCAGGTAGAGACCGCCGGGTGGAGCAGCTGGGGTTACGGGCTTCACGTGATCATCGATCATGGCTCGGGGGTGGAGACCCTCTACGGCCACATGTCCCGCATCGCGGTGCAGCCGGGCCAGTTCGTCGAACGTGGCCAGCTCATCGGCTATGTGGGCTCCACCGGCTGGTCCACCGGCCCACACTGCCACTTCGAGGTGCGGGTGGGCGGGGCAACCCGGAACCCCTTGGCGTATCTCCCCTGATTTCAGCGCTCTACGTGAGGCGGCTGGCATTGTCGCCTCGAGCCGTGCTTTTCGTTCCGCTGGGTGGTAGATTAGAACGCGGTTGCCTTGGGCAATACCGGGAGGAAGTGATGGAGAAAGGTACCCTACGTGTAAAGACCGGCTTCGCCGAGATGTTCAAAGGCGGGGTGATCATGGACGTGATGAACCCCGAGCAGGCCCGCATCGCCGAGGACGCCGGGGCCACTGCGGTGATGGCCCTCGAGCGTATCCCCGCCGACATCCGGGCCCAAGGCGGGGTAGCCCGGATGTCCGACCCGGAGATGATCGAAAAGATCAAGGAGGCGGTCTCGATCCCCGTGATGGCCAAAGTGCGCATCGGGCACTTTGTAGAAGCGCAGATCCTCGAGGCCATCGGGGTGGACTTCATCGACGAGTCCGAGGTGTTGACCCCTGCCGACGAGGCCTACCACATCAACAAGTGGGAGTTCAAGGTGCCCTTTGTCTGCGGAGCCACCAACATCGGTGAAGCCCTGCGCCGCATCGGTGAGGGAGCGGCCATGATCCGCACCAAGGGCGAGGCCGGAACCGGCAACGTGGTGGAGGCGGTGCGTCACGCCAGGAGTGTTTTGGGCGATATTCGCCGGATCCAGGCCATGCCCAAAGAAGAGCTCATGACCTTTGCCAAGGAGAACGGGGCCCCTTACGACCTCGTGCTGTGGGTGCACGAGAACGGCCGCCTGCCGGTGGTGAACTTCGCCGCCGGAGGGGTGGCGACCCCTGCCGACGCGGCGTTGATGATGCAGCTCGGGATGGACGGGGTGTTCGTAGGCTCGGGCATCTTCAAGTCGGCGGCCAACCTCTCCGAGGCCGAGCGCCCCAAGGCCTGGTTCCGCCGCGCCCAAGCCATCGTCAAGGCGGTTACCCACTACAACGATCCCGCGGTGCTGGCCGAGGTGTCAAAGGGGTTGGGCGAAGCCATGGTGGGCATCAACCTCGACTACCTGGCTGAAGAAGAAAAGCTAGCCAAGCGCGGGTGGTAGCGCAACCAGGGTCAGGGAGACCTAAGCTTTGTGCGGTGTATCCGCCGCCTGGGTCCCGACCCGATCATGTAGCAAGGTTGCTAGGGGCTTTTGTCAATCTGACCCTTGACGCCAGACCCCGGACGCTAGACGATATTGAGCGTGAAGATCGGGGTTCTTGCCCTTCAGGGCGATTTTCGTGAGCATAAACAGATGTTGCAAAGCCTAGGGGTGGAGGCCCTCGAGGTGCGCAAGCAAGAGCAGCTCGAGGGCCTTTCCGGCCTCATCGTACCGGGGGGCGAGTCCACCACCATCGGCAAGTTGGCCCGCGAGTACGGCCTGGAGCAGGCGGTGCGGGAGCGGGTCGAGCAGGGGAGCCTGGCAGTCTGGGGAACCTGCGCCGGGGCCATCTGGCTGGCTAAGGAGATCCTCGGCTATCCCGAGCAGCCCCGGGCCGGTCTGCTCGACATCGCCATCCGGCGCAACGCCTTCGGGCGGCAGGTGGACTCCTTTGAGGAGCCCCTCGAGATCCAAGGTTTCACGACCCCTTTCCACGCGGTTTTCATTCGGGCCCCGGTGATCGAGCGGGTGGGCCCAGGGGTCGAGGTGCTGGCGCGGGAGGGAAACCGGGTAGTGCTGGTGCGCAGCGGTAGACTGATGGCCTCGAGCTTCCACCCTGAACTCACCGAAGATAGCCGGCTACACCGGCTTTTTGTGGAGATGGCCAGGGGATAACCCCCGGTCGAGGCAAAGCGCTAAGGCCGCATCCGGGTGTACATCCGGGGGAAGGGGATGGCCTCGCGGATGTGCTCGATGCCGCAAATCCAGCGCACGGTGCGCTCGAGGCCGATCCCGAAGCCTGAGTGAGGCACCGTGCCGAAGAGCCGCAGGTCCATGTACCAGTCGAAGACCTCCTCGGGCAGGCCGTGCTCGCGGATCTTCTGCCGCAGCAGCTCGGGGTCGTGGATGCGCTGGCTGCCGCCGATGATCTCGCCCACCCCCTCCGGGGCGAGCATGTCGGCGTTCAGGACCAGCCGGGGGTCCTCCGGGTCGGGCTGCATGTAGAAGGCCTTTACCGCCGCGGGGTACTTCTCGACGAAGATCGGGCGGTCGAACTGGCTGCTCAGGGCGGCCTCGTGGGGGGCGCCGAAGTCGTCGCCCCACGGCAGGGGCTCGAGCCCCAGTTCGGGTCGCTCCTGGGCGATCTTATTCACCATCTCCACGGCTTTGGAGTAGTGGATACGGGGGTAGCCCCCCTGCGCGCTCCTCTCCAGCACGGTGGTGTCGCGCTCGAGCACCTGCAGCTCGAGCTTCTTCTCCTCCAGCACCCGCCCCACCAGATAGGCCACCAGCTCCTCCTGGAGCTGCATGTTCTCCTCGTGGGTCATGAAGGCCACCTCGGGCTCGATCATCCAGAACTCCAGCAGGTGGCGGCGGGTTTTGCTCCGCTCGGCGCGGAAGGTGGGGCCGAAGGTGTAGACCTTGCCGAAGGCCATGGCCCCGGCCTCGGCGTAGAGCTGCCCCGATTGCGAGAGATACGCCTTTTCCCCGTCGAAGAGGTCCACCTCGAAGAGGTCGGTGGTGCCCTCGACGGCGTTGGGGGTGAGGATGGGAGCGTCGAGGCGAATGAAGCCCCGCGCGTGGAAGAAGTCGTGGATGGCCCGCTCGAGCTCGTCGCGTATCCGTAGCACGGCCCAAGGGCGGCGGTGGCGCAAGTAGAGATGGCGGTGATCCATCAAAAAGTCCACCCCGTGCTCCTTGGGGGTGATGGGGTATTCCCGGCTGGGCAGGCTGATGACCTTCAGGCTCCTGACCGAAAGCTCGAAGCCTCCTGGAGCGCGCGGGTCGGAGCGCACCAGCCCCGCCACCTCGAGGGCGGCCTCCTGGGGCAGGTGGTCGGCCTGCTCGAACTCTTCGTCGGGAAGTTCTCCTTTGAACACCGTGGCCTGGAGGAAGCCGGTCCCGTCACGCAGGGTGAGGAAGTGGATCTTGCCCTTGCTGCGCCGTCCCGTAACCCAGCCGCGGATGAGCACTTCCTGTCCTTGGTGCTGGCTGATCTCCTCGATGAACACCCGTCGCATACCTTCAAGAGTCTTACACATTTCTCAGGATGAAGCTATTAGCCAGCGGAACAGACACCTTTATCTTCTGGCTTTCCTGGGGCCAAAACTACCGCCTTCCCGAGGACTTCACCGCGCGATTGGATGCGGCGCTAGACGAGTACCGGGAAGAGGGGGATGCTCACTTTCTCGGGATTCACGATTACATGTGGCTTTGGAATCCTCTAGGGGATGATGACGAGCGCTGCGCCTACGAGGTGGCACAGGTACGGCCTGGGCGAAAGTTCCGCTGGATGTTGATGTTTCAAGGGGGCATGTTCTCGATCTCCCTCACTCAGCCTCGGCCCACTACCTGTAAACCCGGACAGGTACACGCCTACGTGGAAGTATCGGGTCGATACATGGCGGCTTGCGCCCGTGACCCTATGGCTGTGGTTGCTATGTTTTCCGATACCCTCAGCTATCTTGTCGGAGTTGAGCCTGAGCGCGTCCAAGTGTCGCGTATTGACTTGTTTGCGGATGTCGAGGTGGATACACCCCTCAGCCTGGATGACCTAGGGCGTTTCGTTTCGCGGGCTCGCTCGCGGTCGGTCTACCTGGATGGCTCCCACGCGCTGGGCGCGCCAGCGGCCAGCCGTGGGGGCAGCCACGGCGACCCCCTTACGGGTAACACGGGGGTAACACGGGGGTCGCTATGCACGAGGTACCCGCCTATGAGGTACACCCTGTTGAGGTTCACTACCGGGGGCCTAACTGGTCCGGGTTTCGTTTCGGCTCCGGCGATTTGCTAGCACGTATCTACTCGAAGACGATACAGGCGCGCACGGATTACGGCGCTAAGCTCACTCTTGCGGGCTACGGCAACCCCAGCGGGCACGTGATCCGCGTCGAGTTCCAGATTAGGGCGGATGCTCTGTCAACTATGGATGTAGGGGCGGGCGATCTGCGCAACTGGTACACCCTCGCGGAACATCTCCCGGCTATCTGGCGCTATTTGGCGGGCTCTTGGCTCTCTCTGCGTGAGGATTCGGACACTCAAACAATCCGCAATCGTCCGTTTGATCCTCTCTGGCGACTTGTGTTGTCTGCCTTTGACGCTCCCGACTCCTCGGGGACTGCTCAGGTAGTCCGTTGTGCTCGCTCGCCGTTGGCTAGTGTTCCTCAGTTGTTGACTCAGGCCATCGGTTGCATCGTTTCCGCTGCTGCGTCGCTCGGCCTGCATCATCACGCCCCTACACCGTCTGTGCTCCTGGCGTGGCTCCGGCGTGTTCGCTATTTAGTCGGTTTGGCTCCCGAGGATTTGCCGGTACTGGATAAGGCGCGGTTCCGGGAGTCCTACTCTCGGGCGTTCCATCGCTACGCGGGGGCTGTTGTGTAGGTATCGCGTGCCTATCGGCACTTCTAACGCGATATAGGAGGATATATGACCCTAATGGTACTTGGAGCAAGCGCTAGGACGGCTAAGGATGGGCGCAGGTTTGGCAAGGTTTTAGTAGCCACTACGCCCACGGATGCGGAGTTCCGCGGGATGAACGTGCTTGAACTTGACGCGGATCCTGATGTAGTGGCGACTATGCCCACGTTTCCGGGCCTCTATGACCTGCAAATTGATTTGCGCGTCAGGGATGGGTTCCGCGAGAAAAACAGCGCGCGACAATTCGTCACGGTGGCACGGTTTGTGGCTCCACTTGCTCCGGTAAAGGAGAAAGCCTAATGACCCTTGATCCCGTCTTCATGATCGAGTGCTTCAAGGTCTGGGCCTTCGGACTCGGCATGATTGCGGGACTTCTCGCGGGGGATTTCTAATGGAGCCTTTCGATTGGTTCCTCAAGGTTCTCGCGTTGGTCACGGCTCCCTACGCGTTTTTAGCCGCGTATCGCTACGGCGGCAATCTGTTTAGGCGTGTATGACTGCGGGTGACTGGCGCTTTATCGCTGAGGCCTTCTGGTGGGGGCTAGGGGCTGGCCTGGTGGCCTCGGTCCTGCGCTCCGTGTTACGTAGGCTCTAACGGGCATCGCCCGTGGGCAATGGAGGTGTTCTATGGAGAAACTGCGCGTGTTTGTCGGTCGTTCGGTTGCCTTGGCTGCTCCTCTCGTGCTAGCTGGGGCGTTTGCTGAAGATGCCAGCTTCAATGCTGGGCAGGTCGCTACGGGCGTCATGACCTACATCGGCGGCATCGCTGCTGCTGGCGTGGGCGTGCTCGCGCTCACTATCGGCCTCAGCGCGGCTTGGCGCTACGCCAAGAAGTTCCTCAAGGGCTAATCCGGGGGGCTTCTATGCGGCTCCGGCGATTCTTGGCCCTGGCCCTGGTCGCCGGGGCCTTTTCGTTCGCGGCTCCTGTGCAGGATGTTGTTAGGACTACTGTGCAGGGGATGACGTATAACGAGATTTTGCAGTGGAGTAACAATCAGTTCGCTAAACAGGCAACGTTCGGGCGCTATGTGCGCTGGGGCGGCGCAATAATCCTAGGATCTACGCTTATTTATACAGCCCTTAACTATTTTTACGAGTCCCTCAAGCAGCAAACTGGGACGTCGTTGGACGCGTGGGCGTCACATTTACTCTATGACTGGGAAGCCGTCATAGTCGGAGTTCAGTACATCCCTCCTGATTATGATTGGCAAATGGGCGAGGTTCGCTGTTCTGTTCTGGGGGCAACCCCTTACGTGCGCTCCACTGATCCGCCCTATACTCATTCGTTTCGCGGCCCCGGCGGGACTCAGGAGCAACTCTTGTTGCAGTGCGAGCAGTATCTGAAGTCCCAATATGGCTATCGCTACGAGTGGCAACGCAACGCTAAGCTGCATTATCCTGATGGAGTCGAGCGCGTCGAAAAGTCAACGATGCCTAAGCATCCGCCAGAGACGCTCCCGGAGTTTTTGCAGTCGCATCCCGACGCGGCTGAGGGAGTCAAAGCGGCTGTCGCTCGCTACATTCAGGACACGCCGCCCGGCTCTCCGTCTAATCCCTATCCTGGGGTGCGCCTCGATCCTGTGCCTAATCCGAATCAATGGACGGATAATCCGTATACCGATAAGTCAGTGGATACCGACGGCGACGGCTGGCCTGACTGGATGGAGAAACAGCGCCCTTGGCCTGACGGGATCAATGATCCTAACTCCCATCCTGATCCGAATCGGGACGACGACGGGGACGGATACACGAATCAGGAGGAAAAGCAGGCGGGGACGGATCCTTATGATCCTAACTCTAAGCCTGGGAAAGATCCCGGCACGGATTCCGACGGGGACGGCTTTCCGGATGATCAAGAGTTACGCTGCGGCTCGGATCCGCGTGATCCAGCCTCGAAGTGTACGAATGAGCAACCTAAGGATGATCTGACGTGGCCGGGGCCTCCGGGCACTCCTTCCCTGCCGGGTCTGCAAAAGCCCAATGATCCCACATTGCCTCAGTTCCAGGCTCCGCAGCTACAGCAAACGCCGTGGGATCAGGCTATGCAGTCTATGCGAGAGTCCATAGAGCAACTCAAGCAGCAAGCTATGGACAAGTTTCCGTTTGGTGTCGTGCGCTGGCTCCGTACTCCGTCCACCAGCGATAGCGGGGGCTGTCCGGCTCCTCAGCTAACAATCGGTCAGTGGTCGGCTACCGTCAACATCTGCGGCAATCCCGTCTGGCAAGCCGCAACGCAACTACGCCCCTTCATGCTGGGCGGGCTCTTGCTGACGTTCGGATTTACCATCGTGCGCCGGGGGTTGGATGTACAGCGCTAATCACATGCTATTTTTTCGCCCGCTGCAACAATCCTTATCCGGTGGGGTGGCCGTAGCGCAAGGGCGCGCACGCTGCACCACATCACGCACGTTTACTGCACGCAGGAAGCCGGGGTTTGGACATGCGGGCGCGGCGAAGCGGACCCTTGCGCGTAGGCCGGGGCCTCACCGTACACTCTCGCGCAGCGGGCGAATGAGCATGTGAGTAGGGGGGAGATATGCAGATAATCCTAAACGCACTCCGCTCAATCCTCGATTGGTTCCAGGGCACGTTCTCCGCCCTGACGGGCTGGTTCGTTGGCATCGTTCAAACGGTCTGGGGCTGGGTCTGGGGGCTTGTCCTTGCCGTCTTGAACTGGGGTCTAGGGCTCCTGCATCAGTTGTTGGAATGGGGCCTAGGGCTCATCGGCTGGCTTATCGCGGGCGTGGTCAAGCTGGTTACTGGCTTCCTCAGTATCCTAGTTGGCCTGCTCCCGGCTATGCCCCCCGACCCGCCTGGTTGGGCCTCTACTGCTATAGGGGCCTTCAACACGGCTAACCAAATACTGCCGATCAGTGAGGCCCTTACGCTCGGCTCGGCCTGGGCGGGATTTTACGGGCTCATGGCACTCTGGCGAGCCATCACCTTTATCAGGGGGGGTAGATGATCGAGGCGTACATCGGCATTCCCGGCTCTGGAAAGAGTTACATGCTCGTCCATCGCGGCCTTCACGCCTTGGCTCGGGGGCGTACCGTATGGGCCAATTTCGGCTTTATTAGGGAAAATGTCTATTACTGGCTTCGTTTCCGCGCCAAGTTGGATCATCGGGAAGCGGTTCTGAGGGCTGATAGTATCCGGGAGATACGGGACTATAACGAACTGCTCAACGTCCATGATGGCCTGCTACTGTTTGACGAGGCCCATATGTGGCTTCCCTCGCGTCAGTTTGACCTAATCCCGGTCGAGGTCATCGCGTTCTGGAGCCAGCATCGCAAGACAGGCGTGGACGTGCTGCTAGCTACACAGCGCTACGGCTCGGTGGATGCGATTGTGCGCGATCTGGTAGCCTTCGTCTTCTGGGCGCGTCCGGCTCCGTTCTGGCTCCGCGTGATTACGTATCCCTGGGTGCGCGGGCGGAAACTTCTGCGCTACACGTCCATCATGGATGAGTCCATCGGCATGATGCAACGTCAGGCCAAGGGCATCTTCGAGGGCGTAGCGCGTAATGACGTTGTGGCCCTCGATCCGATGGCGGCGGCGTGTTACGACACATACGCGATTTTTGAGCCGCCTATAGTCCGGCTCCAGCGTGAGCTAGACCCGAAAAAGCGGGCCATCTTTGACCGGATGGGCCTAGCCTGGGACGCATCCAAGCTCCGGGGCCGTCGTGATGCTCCGGGGCCTCGGGATGGGATGCCTCATCTCTCCATCTCCGACCTAGCGAGTGCCTACCGTGAGGGCAAACAACCGCATGATCTGCTGCGTGAGCGGTTAGAATCTCCGTGTGAGCCTGCTCCTGCTCCTGCTGGTGATCCTCTGGATAGGCTGGATGATTCGCTCTCTAGCTGGCCCTGGGCGCTCCCTGCAACCTGATACCCGTGTTCGCTGTACTCGTTGCCGTGAGCCTCTGAATACCCTTGAGGTGGCTGCTCTGCGTGAGGGGCGGCGCATCTGTCGCTATTCTGGCCCCTGCCCCTATCAACCCAAGTTGCGTCCTAGGGGATACAGGCGTTAGTCTGTGCTGGGCGCGGGTTTGGTCGTCAAGAGTCTTGGCCTGCGTGGTCGTGCGATAGCGTGGCCTAGCCTATGGGCGTTTAGGATGTTGGCCTTTTTGGTCGCGTGTAAGAGTGCCGTAGGGCTCCCGCGCCCTACTTATGTTTGTTGGCGTTGACATCTCCCGCTCTCGCTTGGACGTAGCTATAGCAGATGAGTTGCTACAGTTTCCAAACACGTATGACGGCATAGCTGCGCTAGTTTCACGATTGCCTGCTGATGCGGCTGTCCTGATGGAGGCTACCGGGGTCTACTATCGGCCTTTGGCCTACGCCTTACACCGGGCCGGGTTCGCAGTTTACGTTGTCAACCCTTTGCAGGTTCGGGCTTACGCTAGATCACTCCTCACCCGCAATAAGACCGATAAGGCGGACGCTCGCCTACTCGCCCGCTTTCTGGCTCAATATCGAGCCGATCTCACACCTTATGAGCCGTTGCCTGAGGCGTTGTACCTGGCCTCGCTCCTGGTCAGATTTGCCGAGGGTCTGAACACGCAGCGCACAGCCTCTCTCAACCGCTTGCACGCTTGGCGCTACGCCCACCCACATGTGCATGAGTTTGCGTTGTCTGTGCCTGATTCGATTCAGTCGTTACGCGCTGCCCTGTACGCTGAGGCACGAGCCATTGTTGCGGCATATCCACTAGCTGCTTCGTGGGTTTCAGCCCTGCAAACCCTGCCGGGCATTGGCCCCACCCTCGCGCTAAAGCTCTTGGCCTACTCGGGCGATCTGCGGCGCTTCCACTCGGCGAGGGCGTACGCGGCTTACACCGGGCTTACTCCGCGCATCTACCAATCTGGAGAGATGGACGCTAGCGCCCGTATCTCCCGCATTGGCCCGCCCATGCTCCGCGCTAGCTACTACCTCGCAGCGACAGCCGCGACCCGTACCGACTCCGTACAAGCTGCTTTGTATCGCCGCCTTGTGGACTCGGGCAAGCCTAAAAAGCTAGCCCTGGTTGCAGTGGCGCATCGTTTAGCACGCGCGGCGTGGGCTGTGTGTGTTAGGTGAGTTGTAAATGAGGCTTGACAAATAACTTAGGATGTCTATCGCATCCCCTTTGTCGCCGGGCTGCCGTTAGGATTCCTCGGGGCGCCGGTCCATGATATGGATGTCGATATCGTGGGTGAGGTAGATCAGCCGCTGGATGATGGAGATGCGGAAGAAGTCGCGCCAAGTGGGGTTGGAGTTCTCCCCCAAGACCAGCTGGGTGATGCCGTATTCCTTGGCAAACTCCGCCAGGGCCCGGGCCACGTCGCGGCCCTCGAGGCGATGAAAGCGCCCCTCGAGGCTCTCGGCGATGATGCGGTGGCTGTCCAGCGCCCGCTCCTCCTCCCGCGAGAGGCGGCGGTTTCTCACGTGCACCACGTGCAGCTCGCCGCGCATCCGCTGGGCCATGCGGGCCCCGCGGCGGATGAGCAGGGCGTCTTTGGGGCTGGGGGTCACCGCCACCGCGATGCGCTCCTTGAGGGCCGGGGAGTCCTCCCCCACCGAGGCGTCTTCCTCCACCTTGTCGGCCACGCTGCGCAGGGCCAGCTCGCGCAGCACGGCCAGGTTCTCCGCGGTGAAGAAGTTGGCCAGGGCCTGCTCGATCTTGGCCTTGGGGTAGATCTTGCCCGCCCGGAGCCGCTCCTGGAGCACCTCCGGGGTCACGTCCACCAGGATCACCTCGTCGGCCTCCAGGAGCACCCGGTCGGGGACCCGCTCCTTCACCCGCACCCCGGTGAGGCGGGCCACCAGGTCGTTCAAGGACTCCAGGTGCTGGATGTTCATGGTGGAGATCACGCTGATCCCCGCCTGCAAGAGTTCCTCCACGTCCTGGTAGCGCTTGGCGTTCTTGGAGCCGGGGGCGTTGGTATGGGCCAGCTCGTCCACCAGCACCAGCGCCGGGCGGCGCGCGAGCAGCCCCTCCAGGTCCATCTCCGGCAGGACCACCCCCTTGTACTCCACCTGTTTGCGCGGAAAGACCGGCAACCCCTCGGCCATGCGGGCGGTGTCGGGGCGCCCGTGGGTCTCCAGGTAGCCCACCACCGCGTCCACCCCGGCCTCCAGGCGCTCGCGCAGCTCCTGCAAGGCCCGGTAGGTCTTGCCCACCCCGGCGGCGGCCCCCACGTAGATCTTGTGGCGGCCCCGGCCGCTTTTCAGGATGGCCTCGAGCAGCTGCTCTGGGTCGGGGGCTGCCGGTTCCACGGCTCCTAGCGTACCCCGTCCAGGGCCAGGTTGAGCTCCAGCACGTTGACCCTGGGCTCTCCCAAAAGGCCGAACTGCCGCCCTTGGGTGTGCTCACGGATGAGCTGCCGCACCCGCTCCACAGGCAGCCCTCGGGCCTTCGCCACCCGCGGGGCTTGCAGCTCGGCATTGGCTAGGGAGATGTGCGGGTCCAGGCCTGAGCCCGAGGCCGTGACCGCGTCTACGGGCACCGGCACCCCCTCCGCCAGGCCGTTTTCCTGCCGGTACTGCCGCACCCGTTCCTGTACCGCCTGGACGAGCTTGGCGTTGGTCGGGCCCAGGTTGCTGCCGCCGCTCTGGGCGGCGTTGTAGGGCTCCGGGGCCGTGGCGCTGGGCCGCGGGTGGAAGTAGCGGGGCGAGGTAAAGGCTTGGCCCAGGAGGCTCGAGCCCACCACCCGCCCTCCCTGACGGATGAGGCTGCCCCCAGCCTGGTAGGGAAAGAGGAAGTTCGCCACCAGCGCCGTGGCCAGGGGATACGCAAGGCCCGTGAGCAGCATGAACAATAGGGTTAGCATTGCCGCAGGCCGCAACAGCGTACGAAGGGAAGCTTGCATTTCACCACCTCCTAAAAGGTCTTCCCGGCGAGCATCTGCAAATGCTCCACGATCGGCCCTAGGGCCAAAGCGGGGAAGAAGGTTAGCCCCCCCACCATCAGGATCACCAACACCAGCACGCCCCCAAACAACCCCGTCTCGGTGGAGAAGCTCCCCGCCGTTTGGGGTACCGAGCGTTTGGCGGCCAGCGAGCCAGCCACCGCCAGCAGCGGCAAGAGGGTGAGGAAGCGGCCCAAGAGCATGGCCAAGCCGATAGTGGTGTTGTAAAAGGGGGTGTTGGCGTTGAGCCCGGCGAAGGCCGAACCGTTGTTGGCCGTGCCCGAGGTGTAGGCGTAGAGCACTTCGCTGAACCCGTGAGCTCCGGGGTTGTTCAGGCTGGCCAGGGCCCCCGGCCAGACCAGGGCCAGCGCGGTGAAGATCAGGATGCTGGCGGGGTGGGCCAGCAAGGCCAGCACGGTGAGGGAGACCTCGCGGGCCTCGAGCTTTTTCCCCAAGAACTCCGGGGTCCGCCCCACCATGAGCCCGATGATGAACACCGCCAAAATCGCGTACTGCACCAGGTTAATGAGCCCCACCCCCTTGCCGCCGAAGACCACGTTGAGCATCATCTGGGCCAGGGGCACCAGGCCGCCCAGGGGGGTGAGGGAGTCGTGCATGGCGTCCACCGAGCCGGTGGTGGCGGCGGTGGTGGTGGTGATGAAGAGGCTAGTTTGGGTGATGCCAAAGCGCACCTCCTTGCCCTCCAGGTTCCCCCCGCTTTGGCCCTCGCTGAGGCGTTGGTCCGCTCCAACCCGCTCCAAGAGGGGGTTACCCGACTGCTCGGCGCTATAGACCAAGGCGAGAAAGCCCACGAACATCACCAAAAAGGTGCCGAAGAAAACCCAGCCCTGCCGCCGGCGAGCCAACATGCTGCCGAGGGTATAGGTCAGGGCGGAGGGGATGAGCAGCATGGCCAGGATGTGCAGGGCGTTGGTCAGCGGGGTGGGGTTTTCGTAGGGGTGGGCGGCGTTGGCGTTGAAGAACCCCCCGCCGTTGGTGCCCAGGTGTTTGATGGCCTCGAGGCTGGCCACCGGCCCCAGGACGATGCGCCGGGGGGAACCCTCGAGGGTATGCGCTACTACGTCGGCTTGCAGGGTTTGCGGCACCCCCTGTTGCACGTAGACCAGCGCCAGCACAAAGCACGCTGGGAGCATCACCCGGTAAACCACCCGGGTGAAGTCCACCCAGAAGTTCCCGATACAGCCAAACCCGGTGCGGCTCAGGCCGCGGATGAAGGCCCCCCCGGCGGCAAAGCCGGTGGCCGCGCTCACGAACATGAGGAAGGTGATCACCGCCATCTGGCTGAAGTTGGAGAGGCTGGTCTCCCCGGCGTAGCTTTGCCAGTTGGTGTTGGTGACGAAGGAGGCGGCGGTATTGAAGGCCAGGTCGGGGCTTTGCGGGGGCAGGTGGGCGGGGTTGAGGGGCAGCAGCCCCTGCAGGCGCAGCAGGGCGTAGCCTGAGAGCATCATGATCAGGTCGCTCAGCACCAGCGCCAAGGCGTAGCGTTTCCAATCCATCTCCTCCGCTGGGTCAATCCCCAGGAGGCGGTAGGTTAGCCGCTCCACCCCCCAGTGCCCCTTCGCGGTAAACACCCGGGCTAAGTAGGCCCCCACCCCCACGGCCAGCCCGGTCATGACCAGCAGCACCAGCGCAATTTGTTCGATAGCTGCGAACACACACCCCTCCTAATCGCGAATCCGGTCCATGCCGTAGACGTAGAGCACAAACAACCCGAAGCAGAGCACACTGAGCAACACGTACACTAGGTCTAACATCCCGCCTCCTACCCCCATCCCAGCGCCTTCAGGGCCAGGTCGATCAGCTTGATCCCTATGAAGGGGGCCACCAGCCCCCCCAGGCCGTAGATCAGCAGGTTGCGCTGCAACAGCGCATTGGCTCCCAGCGGCTGGTAGCGCACCCCCCGCAGGGCCAGCGGGATGAGCAGGGGGATAATGATCGCGTTGAAGATCACCGCCGAGAGGATGGCGCTCTGCGGCGTGGCCAGGTGCATCACGTTGAGGCTTTGCAGCTCGGGGTAGGAGGTTACGAACAGCGCCGGGATGATGGCGAAAAACTTGGCCACGTCGTTGGCCACGGAGAAGGTGGTGAGCGCCCCGCGGGTGATCAGGAGCTGCTTGCCGATCTCGACGACCTCCAATAGCTTGGTGGGGTCGGAGTCCAGGTCGATCATGTTGGCCGCCTCTTTAGCGGCCTGGGTACCGGAGTTCATGGCCAGCCCCACGTCGGCCTGGGCCAGCGCCGGGGCGTCGTTGGTGCCGTCGCCCATCATCGCCACCAAGCGGCCCTTGGCCTGCTCCTCGCGGATGAGCCGGAGCTTGTCCTCCGGCTTGGCCTGGGCCACGAACTCATCCACCCCCGCCTCCTCGGCGATGGCCCGGGCGGTGAGGGGGTTGTCGCCGGTGACCATCACCGTGCGTAAGCCCATGCGCCGGAGCTGGGCGAAGCGCTCGCGGATCCCCGGCTTGACCACATCCGAAAGGGCCACCACCCCCAGGGCCTGATCGTTCTCGCACACCACCAGCGGGGTGGCCCCCTGTCGGGCGACCTCTTCCACCAAGGGGGTGAGGTCGGGAGGGACCTTGTTTCCCGCTTGCGCCACCAGCTCCATCATGCGGTCGGGGGAGCCCTTGCGCAGCCGCACCCCCCCCGGCAGATCGGTGCCGGACATGCGGGTTTGGGCGGTGAACTCGAGGCCCTTAGAGCCCGCGGCGAGGGCTTCTTCCACCCGGGCTCCCCTCTCGCGGGCCAGCCGCACGATGCTCTTGCCCTCGGGGGTGGTGTCGTGGAGCGAGGCCGCCAGGGCCGCCCAGGCCAGCCGCTCCGGGGAGACCCCGGCCACCGGGTGGAACTCGGTAGCCTGGCGATCGCCCAGGGTGATGGTGCCGGTTTTGTCCAAGAGCAGGGTGTCCACATCCCCCGCGACCTCCACCGCCTTGCCGGATTTGGCCACCACGTTGGCCCTGAGGGCCCGGTCCATCCCGGCAATCCCGATGGCCGAGAGCAGCCCGCCGATGGTGGTGGGGATCAGGCAGACCAGGAGGGCGACCAGGGTCGTAAGGCCCACTCCTTGGCCGGCGTAGAGGCTGAAGGGAAGCAGCGTGGCGCTGACGATGAGAAACACCGCCGTGAGCGCGGCCAGCAGGATGGTGAGGGCAATCTCGTTGGGGGTCTTTTGCCGGCTGGCCCCCTCGACCAGGGCGATCATGCGGTCGAGAAAGCTCTCGCCGGGGTTGGAGGTCACCTCCACCACGATCTCACCGGTGAGCACCCGGGTCCCCGCGGTCACCCCGTTGAAGTCGCTGCCCGCTTCGCGCACTACCGGCGCCGACTCTCCCGTGATGGCCGACTCGTCCACCACCGCCAATCCCTCCACCACCTCGCCGTCGGCGGGGATGAACTCCCCCTCTTTCACCCGTACCCGGTCCCCGCGCCGTAAGGCAGTACTGGCCACCTCCTCCATCCCGGTTTCGGTAATCCGCCGGGCCCTGAGGTCGGCGCGGGCCGAGCGCAGGCTCTGGGCCTGGGCCCGCCCGCGGGCCTCGGCCAGCCCTTCGGCGAAGTTGGCGAAGAGCAGGGTGAGGAGGAGCAAGAGGAACACCGCGGCCTGGTAGCCGAGGTCGGGGGAGCGGGTGAGGGCCGAGCGCAGGGTGAAGTACAGCACCAGCGCCGTCCCTACTTCCACCACGAACATCACCGGGTTGTTTACTATCCGCCGCGGGTCCAGCTTGCGGAAGGCCTCCACCAGGGCCTGGCGAGACAGCTCGGGGTCAAACAGGCCTTTTGCGCGCGCCAGGTTGCGCGGCCGCTGAGCTTTGGGCAGGGACATGTCAGAACCTCTTGGGGGAAACGATCACGTAAACCAAGTAGACCATGAGCGCCAGGGCGATGAAGCCCACCACGGCGTACTCTATCGGCGACACCTCACACCTCCAGCGCCCAGCCTAGACCCCCTCTTCCTCATGAGGCAGCCGCCGTTTGGCGACCGGGATCGGTCAGGTGACCGACCCCGCGGGGCCGTTTGACCGCTGGGCCACACCCCGGTAGCCGCGCAGGATGAGCAGAGACCTTGGCTATGGCGCTGGCCCTTCCCCCTGAGCCCCGCCTCGAGCCCGCCCTGCGGGCGCGGGGAATCGCCCTGCTGCCCGGGGGGAGCCTCGCGGCCTGGGCGCGGGTATCTCGCCTGCAACGGCCCGCGTTGCTCCTCGCCCCGGGCGCAGACTTTCAGGAGGCCCGAGGGGTGCTGGTCCGGTTGGGCCCGCCCCTCAGCCTCCGGGCGGCGCAGGAGGGGATCTGGCTGGCGCGGCAGCAGGGCCTACCGCTGACCTTGGCCTGGGTCGAGGGGCCGCCCGAAGCGGGGTACCTGGAGGGCCCCTACTTCTCCCCAAGCCTGTGGCGGGCGGCCCGGGAGCGGGCCTGGCAGTCGCTGGAGGGCCCGCTCGAGGGGGCCCGCAGGGCCGGGGTGGCGGCCCAGGGCGGGCTGTACTCGAGCCAGGCCTTCTTGCGCGAGGCCCGGCGGCAGGGCTTGGTGGTCCTGGGGATGCCCCGGCGGGGCCTGCGCTGGGGGTGGGCGGGCCGGGTGGCCTCCCTGCTCGGCGGGGGGGCTTTGGGCGTGCTGGTGGTGATCGGATGAGGCCGGGGGCTATACTGGTTACGATGCGCGCCCTGGCGCTGTTGAGCGCCCTCTTGATCGGCGGGGTGTTCCTGGCCGACGTGCTGACCCCGCAGGCCCTGGTGGTGGCCATCCTCTACAACGTGCCCATCGCCCTCACCGGGCTGGCCCTCTCTCGCCGCCTGACCCTGGGCATGACCCTGCTGGCGCTGGCGGCCAACCTCCTCGCCGGCCTGCTCAACGCCAAGGCCGCGGGAAGCCTCGAGGGCGTCGCCGTGCTCAACCGGCTGTTCTCGGCGCTCTCCTTTTTGCTGGTGGCGCTGCTCTCGCTCAAGGCCGGGGAGTCTTCCAGCCGCCTGGCCCTGGCCCGGGCGGAGGAGCGCCGCGCCCGGCGGGAGCGGCAACTGCGCCAGCTGGTGGAGGACCTCTCCGGACCCCTCACCCCGCCCGAGCTCTTAGAGCGGGCCGCGCGGGTGCTCAAGAACCTCTTCGAGGCCGACGCCGCCGCGGTCCTAACCCTGCGGGGCGGGCGCTGGGGGGAGCGGCTCTACGCCACGCCCAAGGGCTGGGAAGCCCCCCAGGAGGCCCCGGCCTCGAGCCCGCAGCCGGTGCGCCAGGTGTTGCTCTCGGGGAGGAGCTTTCTCCTGGGGCACCTCCAGCCCGACCTGCTCCTGCTCTTTGAGCACCCCCGCCACGAGGGCGCGGCGGCTTTCCTCCAGGAGCTTCTGCCGCCCTTGCAGGCCCTCTGGGGCAAGGCCCGGCTCTTCGCCCGGCTGCAGGAGCAGCAGGAGAAGCTGGCCCAGCGCAACGCGGTGATCCGCGACCTCATCTACGCCTTCTCCCACGACCTGCGCACCCCCCTCATGGCCAACGCCATGAATTTGCGATTGGCCCTGGAGGGCGCTTACGGGGAGCTTGCGGAGGAGTTCAAGAAAAGCCTGCGCAACGGCCTCGAGGCCAACCAGGACCTGCTCGAGTTGGCCGAGGAACTTCTTTTGCTGGCCCAGCTGGAAAGCGGGGAAGCCCTACCCCCCAAGCGCCCGGTGGATCTGGCTCGGCTGGTGCGCGAGGGCGTGGAGCGGCTAGAGGGGTTGTGGCGCGAGCGGCGCCTGGAGATCCGGGTATCGGCGCCAGAACGCCTGGAGGTCCCGGGCCGGGAAGGCGACCTGCGCCGGCTGTTGCAAAACCTGCTGGACAACGCGGCCAAGTTCGCCCCGCCGGAGAGCGAGGTCGAGGTGCGGCTGGAGGAGGCGGGAGGAGTAGCCCGGCTGGAGGTGGCCGACCGGGGTCCGGGCATCCCCCCGGAGGCCCGCGAGCGGCTCTTCACCCGCTTTTCCAGCCACCGCGCCGGCGGGGGCAAGGGGCTGGGGCTGTACCTGGCCCGCCAGATCGCCCAGTCCCACGGCGGGAGCATCCGCTACCTCGAGCGCCCCGGCGGGGGTAGCCTCTTCCGGGTGGAGCTTCCCCTTCTGGTCCCCTTCGAGGAAGCCCTTCAAGCGAAGTAGCCATGACCCGAGTGTTTATCGTTGAAGATCACGCCTTTACCCGCGACGGCCTACGGGTCGCGGTGGGGCGCGAGCCGGACCTGAAGGTGGTGGGCGAGGCCAGAAGCGCCGAGGAGGCCATCGAACAGCTCGAGCGTACCCCAGCCGACGTGGTCCTGATGGACATCGGCCTGCCCGGCATGGACGGCATCGAGGCCACCCGGCGGGTCAAGGAGCGCTTCGGGGTGCGGGTGGTGGTGCTCACCGTGCACCAGCTCGAGGCCGAGGTGTTGGCCGCGATGACCGCGGGGGCCGATGCCTACTGCCTCAAGTCCACCGACCCGGCCTCGCTCCTGCTGGCCATCCGGGCCGCGGCGATAGGCTCCACTTACCTCGACCCGCAGATCGCCCACATCGTGCTGGGCCAGCTCAGCGTGCCCAGCGAGGGCCAGGCCCAGCTCTCGCCACGTGAGCTGGAGGTCCTGCGCCTGATCGCCGATGGGCTTTCCAACAAGGAGATCGCCCAGGCCCTCGGCCTCAGCCTGAGCACGGTCAAGACCTATATCGAGGACCTGCTGGCCAAGCTCTCCGCCTCCGACCGCACCCAGGCCGCGATCAAGGCTTTGCGCCAGGGGCTTTTGTGAGGCGCTCAGGTCAGCCAGGTGCGGTAGGCGATTTCGGCGATCCGCCCGATCAGCAAGACGGCTGGGTGGTCGGGATGGAAGCGGGGATCGGCTTCGCTCTCGGTGAGGACGGCGATCACCACCGCCTGGTCTCCCTTGGCCAGGATCCCCGCGTCGTGGCGGCAGCAGCGGATCTCGCCGGACTTCGAGTAGAGCTTGAGCGGGGTGGTCCCCTCTTCAAGATCATCCAGGTCCGCCGGGAGGTAGCGCAGAAAGCCGGTGAGCTGCTGCTTGGAGAGGATATCGAGGGCGGTCTGGGCCCGGGGTAACTCCCCCCGCCACAGCGACTTCAAGATGGCCGCCTGGTCGCGGGCGCTGGTCCGGCTGAAGTCCCCTTGTTCGCGCTTCGGGTCGGGCCGGTCCTGGGGCAGCGAAAGCAGGCCGGCGGTGTAGGTCTCGAGCCAGCCTCGAGCCCGGTAATAGGCGTTGAAGGGCGCTTTATGTCCGAAGAAGTCCAGCACCACATTGGTGGCGGTGTTGTCGCTCAGTACGATCATCAGCGTCAGGAGGTCGCGCAAGGGCAACGCCAGGCCCGGCGAGAGGTCCTTGAGGATGCCCGAGCCGAGCGCTACGGTTTCGGGTCGGATGGGGATTTTTTGCTCAAGGTCGACTCCGGTCGAAAGTGCATAGCACAGCATCGGTAGCTTGATGGTGCTGGCGGCCGGGAAGGGGCGGGCTTCCTGGTGGGCGAAGCGCTCCCCGCTGGCCAAGTTTTCCAGCACCACCCCTACCTCCCCGGGAAAGCCAGCGATAAGCTGCTGCATCTCCTCAGCGAGCGGCATAGTTGTGCTCCAGGATGTATTCGATGGCCTCGGCAAAGCCGCTCTCGCGGACGTGCCCTACGACGTGGTCGGAGACCGCCTTGACCGCCCCGACGGCGTTGCCCATAGCGATCCCCAGCCCGGCGTAGCGCAGCGCCGTCACGTCGTTATCGGAGTCGCCGATCATGGCGATCTCGCGGCGATCCAGCCCGTAGTAGCGGGCCAGCCACTCCAGCCCGGTGGCTTTGGAGACCCCTTTGCGGATGATGCCTACGATGGCCTCCCGAGGAGAGAGGTACTCGGCGATGTCGATCCCCGCAACGGCCTCGAGGTCCGGCTTGGCCACTTCCCAATCGGTGGGGTCGGTGGTCACCCACCAACTCCGCACCACGGTTTCGCGCAGCCCTTCGAGCACCGCTAGCTGCGCCGGGACCCCCACCACCGCCACATGCTCCTCGATCCCCGGCGGCACCAGATCGGCCTGGCAGTAGCGCCCTCCGGTCTCGGTCAACACGTCGAAAGCGATCCGGTGCTTGCGGGCTAGCTCAACGATCTGGGCGAAATTGGGCAAGGGCTCGTAGTGTAAAGCTCGCCCCAGGGCGTCGCAGATCGAGGCCCCGTCGTTGAAGATGTGGGCTCCTTCCGGTTCCATCCGCCTAGCCCACGCTAGCCCGTAGCCGCCTTGAGGGCGCCCGGTGCAGACCGCGAAGCGGAGCCCTTCCCGTTTGCCGCGTTCGATCGCGGCCCAGGCGCTCTCCGGGACCCCTAGCCGGGGCCCGGCGTAGAAGGTTCCGTCGAGGTCGAGCGCGACGAGCTGGATCAAGCGATCCTCCTTTAATCCCTTCCCCGCCGCAACGAGGAGGCCCCCGCGCGGTTCTCGCTCATCACCCGCTGCAAGGCTTCGGCCAGGCCGCATTCCTCGACCCGGGGCACCACGTAGCGCGCCACCGCCTTGACCGAAGCCGGGGCGTTGCCCATGGCGATGCCCAACCCCGCCGAGCGGATCAGCTCGAGGTCGTTCTCGCCGTCCCCGATCATGGCAGCGTGCTCCAGGGTGAGCCCGTACCGCTCGGCCACCCAGCGCGCCGCCGAGACCTTAGAGACCCCCTGCGCCGTCACCGAGGCGAAGCCCACCCCGGGCATCCCCGGGCTGGTGGCTTCGTGCAGCTCTACCCCGGCGACTTCTTGTACCCTAGGGCGCAGGGCCTCCCAACCCCCATCCAACTTCACCACGTACTGCACGCGGACGATGGGGCCAGGCACCCCCTCCAGATCTCGCACCTCGGCAGGGAAACCCAGCATCTGCTCGTGGGCCAGCAGGTCGGGATGCGCGCTCTCGCGGTAGAAACCCCCTTCGGCGGTGTAGACCTCGAAGGGAAGGCCGTGGCGGCGGGAGAGCTCGAGCAGGTGTTGATACGCCCCCTGAGGTAGGGCGCAGACCCGCTCCGGGCCGCTGCTCCCCATCACCACCGCCCCCGATTCGAAGATATGCCAACCCCGGGGTTCTAGCCGCCGGGCGTACTCGAGGGCGAACCCTCGCCCCGGTCGCCCGGTGCAGACCGCCAGGCGAATCCCTGCCGCCCGGGCCAGCTCGGCGGCGCTCCAGGCGCAGTCGGGGACTCCGTCTGCCCCGTACAGGGTTCCGTCCACGTCGATCAGTACCAATCCCGTCACCCTGCTATTGTATGCCCTGCTCGTCAGCCGAGGGCCGGCCTCACAGCTCGAGCCGTCCACTTTCGACCTGGACGGCCTTCCCCCCGATGAACACCCGGTAGGGTTCCCCCCCGGGGCTGAACTCCACCCGCACCTCCACCGTCCCCGGCATTCCCAGGCGATGCCCCTGGAGCACCGTCAGGTCCACCGCCTCCTCTCGCCGGGGAACCACCCCGGCCCGGGCCAGCAGCGCTCCCAACGCGGCGTTGGCTGATCCGGTCACGGGGTCCTCGGGGATGCCCAACAGGGGGGCGAAATCGCGGGCGTAAAAGGTGCGCGGCCCCAAGGGGGCATAGGCGTGGAGGGTGGCGACCTCGAGCCGGGCGCAGAGCTCTCCCAGCCGCTCCATCTCCGGTTCTACCTCGTCCACCAACCCCGGGGCCACAAAGGGTAAAAAAAGCGACCACAGCCCGGTAAAGGCCACCCCGTAGGGCAACCCCCGGTGCAGGTAACGGTCGCCCACCCCCAGCACCTCCATCACCTCCCGGATGTCTTTCCACTGCGGCGGGTCACGAAAGCGCGGCGAAGGTCCGCGCAGGACGGCCTTGATCGGGGTCCCAGCCTCGTACTCGAGCTCTACGGGTAGGGTCTCCATAGGGGTGCGCAGAAAGAGCCGGGTTTCCCCCTGCGCGAGCATTCCCTGGCGCGCCAGGGTCAGGGCCAGGGCGATCGCGGCGTGTCCGGCGAACTCCACCTCCCCGCTGGGGGTGAAGAACCGCACCGAGTAGCTCCCGCCCAACCAGTCGGTGACGAAGGCCGCCTGCGGGTAAGCCAAGCGCTGGGCGATCCGGTGCATCTCGCCCGAGGACATCCCCCGGGCGTCCAGTACCAGGGCCACCCGGTTACCCCCGCCGGGGGTATCGGTGAAGGCGTCCACCAGTAGGTAGGGGAGCTGGCTATTGGCCATGGCCGACCTGCCGGGTACGGGAGGCAAGACGCCCGATGCCGAACGCTTTAGCGGCCAAATGCCCGCCGCTGTGCAACTCAAGGCGAAGTGAGAACATAGCTTAAGCCTACTCCGTGTGTCCGAGCGCGATGCCCAACTCGGTGAGCTGTGCCGCACTGACCCGGCTGGGAGCTCCGGTGAGGGTTTCGCGGCCTTCCTTGTTTTTAGGGAAGGCGATCACTTCGCGGATGGATTCCTCCCCCGCCAGGGTAGCGATGAAACGGTCCAGCCCCCA
Source organism: Meiothermus sp. Pnk-1 (assembly GCF_003226535.1). Lineage (NCBI taxonomy): Bacteria > Thermotogati > Deinococcota > Deinococci > Thermales > Thermaceae > Meiothermus > Meiothermus sp. Pnk-1. The sequence goes on along the minus strand of NZ_QKOB01000006.1, from coordinate 52,466 downwards.
GGCGATCCCGCCGTGCGGCGGGGCTCCGTAGGAAAGGGCCTCGAGCAAAAACCCGAACTTCTCCTGGGCTTCCGCCGGGCTGATGCCCAAAAGCGCAAACATCCGTTCCTGCAGATCGCGGCGGTGGATGCGGATCGAGCCACCCCCGACCTCGAGGCCGTTGAACACCAGGTCGTAGGCATAGGCCCGCACCTTACCGGGGTCGCTTTCCAATAACGGCAGATCGTCCAGATTAGGGCTGGTGAAGGGGTGGTGCATATAGGTCCAGCGCCCCCCCTCTTCGTCCCATTCCAACAGGGGAAAGTCCACCACCCACAAAAAGCGGTACCCCGGCCTGATCAGGCCTAGCCTCCGGCCCAACTCCAGCCGCACGGCCCCCAGGCCCTCCACCGCCTTGCGCCAGGGGCCGGCCACGAAGAGCAGGGTCTGGCCCTCTGCCACCCGGACCTGCTCGAGCAGGGCGGCGGGGATGAATTTGGCGATACCCCCGCTGAGTCCACCCCCCTCGAACCTGGCCCAGGCCAGCCCGGCGGCCCCCTTGGACTTGGCGACCGCTTCCAGCGCTTCGATCTCCCGGCGGGAAAGCAGGGTTGGGGCCACCAGGCACTTCACCGTCTCGACCCCGGCGAAAGCGCGGAACTCGCCCCCTGCAAACAGCCCAGTCACCTCCTGGAGCTCGAGGCCGAAGCGCACCTCGGGCTTGTCCGAGCCGTAGGTATCCATCGCCTGCCGGTAGGTGAGGCGGGGGAAGGGGAGGGGGAGTTCGACCCCCAGCGCTTCCTTCACCACGTAAGCGGCGAGCTGTTCGTTGAGCGTGAGGATGTCTTCCTGCTCCACAAAGGACATCTCCATATCCAGCTGGGTGAAGTCCGGTTGGCGGTCGGCGCGCAAATCTTCGTCGCGGAAGCAACGGGCGATCTGGAAGTACCGGTCGTACCCCGCCACCATCAGCATCTGCTTGAAAAGCTGGGGAGATTGCGGCAAGGCGTAGAAGTGGCCGGGGGCCAGCCGCGAAGGCACCAAAAAGTCGCGGGCTCCTTCGGGCGTGCTGCGGGTCAGGTAAGGGGTCTCCACGTTGGTGAAGCCGGCCTGGTCGAGAAAGCGGTAGATGGCCGTGATCACCCGGTGGCGCAGCCGTAGATTCTGGTGCAGGCGCTTGCGCCGCAGATCTACCACCCGGTTCCTAAGCCGCACCTCCTCGTTTACGTATTGTTCTTCTTCCCCGCGCCAGCCGGCGTCCACCTGGAAGGGGAGGGTGCGGGCCTCGGAGAGCACCTCCAGGGATGTGGCTACTACCTCCACCTTGCCGGAGTGGAGCTTGGGATTGATCTGTTCTACGGGCCGCTCTCGCACTGCCCCCTGTACACGCACCACCCACTCGTTTCGCACCCGGTCGGCCTCGGCGAAGGCTGGGCTATCCGGGCTCACCACCACCTGAACCAGGCCCTCGCGGTCGCGCAGGTCGATGAAGATCAGCCCTCCCAGATCGCGTCGCCGATTCACCCAGCCCTCCAGGGTTACGTTTTGTCCTACCAGCTGTTCGTCGACTTGGCCACAGTAGTGCGTACGGCGCATGAGGCTTAGTCTAAGCCTCGCCGGCCAAAGCTCAAGAAGGTGGATATATTTGTCACGAGCTATTTGTATCGTGAAATAAATCACTTATCCGCGTACGCTTGCCTTACAATGGGCGACGCCGGACCGAAACCGGGTTCGGACGCTGCTATGGCTTTCATGGAAAACCGCCGCGCGCGGCATGATTACGAAATCCTCGAGACCTACGAGGCTGGCCTGTCCCTGCAGGGGACCGAGGTCAAATCGTTGCGGGCCGGGCAGGTAGACTTCACCGGCAGCTTTGCCCGGTTCGTGGGGGGGGAACTCTTCTTGGAGAACCTCTACATCGCCCCTTACGAAAAGGGCTCTTACACCAACCACGACCCGCGGCGGCTGCGCAAGCTGCTCCTGCACCGCCACGAACTCGATAAGCTGCGCTCGAGGGTGGAGCAAAAAGGGCTCACCCTGGTCCCCCTCAAAATCTACTTCAACGACCGAGGCTACGCTAAGCTCTTGCTGGGCCTAGCTCGGGGTAAGCGGGCGTACCAGAAAAAAGCCGAGGACAAAAAGCAAGCCGTACGGCGGGCTCTAGAAGATGGGTAAGGCGGTTTGACAGCCTCACCCAAACCTGCCGTAGGATACCAAACGATGCGAATGCGTATTCCCAGATGGGGGCTGATGGGGGCGTTGGTGGGTCTGGCCGTTGGGCTGGCGCAGACCCCGGTGCCGCTGCAAACGCGCCCGCTAATGCTGGGCAGCCTCCAAAGTTACGTGGCTTACCCCGCGGACGCGGGTGTGCCTTACGCCTCCGCTCCCCAGCTCGCCAAGGCCCTAGGGCTGGGCTACCTGGAAGAGGGGGGGCGCCTCAGCTTGAGCGTCGGCAGTCGGGTGGCGAGTTTTACCGTCTACCCCAGCGGAGCCCAGGCCGTTGCGGGCGAAGGGGCCTGGCAGCGCTCGGGGGGGATCTGGGTGCCGCTACCCCGATTGGCCCGCCTCCTTGACCTATCCTATGAAGTTCGAGACGACGGAGTGGCGGTAGGGCTCAAACCGGCCCGCCTCCTCGGCGCTGTAGTGACCCAGTCCGAAGGGGTGGAGCGAATCACCTTGCAGCTCGACCGCGACGTACCGGCGCGGCTCTTAGGCGATGACCGGGTAGGGCTGGTAGGGGTGACAGGGGGGGGAGCCGAAGGGGTGACGACTGCCCCAGCGGTCTACGGCCTCGAGGTCGGGCTTCCCGGCAGCGGACCTGCGCGGCTTTACTTCCTGCCCCGCCAGGTGGTGGTGGAGCGGGGCAACCCCAAGAGCTCGAGGGTTCCCCTGGTGGTCATCGACCCCGGCCACGGCGGGACGGACTCAGGCTTTATCCAGTCGGGGATTCGCGAGAAAGACCTGACCCTCAACCTAGCCCAGACCCTGCGTGCCCTGCTGACCTCCAGCGGCCTTCGGGTGAGCCTGACCCGGGAGGGGGACCAGACGCTCTCGCTGCAAAACCGGGCCAACGCCGGGGCTTTTGCCCAGGTGCTGCTGAGCTTGCACGTGGCCCCGGGTGACCGGGTGAACCTCTATACCAACCCCAATCAGGGGAAGCTGCTCTTCCTCAGCAAAGGCCGCCAGCTCCTCCCCAGTACCCCCGAGCCGCGCAAGGGGTTGCTCCTTGGCTACGTCTCCCCGGAGGGCTCGAGCGCGGATCTGCTCAGGCGGCTGAGCGAAGAGATCTCCGCCGTGGGAGTGGTGAGCGCCCAAGGGGAAGGGGACTACCTGGTGCTCTCGCAAAGCGGCGGGGCTGCGGTGTTGGCCGAGTTTGGTTTCGACAACGTTTCCACCCCCCAGGGTCGGCAGCAACTAGCCCAAGCGATGGCGAACGCGACCCTCAAATACCTAGGCCGCCTCCAGCCGACCAATAGCGCTCCCGGGAGCAACCCCCCGCCTAGCTCCCAACCCAAACCGGGAGGCAATCCGTGATCCGCCGCGCGCTAAGCCTGTGGAACCTGTTGGGGGTCCTGGCCTTGGCGGTGGGGTTATGGGCTTTCTGGGCCAGCAGCAATACCGTCGTCAACAATGCGGTCAACCTTCCCTCGGAGGCGCAAAAGGCCAAGCCCGGCCCCAAGGCCCTACACCTGTACTTCGCCGACCCCCGCGGAGAAAAATTCCTCGTCGAGACCCGCATGGTGGAGATGGAAACCGACGAAGAAGCGCACAACCGGGCCCTGGCGGAGCTGCTCAAGGGGCCGCAGGTCCAAGGAGCGAACCCAGTGGTACCCCCGGGATTACCGGTTCCCACCGTCTTTCTGCGGGACAATCTGGCCTACGTGGACCTCCCAGCGGCCTATGGCCGATTGGGGTTGGGTACCACCGGTGAGGTGATGCTGGTATACGGCATCGCCTACACCCTGCTCGACTTCCCCGACGTGCAGGGGGTGCGCTTCCTGCTCGCGGGCAAGGAGATAGACTCCCTCGGACATCTGTCGCTTCTCGAGCCCATCCGTAGGCCATAGCGCGGCCGACATACCGACCGGTGTTGCTTCAATGAAGATTGACCGCCTTATCCTGCAAGGATTCAAATCCTTTGGCGAACGCACGGTGCTCGAGTTCGGCCCCGGGGTAACCGGAATCGTCGGCCCCAACGGGTCGGGCAAGAGCAATATCCTGGAGGGTTTACGCTGGGTGGTGGGGGCTCGAGCCCGTGAGCTGCGAAGCGAAGAGCCCCAAGCGCTTTTGTTTCACGGCTCGGAGGCCCGAGCCCCCATGCCCTTTGCCGAAGTAGTCCTCGAGCTTTCCCGCGGCTCCGAGCGGCTTAGCGTAAGCCGCCGTTTGGATCGCGATGGAGAGGCCGAGGTACGGCTGGGAAACAAACCTTCCACCTTACGGGCGGTGGAGCGGGCCTTGGCGGGAGCCGGGCTGGGGCGGGGCGGCTACGCGGTGATCGGGCAGGGCGAGGTTGGGGCCATCCTCCAGTCCGGCCCGGAGGTGCTCCTGGGTTACCTCGAGGAGGCCGCCGGCCTCAAGGCGGTGACCCTGGCTGCCAAGGCCGCACATGAGCGGCTCGAGTTGGCGGTGCAGGAGATGCAGACCCTGCGAGCCGAGCATGCCCGTTTGCAGGGCGCGCTGTCGGAAAAAGCCACCCAAGCCGAGGCCGCCCGTCAAGCCCGGGCCCTGAGCGCGCAGATCCTCCTGTTGCGCCACGCCCTGCTCGAGGCCAAGGCCGAGGAAGCCCGCATGGAAGCCCACCAGGCCGAGGAGCGTATCGCCCGGCTCGAGGCCGAACGGCGCACCCTTACGGAGCATCTGGCGCAGTTGCAGGCGCGGAAAACCCAGCTTCAAGCCCTTCTCGAGACCCTCCAGGCGGACCACGCCCGCGCCGTGCGCCAGGCCGAGAGCCTAAACGGAGAGCGGAAGCTGTTGCGCCAAGAGCGCAACCACCAGGCCGACCTCTTGGCTCGGCTCGAGCGGGAGAAAAGCCGGCTCGAGGCCGAGCTGGCCCGGCTCGAGGCCTTGCCGCTGCCTGCCTCGCCCCCGATTCCCGAGGAGAGCCTTCAGGAGCGCCTGGCCGGGGCCGAGCGGTTGCGGGCCGTCGAGGTTGAGTGGCAAGAGGCCGAAGCTGCCCTGCGCTTGGCCCAAACCCGCTACGAGGCTTACCTGAAGGCCCAAGCTACCTATGACGCCCAGCGACAGGCTTTCCTCCAGGCCCAGGCCGAGCGGCTTCGGCTCGAGGCCACCGTCCAGCAGCTTTCCCAAGACCTGGCCCAAGCGACCCAGCAACGCCAGCAGGCCGAAGCGCGGGAGAAAGCCCTGCGCGCCGAGCTGGACCGGCTGGTGGGCCAGGAGGGAAGGTTGACCGCCGAGGCCCGGGCCCTCAGGGCCGAGGTGGAGCGGCTCGAGGCCCTGCTGCGCTCCGGCGCCGACCTCGGTGAGGGTCCGCGGCGGGTCAAAGAAGCCCGGCTCCAGGGCATCCTGGGGGTAGTGGCGGACCTCCTCGAGGTCCCCCCGGGGCTGGAGGGTGCGGCCGAGGTGGCGCTGGGGGCCAGGCTACAGTGGGTGCTTACGGCGGACGATCACGCCGCCCAAGAGGCCATCGAGATGCTCAAGCAGAAGGGGGGGCGGGCCACCTTTTTGCCCCTGACCCTGCTCCCGCCTGCCCCGAAGCCCCGCCGCGGCTGGGACCAAGAGCCGGGAGTGCTCGGCCTGGCGCGCGAGCTGGTGGGAGTGCGCGGCTACCCCCAGGTCGGTCCCGCCCTGTTCGGCGAGACGCTGATCCTGAGCTCGCTCGAGGCCGCCCTTTCCCTCGCCAAACGCCACCCCGACGCGCCGCGCATGGTCACCCTGGAGGGCGAACTCCTCGAGCCCAGCGGGGCCCTCACCGGCGGGAAGCTGCAAAAAGGCGGGCAGATGCTGGCCCTGCGGCGCCGGGTGCGCGAGGGAGGGGCGGAGGCCGAGCGGCTCGAGGCCGAGCTGGCCCAGCTGGCCCGGCAAACCCGGCGCCTCCGCGAGGACTTGAAACGGCTCGACCTCCCCATGCTCCGGCAACGGGAACAGACCCTTCAGGCCGAGCTGCGCTCGCTCGGCGCCAACCTCGAACGGCTGCCCAAGGTCGCGGCCCCCGAAGCCCCCGAGCCGGTAGAACCGCCCAACCGCGACCGGCTGGAGGCCCTCCTCCGCGAGCGCGAGGCGCTGCGCCAGGGGTTGCAGGAGGCCCGCGAAGTCCAGATGGCCTGGCGGCACTACCGCGAGGAGCTGGCCCGCTACCAGGAAGCGCAATCCCGAATCCGCGAAGCCGCGCAACGGATAGCCTCCTTGGACCTCGAGCGTGAGCAGATCGAAGCCCGGATGGCTCAACTCGCCCTTCAGGAAGCCGAACTGGCCGCAAAAGAAGGGGAACTGGGACTCGCCGCGCTGGAGGCCCGCCTGCGCGAGGCCCGCCAGACCACCCGCAGCTTGGCCGATGAGGAGTCCCGGCTGCTCGCCCGCACCAACGCGCTCTTGGCCGAGCTCGAGCAATCCCGTATCACCCAAGCCCGCCGCGAGGCCGCCCTGGAAGCCCTCCAGGCCGAGCGGTCCGAGCTTCCTCCGGTAGGGGGAGAGCTGCCCAAAGGTAGCCCCCGCACCTTGGCCCGCCAGCTCTCCGAGGCCGAGGCCGCCCTTGCGGCGCTGGGGGCGGTCAACCACCTGGCCGAGGCCGAGCAGCGGGACCTCGCGGATCGCGCCGAGGCCTTGCAGACCGCTTTGCGTGAGGCCGAGGAGGTAGCGGGCAGGCTCGAGGCCGAGCTCAAAGCGGTCGAGCGGGAGTACCAGGGAAGGCTCGAGGCGGCTTACGGGCGTTTCCGGAACAAGTTTGCCGAGTACGCCGAAGCTTTGCTGGGAGCAGAAGCTCGGCTGGAGCTACTTCCTTACCGCGGACTGCGCCTGGTGCTGCGGCCTGCAGGAAAGCGCACGGTGGACCTAAACCTGCTCTCTATGGGCGAGCGCACCATGGGGGCTTTGGCCTTTCTTTTCGCCCTATCGGAAGCCTCTGAAGAGGGGAGGGGATTGCCGGTGGCGGTGTTGGATGAGGTAGATGCCCCCCTCGACGAGGCCAATATCCTGCGCTTCACCGAGTTCCTGCAGCGCTTCAAGGGGGAGACCCAATTCGTCCTCGTCACCCACCAAAAGCGCACCATGGAGGCCTGTGACGCACTCTACGGGGTGACCAGCGAACGAGGGATGAGCCGAATCTACAGCATCCGCCGCGAGGCCGCTCTAAGCTAGCCAACCCTCTCCCTCCAGGGCCGCCAGGGCTGCCAGGGCCGCCTGCGGATCCTCCTTGGGACTCGCAGACATGTCCCCGGCGGCATGCTCACCTGCGTAAGTACCGTGGTGGCGAGCATAGCGCTGCTGAAAGCGAGGTAGGTCGAGTGTGAGGGTGTGTACGCGCTCGAGCAGCCAACCCTTGAGGGGGCCTGTGGGTAGCGCCGCGAGATGCCTGAGACAGACGAAGCCCTCGCCCTGTCGCAAGGCCAGCTCGAGTGTTTCGGTGGGTAGCCGGCTTAGCATCCCCAGGTAGTGCCTGGCAGCGGCCTGCTGCACCTCACACGCCGGGCAGGGCCGCGGGGCGTCGGCGCCCTCCAGAAGTTCGCCCAGCAGCGCCTCACTCAGCCGCACTCTGGCCCCGCGCCGAACCTCGAGCATAACCAGCTTGCGCCAATGCCGGCTACACAGCACCCCGGTGGCCAACTCTGTTGGGATCGGGAAAGCCTGCCGAGGACGATCCCCTTGGGGACGGGCAACAGCCCGTACACCGGGCAGACGATCCCCTTGGGGACTGGGCAGGCCCGATACACCGGAGCGCACCAGTTGCTCGTCAAGGTAGCTCAGCACGGCCTGGCGGGATAGGGTGCAGATGGGGCAGCAGGGCTCGAGCAGCAGCTCCAGTAGTCGTTCGGCGTCGGTGGGTGCCGCTGTCATGGTTTTTGCTGACCACCGTTCAGCCATCTTCCCTCACCCCCGCTTCACCGGGTGCTGTCCTCCCGGTGTACGGAGCGTGCTCCGGGTCGTCCTCCTGCGCCACGCGCCCCCCAACCAGCACCTGCCGGGCCCGGCCGCTAAGCAGCAAGAGGCCATGCAGGATGGAGGCTGGCCGGGCCGGGCTACCCGGCACATAGACGTCCACCAGCAACACCTTGTCCACTCCTCCTACCACCTCCGGGCTCTCCGCGAAGACCTCGCCGCCGATGGCCTCGTTGCCCACCGCCACCACCCCCTTGGGCTCCGGGGTGGCCTCATAGGTGCGCAGGAGGGCCTCCCGCATGTTCTGGCTCACCGGTCCGGTCACCAAGAGGGCGTCGGCGTGACGGGGCGAGGCCACCACGCTGAAGCCGAAGCGGCTCATGTCGTGGAAGGGGTTGCCGGCCAGAGCTACCTCAGTATCGTCCAAGCCGGTGCTGCCCGCGGAGACCTCGCGGAAGGCCAGGGTAGGCAGGTGGAGTTCGGCGCGGGTGGGGGGTGGGGGGCCTGGGTCCACGAAGCTCGCTGTAGCCAGGTCTACCCGCTGCACGAGGTCCTCCCGCCGGGTCACCGCCACCTCCAGGGTGCGCAACTCCCCCATCGCCTGCGGATAGGCCCGGAAACAGCGCCCGCAGAGGACGCACTTCGCCAGATCCAGCCGAAACTCATCTCCTTCCTCGGCGAAGGCGCCGCTGGGGCAAAGCCCCAGGAGTTCCTGCCTCACCGCCCGGGAAAGCCCCCCAGGCCGCAGCACAGGCCAGCCGGGGGCCCAGGCGGGCAGGCGGAAGATCTTCTCCAAGCTTCGGGTCAGGAGGCCGGTACGCAAGGTCTGCCAGAAGGGGTTCATAGGTCGCACCCCGCGTAGGAGAGGTCGAAGGACTTGTTGATGAGGGGAAAGTCGGGCAAGCCCATCCCCCGCACCGCGAGCTCGAGGGCCCGCCAGTTCTTGAAGCTGGGATCGACGATCTTGACCTGTTCTACCCGATTCCCCCGTAGCCGCACCCAGTAGAAGAGTTCCCCCCGCCCAGCCTCCACCCGGCTATAGGCCTCGCGGAGTTCTCCCTCTTGAGGACGATCCCCTACCCCGCCTACTGGCGGCGAAGGAAGCGTCTCGGGACGGAGCAAGCTCCGTACACCGGGGAGCCGGCCCCCATCCGCCCTTACTGCCCCTGCGGGCAGCTCGGCGAGAACGCGATCCAGATAGGCAAAGCCCTGCCGGATCTCCTCGGCATAGACCTGGGCCCGAGCCAGCACGTCACCCCCAGTACGCGTCACCGAGGTGAACAACTGGTACAGCGCGTCGTCCTGGCGCAGGTCGCGCCCCAGCCCCGAGGCCCGGGCTGCCGGACCCACCAGGCCCAGGAGCTGGGCCTGGGCTTGGGTCACCAGGCCTACGTAACGAAAGCGGTCCAGGACCATGGGGTGCCTTAGAGCTGCGGTGAGGTGGGTTTCGGCCTCGGCGGCCAGCTCGGCGAGCGCCCCCCGCACCTCGGCCTGAGTTTCCGGGTCTATATCGAAGCCCACGCCCCCTACCGTGAGGGCGTTGCGGCCATAGCGATGCCCGGTCAGGCGCTCGAGTTGACCCTGGAGTAGGGCCCGCACCTTGCCCACCTGGGTGGCGGCGTAGGCGTAACCGATATCGGTGAAAAGCCCCGCGAGGTGGCCCAGGTGACCGAAGAGGCGCTCGAGCTCAAGCAGCACCCGCCGGAGCCAGCGGGCCCTTTGGGGCACCTCCACCCCCAAAGCGGCCTCCACCGCCTGGCAGAAGGCCAGAGCGTGGGCCACCGGCTCCCCGCCCACCCGCTCGGCCAGCAAGAGGGCCTGCTCGAGGCGTTTCCCCTGGAATAGCCGCTCCAGGCCCCGGTGCTGGTAGCCCAGGCGGAGCTCGAGGTGGAGAATCCTTTCTCCCAGCACGCTGAAGCGAAAGTGGCCGGGCTCGATGATGCCCGCGTGCACCGGGCCTACGGGCACCTCGTGCAGCCCTTCCACCCGCTCGAAGGGATAAGGGAGGCGGTGGTTGCGGAGGGGCTTGGGGGCCGGAGGACGATCCCCTTTGGGACCGGGCAGGCCCGGTACACCGGGTGGACGATCCCCTACCCCGCCTACCGGCGGCGAAAGAAGCGTCTCGGGACGGAGCAAGCTCCGTACACCGGGGTGACCCTCGGGGACGAGGCCATGCTCTTCCCACAGCTCCCGTTCGAACCAGTCCAGCGCCGGGAACTCCCCTGCCAGGCTGGGAAAGCTCCCCTGGGCTTCCACCCGGAACTCCCGTGGGGGGCCCCCAGCGAACCCTTCGACCAGATAACGCAGGTAGGGCGCATCGTACCAAAGCGCTACCAGCCGACCCGACCCCAGCGCCTGCTTCAGAGCTTCCACGCGAGCACCTCCCCGCCTATCGGCGGCGAAAGAAGCGTCTCCGCCAGCCGCTCCACCACCCCTACCGGGGGAAAGAGGCCCAGGACCAGGGCCAGCGCCACCAGCACGGCGGGCACCACCACCAACGTCCGGGCGCGTGGCAGCATGCTTTTCCGCGTATCGAGGCTCGCCCCCGCAGGCTCCTCCCCGAAGGCCATGCGGGAGAGGGGCCACAGCAGCCCAGCGAAAGCCCCCAGCAGTCCCAGCAGGTAGAGCCCCATCGAGAGGGGGCTCGAGCGCAAGAGGGCCTGAAACTCGGTGTAGAAGAGCCCGAAGGGGGGAAGGCCTGCTAAGGCAAGCAAGGAGAGAACCAAAAGCCCAGCGGTGGCGGGCCAGGCCCGGCACGCCGCCCCCACCCGGGCGATGAGTTTGCTCTGGTAGGCCAAGAGCAGGTTGCCCGCCGAGAGGAAGGCGGCGGTCTTGCTCAGGGAATGGAACAGGGTGTGCAGCATGGCCAGCCAGGGAACCCCCAGGCCCAGGCCGTAGACCGCCAACCCCATGTGCTCCATGCTGGAGTAAGCCAGTAGCCGCTTGTAATCCCGCTGGGCAAAGAGGAAAAGGGCCGCGGCCAGCAGCGAGAGCAGCCCGAAGCCCTGCAACAGCCCCGCGGCAAAGTCGAATAACCCTGCGCTGCCCAGCAGGGCGACGTAGCGCAAGAGGGCGTAGAAGGCCACGTTGAGCAGCGTTCCCGAGAGCAGGGCCGAGGCCGGGCTGGGGGCTTCGGAGTGGGCGTCGGGCAGCCAGGGGTGCATGGGGAACAGGCCCACCTTGGTGCCAAAGCCCACCAGCAAAAAGGCAAAGGCCAGCTTGAGCTGGGCTGGGTCGGCTCCCCGGACCAGCGCCCGGGCTTCCTGCCAGTCCAGCGTGGCCCCACCCAAAAGGGCGTAGACCAGAATCACCCCGATGAGTCCCAGGGCGATGCCCACGCTACCGAGCATCAGGTACTTCCAGGTGGCCTCGAGGGCCCTTGCCCCTCCTTTGTGGTAGACCAGCAAGGCCGAGGCCAGGGTGCTGCCCTCCACGAAGATCCACAGCAGGCCCAGGTTGTGCGCCAGGTAGGCTCCGTGCATCGCGAAGAGAAACAGGTTTCCAGTAGCGTAGAAGCGCCAGGCTTCCCCGTCCTGCGCCGCCTGGAAGTAAGCCCGGGCGTACAGGGCCACCAGCGCAAAGAGACAGTCGGTCAGCAGCAGGTAAAAAAGTCCCACCCCGTCGAGCCGTAGGGGTCCTATAGATTGGTTTTGGGCCAGGAGCGCTAGCCCCAACGACAGCGCGGCACTGGCGGCGGTGCTACCCGCGAGCCGCTCGATCTCCCGCTCGCGCAGGGCATAGAGGGCGGGCAGGAGAGGAAGAAAAAGCAGCAAGTAGAGCATGGTTACCCCTTTAGGTCGCGCATCCGCGCGGTATCGATGTGGCCGAAGGCGGCCCGGATGCGAAAGATCAGCACCCCCGCGAGCACCACGGCGGCAAAAGCGTCGAGGGCCACCCCCAGCTCGATGAACAGCGGCAGGCCACGACTCTCGGCTAAAGCCAGCAGGAAGACCCCGTTCTCCAGGGCCAGAAATCCCAGCACCTGGGTGACCGCCTTTTTGCGGCTAGCCATGGAGAGCATCCCCAGCAGGATCAGGCCCAGGGCCACCGGTACGGCCTCCGGCAGCCGGGCCCCCTCCAGGACGAAGCTGCTCCCCACGCGGAAGCCCACCGCCACCAAGACTCCACCCAGGAGCAGCGATAGGGGAATGGAGAGGTAGGACTCCACCTCGTGGCTGATCCCCAGGCGCTCCAGCAGCCAGAAGAGGTAGCGGGGGATGAGCACCCCCTTGATGAAGAGCAGGGCCAATCCGGCTGCCACCAAGTGCCGCTCCCCATCGGACAGCACGAAGGCCAAAAGCGCCAGGAGCACGTTCTGCAGGGCGTAGAGCCGGATCCATGCGTCCAGGCTCTTGCGGCCCACCATCAAGAACCCCGCAGCCAGTATGGCCAGCGTCAGGTTAGGGGCTAGATCCGAAAGCGTAACACCACCCCCAGTACGGCCAGGATGCCCGTGAGCGTGCTGTAGCTCATCAGGTCGGGGAGCCTCAAGTAGCGCAGCTTGACCCCGTAGGTCTCCAGGTAGCCCAGCGCCAGCCAGGCCAGCAGGAGCGCCGCAGGGAAGGATAACCCCCCAAAGGGCAGGAGCAGGGCGATGAGGCCGATGTACACCAAGAGCTTCATCCCCGCCGAGAGTTCGTAGAGAGCCAAAAGGGGGCCGGAGTGATCGAGCAACTGGGCCTCGTGGATCATGGTGAGCTCGAGGTGGGTGGTGGGGTCGTCCACCGGCATACGGGCTCCTTCGGCCAGCAGGGCCAACGATAAGGCCACCAGGGCCAGGGTGTAGACCAGGGCGTTCTGCGGTGAAAGGGGAGCGAAGGCGGCCAGCGAGAAGCCCCCCGAAGCCAGCCCGGCGGCCCCCAGGGCCAGCACGGTGCCGGGCTCGGCCAGCACCGCCACCAGGTTCTCCCGATAACTGCCCTGGCCCCCGAAGGCACTGCCGGTATCCAGCGCGGCCAGGACCTGGAAGAAGCGGCCCAGGTTCAGGAGGTAGACCAGCACCAGGAAGTCCCCGGCGAAGGAAATCCCCGGCAGCACCGGCAGGAGGGCTGCGGCGAGCCCCACGCCGAGCAGGCTCACCACAGGCGCGAGCAGGAAGAGGGGGCTGGCTCCTCCCGGTGTACGGAGCTTGCTCCGTCCCGAGACGCTTCTTTCGCCGCCGGTAGGCGGGGTAGGGGATCGTCCACCCGGTGTACCGGGCCTGCCCGGTCCCAAAGGGGATCGTCCTCGGGGCCTGATCCAGGTCTTGCGCCAGAGCTTGAAGAGGTTCTTGTAGTCGTAGAAGGGGTCCGGACCCAGCCGGTTTTGCAGCCTGGCCTTGAGCCACTTGAGGCTGCCGGTGAAGAGCGGGGCCAGCAGGAGGAGCACCAGGGCGCTCATCGCCAGACCACCCCCAAAACGAAGAGCAGGGCCAGGAATTGCAGCAGCAAGTAGAGGTGCAGGCTGCCCGACTGCAGGCGCTGCACCCCGCGGGCGAGGGTGGCGTAGCCCTGGGCCAGGCGGGCCAGGGGGGCCTGGAACCAGTCCCTGACCTCGAGGCGCACCCTAGGGGGGCTCAGCATTCCCTCCCGAGACAGGTGGGTTTTGAGCTCGACAAAGGGGAAGAGCCGCAGGAGCTGCTCGCTATAGCCCAGGGCGTGGGGCTGCATCTCGGGGGTGAGGGGGTGGAAGCCGCAGTCCCAGGTATCGTAGGCCCGCCAGGGCTTTCGGACCAGCAGGTAGGTCAGCCCGCCCCCCAAACCCACGAGCGCCAGAAACAGGGGCAGCACCGGGTACAGGGGGGGCTCGAGCGGCTTCAGAAGTGCTGCGGGAAAGAGGGAGAGGCCTATGAGCAACCCGCCAAGGATTCCCATGCCGAACTGCCCGAAGCAGCCCATCTCGTGGGCCTCCTCGGCCTGAGCACTCCGCGGCTGGCCTAGAAAGACCAAGCCGAAGAGGCGTACGTAAGACACTGTCGCGAGCGCTCCCACCAGGGCCACCGCCCCGACCCCCAGCACCAATAGGGAGTGCGCCCCAGTACCCCTGGGGGCCGAGAGGAAGCCCTGGTAGAGGTACCACTCGAAGAGAAAGCCTGCCAAGGGGGGCAGGCCGGCCGCAGCCAGCGCAGCCAGGAAGCTCCAGACTGCGGTGCGCGGCAGCAGCCGGTGCAGGCCGCCCAGGCGGGAGATCTCGCGCACGGGAAGCGCCCCCGAACCCAGGAACAAGAGCCCCTTGAAGAGGGCGTGGGCGACCTGGTGGAAGAAGAAGGCCAGCAGGAAGAAGGGGCTTTTCAGCAGGAAGTACGCCCCCAAAGCTGCCAGGAGCAGGTTGAGGTTCTCCACGCTGGAATAGGCCAGCACCCCCTTGTAATCCTCCTCAGCCAGGCCGCGGACCAGGGCGTAGACAGCTCCTACCAGTCCCAGCCCCACCAGGAGCCAGCCTACCCACTCTGGAGGCGGGCCTGCCCAATCCCGGGCACGGTAAAGGCCATAGAGCCCCAGCTTGACCATCCCCCCCGAGAGCAGGGCCGAGAGCGGGCTCATAGCTACCGGATGGGCCTTGGGCAGCCAGGTGGAAAGGGGGAAGAGAGCTGCCTTGGTGCCAAAACCCAGTACGAGCCCGGCCCAGACCAAGTTTTCCAGCCCCCCTGAGAGCGGCTCTTTCCGGGTCAGCAGGATCAGGGCCAAAAACAGCCCGGCCCCCGAGAGGCGGCTGGCCAGGAAGAAGGCCCGGCTGCCCGCCAGGGCCACCGGGCCTTCCAGGGCGATGAGGAGGTAGCCCAAAAGGGCCATGCCCTCCCAGAGAAAGAGAAAGGTGTAGCCCGGTGGGGAGAGAAGGACCCCAAGCATGGCCAGGGAGAAGAGGGGGAGAAGGAAGGCCACAAGCCTAGCCCTGACGGGCTGACCGAGGTGGGCACGGCGGGGCTCGTGGTGGGCCAGGTACTCTCGGAGATAGGGCCCCACCCCTAGGTGCAAAGCCCCTAGCAGGGCCACGTAGAAGCCCGCGGTAGCGTCTAGAGGGGTGCCCTGGGCGCCGGTAAGCCAGGCCCCAAGGCCCACCACCAGAAGCAGCAGCCCGCTGCCCCCCAGGCTCAGCGGCAAGAATCCAATTGCCGGTGGACGCAGCAGGGCCAGGAGGCTTTGCAGCCCCAGGAGGATCAAGGTGATGTCGGTTAAGGGATTCATGGTTGGGCTGAGGTCTCCTGAAGCTCGGACAGGAGGTCACTTTGGGTTTTTAGGTGGCGCTCGAAGATGGTGCGACCTAAGTCGAGGAAGGCGTACACATCGGGGTCGGCAGTGCGGTAGTAGACGCTGGTGCCCTCCTTGCGGGCCTCTACGAAGCCGCGCTGACGCAGAACACCAAGCTGCTGCGAGACGCTAGGCTGCTCGAGGCCCAGCTCCTCGGCCAGCCTTCCCACGCTCTTCTCCCCCTCCCGCAGCGCGTCGAGGATGGCTAGGCGCACAGGATGGCCCAGGGCTTTGAAGAACTCGGCCTTGAAGCGGTGCAAGGCGGATTCCATGCACCTCAATTATATGCATCAAGCAATATATTGCAATATGTGAATGTTTTGGAGTAGCCCAGGGCAGCAAGGCCTTCAGGCAGCGCACCCAGATAGGGAGGGCGGGCCGACAAGATGAACGTGTCCTTCAATCCCCCTCGTCGATGCGATCGACGACCTCAAAGAGGCCCTCCAGGTCCATCTTGGCGTAGATGGCGCTGGTGTTGACGTTGGTGTGGCCTAGGAGCCGGGCGGTGGCGTGAAGGTCGCGCGAGGCTTGATAAAACCTCGTCCCCGCGGTATGGCGCAGCAGGTGAGCGCCTGAGTAGCGAGGTGGGAAGCCCAGGGCGCGGTAGTGCCCGTTCAGGATCTCCCGTAGCCCTCGGGCGGTCATGCCTCGTCCGTTGGCTTTGCGCCCGCCCAGGTTGATCAGAACCCGCCCTTCGCCAGCGGCGGCGTAGGCCAGGCGGAGCTTGAGCCAGTCCTCGAGCTCCGCCGCCAGGGATTTGCTTATGGGTACGCTGCGGGATTTGCTGCCCTTGCCGCGCTTGACCTCGAGCAGCCGCTCCTCGAGGTGAACGTCGGCGGTCTGTAAGTGAATCACTTCACTTATGCGCAACCCGGCCTCGGCCATGAGGCGGACAGCGATGCGATCGCGGCGGTGGTGGGGCTCGCCGGTTTCGAGGTGGGTGAGGAGCCTCCTATAGAGCGTACCCGGCAACGCGGGTCGGCGCTCGTAAGCGGGGGTGGGATCCCGGGGGGCAGTGACCCCGGTCGGAGGGGTGGCGGCGCCTGCCCACTCGAGCGCCTTGTACAGCGCCCGCACCCCGGCCAGGTAGGTGGCGATGCTGCTGGGCTTGAGGGTGTGGCCGACCAGATGGCTGCCCCCGGTCTGAAGGTCGGCGATGTAGCGGTCTAGGTCGTCTGCGGTAGCCTTTAGGATCTGCACCTGGGGCGCGGGTGCATCCGGCGGCCAGGCCCAGGCTAAAAAATCGCGCACCCCCAGCCGGTAGATCTCGAGGGTTTTGGGCGAGAGCTTGGCCCGTTTGCGCCCCTTGAGGATTAGGTAGGCCTCGAGCAGCTCCAGCAAGGCGGCTTCGTCGCGCTCTTGGGCGGCTCGAATGGCCTCTAGGCGACGCTTGCCGGGATTGTGCCAGTTGGCGAGCGGGACGAGCATGGGGTAAGTATAGCAAATTTCCGCTAATTGTCCTTAGGGGAAATTTTCTGGTGAAATTGCCGGTTGAATATGTAAACGGGGCGTTTATACTTTGACCTATGGTCACCTATGTCGTGCTGATGGGGCTGCTAGCAGGGCTTCTGGGGTTGGTGCTGTACGCCCCCAAGGTAGGCGAGCATCGGCGGGATGCAAAGGTGCGAGCCCTGGCCAAGATGTCGCGCCACGCCCGCCGTCATAACACGGTGGTGCGGTACCACAACGGGATTCCTTTTGTCATCACCCACCAGCGCCGGGGGCTGGTCTATATGCTGGAGGGCCGCAACGTGAGTCGGGAGCGCCTGGTGCGGGCTTTGGGACAAGGCGGCGAGGCCGCGGTGAGCAAGGTCGAGCAGGAAGAGGCCATGACCGCCCCCAACCCAACCCGCCTGACCATGCTGGGCTGAGCGGAGTTTTCGCCCATTCCCCCGCCAGCCGACCGGCGGGGTCTTTTAGTAAAGTGAGGACCGCATGCTGAAGTCCGTACCCGGAACCAACGACATTTTCTCCCAGCGCAAGGAATACGCCTTCCGTGAGCCGGTGTTTCGCCACATCGTCGAGACCGCCCAAAAAGTGCTGGCCTCGAGCGGCGCTCAGCCCATCCACACCCCCATCTTCGAGTACGCCGAGGTCTTCCAAAAGGGCGTGGGCCTGACCTCAGACATCGTGGTCAAGAAGGAGATGTACGTCTTCGAGGACCGCGGCGAGCGTCTGCTGGCGTTGCGCCCCGAGCCCACCGCCTCCATGGTGCGGGCCTACAACGAGCACGGGATGAAGGTCTGGCCCCAGCCGGTGCGGCTTTTCACCTGGGGCCCGATCTTTCGAGCCGAACGCCACCAGAAAGGCCGCTACAAGCAGTTTCACCAGGTGGACTACGAAGCCCTGGGCTCGGCGGATCCCTTGGTAGACGCCGAGAGCATCGCCTTGATGGTCAAGATCTACCGCGAGCTGGGGCTGCGGGGGCTCGAGGTCAAGCTGGGCTCGGTGGGTGATCCGGAGGACCGCTCGCGCTACAACGCCTACCTGCGCGAGCTTTTCCGCCCACACGCGAAGCGGCTGAGCCAGGACTCCCAGGCGCGGCTCGAGAGCAACCCCATGCGCATCCTCGACTCCAAGGACCCAGGGGACCAGGCGTTGCTGCAAGAGCTCGAGGTCAGGCCGATGCTCGAGTTTTTGGGATCGGAGTCCTCGGCTTTTCACCAGGCGGTGCAGCGGTACCTCGAGGGGCTCGGGATCCCCTTCCAGGTGGACCCGAGCCTCGTACGAGGTCTGGACTACTACGTACGCACGGCCTGGGAGGTGCACCACGCCCGGATTGGGGCCAAGTCGGCCCTGGGCGGAGGCGGGCGCTACGACGGGCTCTCGGAGATGCTGGGGGGGCCCCGGGTTCCGGGGGTGGGCTTTGGTATCGGGATCGAGCGGGTGGCGATCGCGCTCGAGGAGGAGGGGGTGGCTATCCCACCCGACCCCTCCCCTGACCTCTATCTGGCCCCGCTGGACGAGGCCGCCAAGGGCGAGGCGCTCTCCCTGGCCGAACGGCTGCGCCCGAAATTCCGGGTGGAGATCGGCTATAGCGTCAAGAAGGTGGGAAAGGCGCTCGAGGAGGCCCTAAAACGCGGAGCCCGCTACGCCGGTTTTTTAGGCGAAGCCGAGCGGCAAAAAGGCGTGGTGGCGCTCAAACACCTCGCCTCGGGCGAGCAGCGCGAGGTGCGCTGGGAGGCGCTCGAGGAAGCCCTCCCCCGTTGATTTCCGAGGGATCGGTAGCTAGGCTAGGGTAGATGGAACCTCCCTCCCCGAGCGAATCTGACCGCACCTGGGCCGCGGTAGCCCACTTGGCCCCCTTGGTGGGCTACCTCTTCCTCATCGGACAGATCCTCCTACCCCTGGCGATCCTCCTTTGGGGCCCCAAAAGCGCTTTCGTGCAATCCCATGCCAAAGAATCCCTGAACGGCCAGATCAGCTATACCATTTACGGGCTAGTCCTACTCCTCCTCGCCTTCACCATCGTGGGGGTGGTGATCGCGCTGCCTTTGGGACTGCTCCTGCTGGTGCTGGCGCTATGGAACATGGTTATGGGCGCGCTGGCGGCAGGACGCTGGGAGAGGTACAGCTACGCCCTTATCCTGCGCCTAGTGCCCTGACCCAACCTGGGGGTTCACGGTTTGGCCAGGGGGCACCGCGCAGCTTCTCCCGGCAACCGCCCCGCGCTCTTGCTCGGGGCGGCGGTGCTGCTGACGTTGCTCCGGTTAGGAATGGCGCTCGAGCTGCTCCCCGGTGGGGCGTATGCTCTGGGGGCGGCGCTGCTCGTGGGGGCGGGGCTCGAGGCCGCGCTGAAGGCCTTCCGCCCAGGCCTACTCCCAGGGCTGGTCCTGTTGGGTGTAGGGACCGGGCTGGGGTACAGCCTCTTTCCCGGGGTGTTGCTGGCGTTGGTCAGCGTGGGGGTCTGTTACCTGGTTTGGTCCCCCTCGATGTCCGAGCGTGAGCAGGCGGCTTTCTGGGGCTGGTTGCTGGTGTGGCCCTCGGTGGGGCTGCTTTTGGTCTGGCAAATCGCACCCAGCCTGTATGCCCTGTGGCTGTCGTTGCTGGACCGGTTTAACTTCATCGGCCGGAGCAAGTTTGCCGGGCTCCTCAACTACGAGATCTTGCTCACCCGCGATCCCCTGTTCTGGAAGGCCGTGGGCAACACCGTGTGGTTCGTGGTTTTCACCGTTCCCCTAGGGATCTTGCTGGCGACCTTGGTGGCCGTCTTGCTCAACGAGAAGCTGCGCGGGCAGGGGCTCTTCCGCACGCTGTACTTCCTGCCTTACGTCACCGCGCTCACCGTCGCGGCGGCGGTGTGGGAGTGGATCTACAACCCCCACTTTGGCTTCCTCAACTGGCTTTTGGGCACGCCGGGCTTGGACTGGCTTTCCATGCCGCAGGGAATCTTCGCCTTGGCCTTGGCCCCCTTGGGCATCAAGCTGCAAGGCTTCTGGGCCGGCCCTAGCGTGGCCTTTATGGCCATCATGGTGATGAGCCTGTGGCACCTGTTGGGCTACCAGGTGGTGGTGATCCTGGCCGGGCTACAGAACATCCCCAAGGAGTACTACGAGGCCGCCCAACTCGACGGGGCCAGCTGGTGGCAACAGCAGCGCTACATCACCTGGCCGCTGCTCTCCCCTACCACCTTTTTCCTGGCCACCTTGGGGTTGATCGGCGCTTTCCAAGTCTTTACCCAAGTGCTCATCATGACGCCCACCGGAGGGGTTTTGCAGGACACCCTGACCATCGCTTTGTACCTGTATAACAAAGGGTTTCGTGACTCGGATTTCTCCTACGCCAGCGCCATCGCGGTGGTGGTATTCGCGGTTATATTGGCCCTGACGGTAGTGCAGCAGCGCGTCCTGGAGCGGCGGGTGACGTATGAGGCTTGAATTCCGCGCTGTCTTGGCGCGCTTTCTGGTCTATGCGGTTTTATCTGCAGGCGCGGTGGTGATGGCCTTTCCCTTTTACTGGATGCTGGTGACCAGCCTCAAAAGCCCGCAGGAGGCCCAACAAACCCAACCCATCTGGATTCCCGAGCGGCTCAAGCCGGCCAACTGGAGGGCCGCCGCCCGGCTGGGGGCCCAGGGCGGCAGCGCTCTCTGGGGGGGATATGGGGCCGGTCGGACGGTCATCTTGCGGATCTACACCGGGGTACAAGGACAAAAACCCCAGGTGAGCATCCCCACCGCCCTGGGGGCCTTCTCCGACCCCCGGGCCGAGGGCACCTCAATCCGTACCCGCTACGCCGAGGGTTACTGGGAGATCTCGTTCACCAACACCTCGAGCCAGTCCTTTCGTCTGCTGCCGGTGGTGGTGTCGATCTCCAAAAGCTACCCCGGCTACCGGCCCGAGCTGCCCCCCGACGCGGTGCGCTCGAGCGGGGATGACTGGCGGCTGGAGTGGGTCAACGTGGCCCCGGGAGCCCTGGGGTACATCTTCCACAACTACCGCGAGGCCTGGAGCGCGGCTCCCTTCGGGCGGTATTTTTTCAACAGCTTCTTCACCGCAGGAACCCAGGTGCTGGTGGGGCTTCTGCTGGCGGCGATGGCCGCTTTTGCCCTGGCGCGTATTGCCTTTCCCGGCAAGGGCGTGGTGTGGCTTTTGATCCTGGCGACTTTGATGATCCCCGGTGAGGTGCTGTTGATCCCTAACTACATCTTGCTCTCGAGGTTGGGGTGGATCAACACCTACTATGCCCTGATCGTGCCCTGGCTGGCTTCGGTGTTTGGGATCTTCTTGTTGCGGCAGTTTTACCTCTCCCTGCCCAACGACCTCTTTGACGCCGCACGGATCGACGGGGCGAGTTACTGGACCCAGCTGGTGCGCCTGGCCTTGCCGCTATCGCTGCCCGGCCTGGTGACCTACGGCATCTTCACGTTTTTGGGGGCCTATAACGCCCTGCTGTGGCCCCTGATCGTGACCGATAAACCCGAGATGTACACCATCCAGCGGGGGCTGCAGGTATTCATCGGGGAAGCCGGAAGCGACTACGGGGCTTTGATGGCGGCTTCTACGCTCTCGATTCTGCCCATCGTGGTGGGATATTTTTTCGCCCAAAAGCAGTTTGTCCAAGGCGTTGCGCGAAGCGGGATCAAGTAGGGTTTGACAGGGGTGCCCGGAGGTAGCGTAGACTTGACCGTGCGCTGACAGCGTTGTGGGGATATACAGGTTGTGGCTTCACGCCCGAAAGGAGACTCTATGCGCATCAGAGCTACAATCGCTGCCTTGGCCGTGCTGGGCCTGAGCCTGGGGCTGGCCCAGCCGAAACCCGAAGACGTGATCAAGGGCCAGTGCGAGAAGGCCGGGGTAGTGGCCGAGCTGTGGCATGGCTTCACCGGGGGGGCCCCTAAAACCGCCCTTGAGAACCTGGTGGTGGAGTTCAACAAGACCCAAAACGGCCAGGCGTGCGTGCGGCCCATCTCGCAAGGCAACTACCGCGACCTCTCCACCAAGATCAAGGCGGCCTTTGCCAGCGGGAAAGTGCCGGTGATGGCGCAGGCTTTTGAGAACAATATGGCCCTTTACCTCGAGTCCGATGCCCTGGTGCCCATTTCGGCGCTGGGGGTAGAGCTCAAGGGGGTCAACCCGCTCTTCGTAAACGCGGTCACCTTCAACAAGCAGGTCTATGGGGTGCCGTTCAACAAGAGCATCCAGATCCTCTACTACAACCGCGACCTGCTCAAGAAGTACGGCGCCAAGGTCCCCGTCACCATCGCCGAGTTCGTGGCCACCGCCAAGCAGATCTCGCAGGGGGAAAAGGCCCCGGTCTACTTCTTTCAACCGGATACTTCAACCTTTTCCTACTGGTTCTTCACGCTGGGGGGCAGCTACCTGCAAAACGGCAAGCTGGTGCTCAACTCACCCAAGGCGCTCGAGGCGCTCGAGCTGTTGGTGCAAGGCGTCAAGGACGGCTGGGCACGACCCATTACCAATGGCTTTATCAACGCCAACTTCGGGGTGGGGCCCTTCGCTTTCTCCACCGACACCTCCGCCGGCTACAGCTTCTATCTCCAGGCCGCCAAGTTCGACGTAGGCGTGGCGACCCTGCCGGGCCGGACCAACCGACAACCCGGCTTTGGGCTGGTGCAGGGCACCAACCTGGTGGTCTTCAAGGGGGCTGACGAAAGAGAGAAGAAAATCGCTGCCGACTTCCTCAGGTTCGTCATCTCCCCCAAAGCGCAGGCGGTGTTCGGGGTAGCTACCAACTACGTGCCGGTCAACCTGGGCTCGGGGGTTGACCCCTTGGTGACCCGCTACACCAAGGAGAACCCGGCCTTCGGTGTCGCCATTACTCAGGCCCGCTACGCCAAGTTTGAACCAGCCCTCTCCGATTGGGAGCAGATTCGCTTCGACATCCTGGGGCAGGCCATCAAAGAGGCGGTGCTGGGCCAGACGCCGCCCAAGGCTGCGCTGGACAAAGCACAGAAGGCGGCGGAGGACCTGTTGGCTGGTCGGACCCGCTAGGCTCGAGGCCGGCTCCTCCGGCCTCTTCTTTGCTCGGGTATATGTGATTATTTTCACGATACAACCAGCTCGTGAAAAAAAGCCCCGCTTGGTATGCCACCGCGACAACTCCAGGCCAAACGCGCTATAGTGGGCTTCGGCTGGAATTGGTTCCACAGGAGGAGCACATGAGAGTAGCCATCAACGGATTCGGGCGCATCGGGCGGCAGGTTTTCCGTATCCTCGAGGAGCGCGGGGTGGAGGTCGTGGGGATCAACGACCTCTCCGACAACGCCATCTTGGCCCACCTGTTCAAGTACGACTCCAACTACGGCCGCTTCCCCGGAACGGTCAGCTACGACGAGCAGCACCTGGTAGTCAATGGCAAGGCCATCCGGGTCTACGAGGAGAAGGATCCCGCCGCGCTGCCTTGGGGGGAGATCGGGGCGGACATCGTGATCGAGTCCACGGGCCGCTTCACCAAGCTCGAGGCTGCCGAAGCCCACCTCAAGGCGGGGGCCAAAAAGGTGATCATCAGCGCTCCCGGCAAGGGCGATATGCTCACGGTGGTGATGGGGGTCAACGAGCACATGTACGACCCCGCCAAGCACCACGTGATCTCCAACGCCAGTTGCACCACCAACGGCTTAGCCCCGGTCGCCAAGGTGCTAAACGACAAGTTTGGCATCGAAAAGGGGATCCTCACCACCGTCCACGCCTACACCGCCAGCCAGAGCCTGGTGGACGCGGTGAAGGACGACCCCCGCGACGCCCGGGCGGCTGCGCTCAACATCGTCCCTTCCGAAACCGGCGCGGCCAAGGCGGTGGGGCTGGTAATCCCCGAGCTCAAGGGCAAGTTCTCCGGGATGGCCTTCCGCGTTCCCACCAGCACGGTATCGGTGGTGGACTTCACGGCAGTTTTGCACCGCGAAGCCAGCAAGGAAGAGATCAACGCCGCCATGAAGGAGGCCGCCGAGGGTCCCCTAAAGGGCATCCTGGCCTACACCGAGGAACCGCTGGTCTCCTCCGACCTCAAGGGCGACCCCCACTCCTCCATCTTCAGCGCCCTCGACACGTTGGTGATCGGCAATATGGTCAAGGTGGTGAGCTGGTATGACAACGAGTGGGGCTACTCCTGCCGGGTAGCCGACCTGGCCCAGTACATAGGCAAGCGGCTGTAAACTTTTACCGGATGGCCGGGAGGGGGGCACGTCCCCTCCCGCCAGTTTGGGGTAATCTATGCGAACACTCAAAGATTTGAACGCCGCCGGCAAACGCGTGCTGGTACGGGTAGATTACAATGTCCCCCTCAAAGAGGGCCAGGTCAAAGACGATACCCGGATAACCGCCAGCCTGCCCACCTTGCGATACCTGCTCGAGCAGGGCGCGACCCTGGTGCTTCTGAGCCATCTGGGAAGGCCCAAGGGCGGCTTCGAGGAGGCCAGCAGCCTGGCGCCCGTGGCCAAGGCTCTGGAAACCCACCTGGGCCACCCCGTCCGCTTCATCGGCGGGAACCCCGAGCTGACCCCGGCTTCGGAAGCCACGCTCGAGCAGGTCGGGTCCCTCCCCCAAGGTTCGGTAGCCCTCCTCGAGAATGTGCGCTTCGAACCAGGCGAGGAGAAGAACGACGAAGCCCTGGCGCAGAAGTACGCCCGGCTAGGCGAGGCCTTCGTGCTCGATGCTTTCGGCTCGGCCCACCGGGCCCACGCCTCGGTGACCGGGGTGGCTAAATTTTTGCCCAGCTACGCTGGGTTTTTGATGGAGCGGGAGGTCAACAGCCTCAAGAAACTTCTCGAGCACCCTGAAAAGCCTTACTGGGTGGTGCTGGGCGGGGCCAAGGTCTCGGACAAGATCGGGGTGATCGAGAACCTGCTGCCGCGGGTGAACGGGATGCTGATCGGTGGGGCCATGGCCTTCACCTTCATCAAGGCCCAGGGCGGGCAGGTGGGCAGCTCGTTGGTGGAAGACGACAAGCTCGAGCTAGCCCGCAACCTTCTACAAAAAGCCCAGGGCTTAGGTGTGAGGCTCCTGCTCCCCACCGACGTGGTAGCGGCGCAGAAGATCGAGCCGGGGGCTGAACAGCGGATCTTCCCAGCCGGCCAGATCCCCGAGGGCTGGATGGGCCTGGATATCGGCCCGAAGACCCGCGAAGCCTTCGCCCAGGCCTTGCAAGGGGCCAAAACGGTGCTCTGGAACGGCCCCATGGGGGTCTTCGAGGTGGAGGACTTCGCCGCGGGAACCCTAGCGGTGGGCCAAGCCATCGCCGACTTGCCGGGGGCGTTCACGGTGATCGGCGGGGGCGACTCGGTCGCGGCGGCCAACAAGCTGGGCGTAGCCGAGAAGTTTAGCCACGTCTCTACCGGGGGCGGGGCCAGCCTGGAGCTGCTCGAGCTGGGTACCTTGCCCGGCATCGAGGCGTTGTCGTAAGTGCGCCGACCCGCCAAACGTCGTACGTCAAACGAAAGGGAATCTACCCCCGCGTTTAGCGTCTGGCGTATTACGTATGGCGTACGGACGTATACCCACCCCTCCCCTGCTAGGGGAGGGAGCACCAGGAGGCTCTATGCGTAAAACCCTAGTTGCAGGCAACTGGAAAATGCACAAAACCCCCAGCGAGGCCAGGGCCTGGTTTGAGGGGTTGCTGCACCGACTCTCCCCTGGCCCGGCAGAGCCCGCGCTGATGGTCCCCTTCCCCGCGCTCCCAGTAGCTCAGGAGATCCTGGCGGGTCGGGGCGTAGCCTACGGAGCCCAGGACGTCTCGGCCCACCCCGAGGGGGCCTACACCGGGGAGGTCTCGGCCCGGATGCTCGAGGATCTGGGCTGTAGCTACACCCTCGTGGGCCACTCCGAGCGGCGACAGTACCACGAGGAATCCGACGCTGTGGTGGCGCAGAAGGCCAAGCGCCTGCTCGAGCACGGCATCACCCCCATCCTCTGCGTGGGCGAGCCCATCGCGGTGCGCGAGGCGGGCGATGCGGTGGCCTATACGCTTTCCCAGCTCGAGGGCAGCCTGGAGGGGGTCGAGCCGGGCTCCCCCGATCGCTTGGTCATCGCTTACGAACCGGTCTGGGCTATCGGAACCGGGAAAACGGCCACGCCGGAGGACGCGGAGGCCATGCACAAAGAGATCCGGGGCTGGCTGGCAAGGCGTTTCAGCCCGGACTTTGCCGAACAGGTGCGGGTGCTCTACGGGGGCTCGGTCAAGCCGGACAACGCCGCGGACCTTTTCCGCCAACCCAACATCGACGGGGGGCTTGTAGGGGGAGCGAGTCTGCAGCTCGACGACTACCTAAAGCTCCTCGAGGCCGCCAGGTAAGCCCCGCGGCGTAGACTGGACGTATGCCCGCTGAGCTTCACCCTCGTACCCAGCTCTCCCAGGAGAGCATCTTCTCGCGCATGAGCCGCCTGGCCCAGCAGTTCGGCGCGGTAAACCTGGGGCAGGGGTTTCCTTCAGACCCACCTCCGGCCTTTTTGCTCGAGGCCGCCCGCCGGGCCATCGGCGTGGTAGACCAGTACACCCCCCCGATCGGCCTGCCCCGCTTGCGCGAAGCGCTGGCGGAGGACCTGGACGTCTCCCCCGAGGACGTGGTGGTGACGGCTGGGGCCACCGAGGCCCTCCACGCCCTAGCCGAGGCCCTGTACGGCCCGGGGGACGAGGTGGTGATGCTGGAGCCTTACTTCGACGTGTACATCCCCCAAGCCCGGCTCGCCGGGGCCACCCCGGTGCTGGTGCCGATGCGGCTCGAGGGGGGCTGGCGGATAGATTTCTCCGCCCTTGCGGCGGCCATCACCCCCCGCAGCAAAGCCATCTTGCTCAACAACCCCTATAACCCCACCGGGGCGGTCTTCCCGCGCGAAGATCTAGAACGCATCGTGGCCCTGGCCCGCCAACACGACCTATGGATCGTAAGCGACGAGGTCTACGACGAACTCTACTTCGAGGAAGCCCCCACCCCGCTACGCCGGCTAGCCCCTGAGCGGACCTTCACCGTGGGCTCGGCAGGGAAGCGGCTCGAGGCCACCGGCTACCGGGTGGGCTGGATCGCGACCCCCCCCGGGCTAGCCCCCCTGATTGCGGGGATGCGCCAGTGGTCGAGCTTCTGTTCCCCGGCCCCGCTGCAAGCTGCCGTCGCCGAAGCCCTGCCCATCGCCAGAAAGGAAGGTTTTTACCAGGCGCTGCGCTCGAGCTACCGCTCCCGGCGCGACCTGCTGGCCAGGGGGCTCGAGGGGATGGGCGTTCAGGTTTTCATACCGCAGGGCACCTATTTCCTCACCGCCAAGATCCCTGGGGTTGAGGCGGAGAGCTTGGTGCGCGAGGCTCGGGTCGCAATCATCCCCGCCGCCGCTTTCTATCAAGATCATCCTGCCCCCGAGGGGCTTTTCCGGCTGGCTTTTTGCAAGAGGCCCGAAGAGATCGAGCTGGGCCTGGAGCGGCTGGAGGATTACCTATCGGCGATGCGCTAGCTAGTGACTTTATTCACGATAAAATATGCTCGTGAACGGTTTACCTAAAAACCGCGCGGGCGGCTACTTGGCCGCCCCGCGCCAGATGCCCCGCTTATTCGGCCTTCACGGCGATCCTGCGGGCCTTAGCCTCGGAGGTCTTGGGCATGGAAATCCGCAGCAGGCCATTTTGCACGGTAGCCTGCACCTTATCCGCCTCCACCCCCGCGGGCAGGGTTAGGGTGCGGCTAAAAGACCCGCGCGGAATGCCCTGGAGCCAGTAGCGCCGCTCTTCAGCGGCGGCCGGGTTGAAGTTGCCTCGGATGGTGAGTTGACGGCCCTCGAGGCTGATGTCCAGGTCGTCTTTGCTAAGGCCGGGAACCGCCATCTCGAGCACCACCTCCTCCCCCGTCTCGTAGAGGTCTACCGGGTAACTGTCAACCCAGCGCCCGAAGGAGGAGGCCACTTCCCTCCACAGCCGATCAAACTCGCTAAAGAGATCACTGAAGCCGCCGACGTTGGCTAGGTTCCAGCTCCTGTAAGGCACCGGTTGATCGTTGGTCCTGCGCATGATGTCCAACATAGCCGACACCTCCTTTCAGGTATTTTTTGGGGTCGAAGGGCACAGGGTCTTTCGACCCCGCAATCCAAGTATATAAAACCTGAGTGTGGTTATGTCAAGTCTTCCCTCGAAGAACGGGCTAAACTATCGGTGTGGAAATCATACGCTACTTAGAAGACGACGGTACCCCGCAAAGAGACCTTCCTTTCCTCCCGGAGGAGCTGCTGTTGGGCTACCGAGCCCTGCGGCGGGCCCGGCACTTTGACGAACGCGCGCTGGTGCTCCAGCGGCAAGGGCGGCTGGGGGTGTACCCGCCCTTTCGCGGCCAGGAAGCAGCACAGGTAGGGGTGGCGCTGTGCTTGGAGCCCGCGCGCGACTGGCTGCTGCCGAGCTACCGCGAGACGGCGGCGGCCATCACCTTTGGGATGCCCCTGAGCAAGCTCATCCTGAGCTGGCGGGCCGACCCCGCCGGCTGGGGTGCCCCGCCCGAGGTGAACATGGTGCAGTTCTACATCCCCATCGCCACCCAGGTGCCCCAGGCCGCGGGAGTGGCCCACGCCCTCAGGCTGCAGGGTAAGGAGGCGGTGGCGGCGGTGTTCATCGGGGATGGCGGAACCTCGGAGGGCGATTTTCACGAAGGGCTCAACTTCGCCTCGGTCTTCGACGCGCCGCTATTGGTGGTGGTGCAGAACAACGGCTGGGCCATCAGCGTGCCGACCCAGAAGCAGATGAAGGTTCAGCGCATCGCGCTGAAGGCCCAGGGCTACGGCATCCCCGGCGTGACGGTAGACGGCAACGACCTGGTGGCGGTCTGGGCGGTGGCCCGCGAGGCTGTGGCCCGGGCCCGCGCCGGGGAAGGCCCCACCCTGATCGAGGCCCTGACCTACCGGGTAGCCCCCCATACCTCCTCCGACGATCCGGGACGCTACCGCAGCGAGGACGAGGCCGAAGCCTGGAAGAAGCGCGACCCTATCGATCGGATGCGGGGTTGCCTGGTGCACTTGGGGCTGTGGGACGACGAGAAGGAGAAAGCACTCGAGGAAGAGCTCGAGGCCGAGTTCCTGGCCGCGGTGGAAGAGGCCGACCGGGTTTCCGAACCCAGGCCCTGGGAGATCGTCGAGCAGGTCTACGCCGAGCTGCAGCCCGACCAGCGGGCGGCGTGGAACTACCTGCACGGAGGTGAGGCATGATCGCCGAGCGCGGCACCCGGGTGATCAACCTGGTCCAGGCGGTAAACGAGGCGCTGGACTTAGCCCTCGAGCGCGACCCACGGGTGGTGCTCTTCGGCGAGGACGTGGGCAGGATGGGCGGGGTGTTCCGGGCCTCCGACGGCCTGCAACCTAAGTACGGCGAGCGGCGGGTCTTCGACACCCCGCTGGCCGAGAGCGCCATCGTGGGCTTCGCCATCGGTATGGCCATGGCCGGGCTGCGCCCGGTGGCCGAGATCCAGTTCGCGGGCTTCCTCTACCCCGCCCTAGACCAGATCCTCTCGCACCTGGGGCGCATGCGCCACCGCACGCGGGGTCGCTTCACCATCCCGCTGGTGATCCGCGCGCCTTACGGCGGTGGGGTCAAGACCCCCGAGCAGCACGCCGACAGCCCCGAGGCCATCCTCTGCCACGTCCCCGGGGTCAAGGTGGTCATCCCCAGCAGTCCCGAACGGGCCAAGGGCTTGCTGCTCGCGGCCATCGAAGACCCCGACCCGGTGTTCTTCCTCGAGGCCATCAAGCTCTACCGCGGGGTAAAGGCCGAGGTGCCCGAGGGCTACTACACCCTACCCCTCGGCAAGGCCCGCGTGGTGCGCGAGGGGAGCGCGGCGAGCCTGATCGCCTACGGCGGCATGGTCGAGGTGTGCCAGAAGGCCGCCGAGGTGGCCGCACGCGAAGGGGTGGAGCTCGAGGTCATCGACGTGGAAACCCTGGTCCCGCTCGACACCCCCACGCTGGTGGAGTCGGTGGCCAAGACGGGCCGGGCCGTGGTGGTCTACGAGGCCATGCGCACCGGCGGCTTCGGCGCGGAGATCGCCGCCCGCCTGGCCGAGGAGGCCCTGGATTACCTTCAGGCCCCCGTCGTCCGCGTGGCCGGCTGGGACGCGCCCTACCCACCGTTCAGCGCGGTGGAACACTACTACCGGCCCGACGTCAAGCGGGTGCTCGAGGCGGTGCGCAGGGTGTTGAGCCACTGAGCGGGTTTGCAGCTTCTAACGGGCGTTCGTTAGAATCGGGAGCATGAAGCTAGCCAGTTACGCCTATGGGCAGTGGGTCACCGGAAGCGATGGAGGGACCGAGGTTCGGGAGGCCGTCTACGGCGAACCTGTAGCCTACGTAAGCAGCACGGGGCTGGACTTCGGCGCGATGGTGCGCTACGCCCGCGAGGTGGGTGGACCTAACCTGCGCCGCTACACCTTTCACGAGCGAGCCGCGATGCTGCGGGCTCTAGCGCAGTACCTCATGGAGCGCAAGGAGAGCTTCTACGCCCTCTCCTTCAAGACCGGCGCCACCCGCAAGGACGGCTGGATCGATATCGAGGGGGGGATCGGGACCTTCTTCTCCTACTCCAGCCTGGCCCGACGCGAGCTGCCCAACGAGAATTTCCTCCTCGAGGACGAGGTGCAGCAGATCTCCAAGGCCGGGACCTTCCTGGGGCGGCACATCCTGGTGCCCCGCGAGGGCGTGGCAGTGCACATCAACGCCTTCAACTTCCCCGTGTGGGGGATGCTCGAGAAGCTGGCCCCCGGCCTCATCGCCGGGGTGCCCGCCATCGTCAAGCCGGCCACCCAGACCGCCTACCTCACCGAAGCCGTTTTTCGCGCCATGATCGACTCGGGCATCCTGCCCGAGGGGGCCATCCAGCTCATCTGCGGCGGCACCGGCGACCTGCTGGACCACCTCGGCGAGCAGGACCTGGTGACCTTCACCGGCTCGGCCTCCACCGGGCGCAAGCTCAAGGCCCACCCCAACCTGGTGGCCCACTCGGTGCCCTTCAACCTCGAGGCCGACAGCCTCAACTGCTCGATCCTGGGAAAGAGCGTGGAACCCGGCGACCCCGAGTTCGAGCTCTTCGTGCGCGAGGTGGCGAACGAGATGACCGTCAAGGCCGGGCAGAAGTGCACCGCCATCCGGCGGGTGATCGTGCCCGCCGAGCAGGTGGAGGCGGTGATCGCGGCCCTCAAAGAGCGCCTGGCCAGGATCGCCATCGGCGATCCCCGCCGCGAAGAGGTGGGGATGGGCCCCCTGGTGAGCCCCGCCCAGCGCGAGGAGGTGGGGGAGCGCGTGGGCGAGCTGCGCCGGAGTTGTGAGGTGGTGCTCGAGCCCCCCCTCGAGCTCCGGGGCGGCGACCCCGAGAAGGGCGGCTTCATGAGCCCCCGGCTGTTGTACTGCGACCAGCCCCTAAAGGCCCGCGAGCCCCACGAGGTCGAGGCTTTCGGCCCGGTGGCCACGGTGATGCCCTACCGCAGCCTCGACGAGGCCATCGAGCTGGCCAAGATGGGCCGGGGCAGCCTGGCGGGTTCCATCGTCACCTACGACCGCGCCGAGGCCCGCGCCCTGTTCTTCGGCTGCGCCAGCTCGCACGGACGCCTCTTGATCCTCAACCGGGAGAATGCCAAGGAGAGCACCGGGCACGGCTCTCCCCTGCCCCAGCTCATCCACGGCGGGCCGGGCCGGGCCGGGGCGGGCGAGGAGATGGGCGGGGTGCGCGGCATCAAGCACTTCATGCAGCGCAGCGCCATCCAAGCCGACCCCACCACCTTGAGCTTCATCTCGGGCGAGTACGTGCGCGGGGCCCAAACCTACAGCGACGGAATCCACCCCTTCCGCAAATACTTCGAGGAGCTGCAAATCGGCGAGAGCTTCCTCACCCACCGCCGCACCGTCACCGAGGCCGATATCGTCCACTTCGCGGGGGTCAGCGGGGACTACTTCTATGCCCACGTGGACGAGCTCGGGGCCAAGGACTCGATCTTCGGCAAGCGCGTGGCCCACGGCTACTTCCTGATCTCGGCGGCGGCGGGCCTCTTCGTGAGTCCAGCCCCAGGGCCGGTGCTGGCCAACTACGGCCTCGAGAGGCTGCGCTTTATCGAACCGGTGGGCATCGGCGACACCATCCAAGCCCGCCTGACGGTCAAGAGCAAGACCAAAAAAGACCCCAAGCCCGGCGAGCGCCCGACGGGGGTGGTGACTTGGGCGGTGGAAATCACCAACCAGGAGGGCAAGACCGTGGCCCTGTACGAGATCCTTACCCTGGTGGAGCGGCGGCCTAGCGGCTGAGGGCCCCCGGCTGGGCCACGACCTTCTGCACCAGGTAGCGCACCGTGCCGGGGAGGGTGGCGCTTTGCACGAGGAGGACCAAGTAGCTCTCCTCATTAAACTTGGCCACAAAGAGGCTGTGACCCCGGTACTCGAGCGAGACCCCTTGCAACCCTTCTCCACCGAGGTGCTCGCCTAAGGCCCCGGCGATCGAAGCCAGGGTGCGAACATAGGTAGCGACCACGCCGGGGTCGACCGGGGTCTGGCCGACCTGGCCCAGCACTTCGGCCTTTCGGCTCACCAGGAGGGCGGCTCCGACCTCGGGCTTCTCCAGAAAAGGCCGGAGATATTCCTCCGGAGAGGAGCGACCGGGGGCGGGCTCGAGGCGGGTGGGGTTCGACCTCGCAGGCTCGGGAGCCACCGGAGCTGCGGGGGCGATCCTGGCCAGCGCGGCTTCCACCCGGGGCAACAGGTCTTCCGGGGTGAAGGGCTTGCGCACCACCGAGAACGCCCCGGCTTCCTCGGCCTGGCGCAGCACCGCGGCGTCTACGATCCCCGAGATGAGGATCACCGGGACGTGGCCGTACACCGGGTTTCTGCGGATGAGTTCGCACAGGTCGAAGCCGGAGAGGCCCGGCATGATCACGTCGGCGATGATCAGGTCGGGTTTGTCATGGGTGATCTGCTCGAGGGCCTGCTCGGCGGAATTCGCCGTGGAAACCACCAGAGCTTTGGGGGCCAGGATGCGCTCGAGGGCCTTACGCACGCTGACGCTGTCGTCAACGACCAGGACTTTAGGCATTCATCTACCTCCGCAGGGACTCGTCAAGTTGGGTCACCACCCGCAAGAGTATGTTCTGAATCGGCTCGTGAAGAGTACGGGGAATGGCCTCCAGTTCAGCGGGTGGCTTACGGGCGAAGCTAAAGGTGCCCACGCCGCTCTGGGTGGCGAAGAAAATTTCCTGGAGGGCCGCGACCCCCGATTGGCTGCCGAACTCCACGTGAAAGGGCTTGCCCTCAAGGAAGTGTACCCGGGCCTGACCCCCACTAAAATTCATCTCCAAACAGCCCGACTCGCCCATCCCGGTGAGCCAGTCCAAAAGCTGAAAAGCCGCCCCGGGGGCTACCTTGCCGTTGTACCAGGACTCCTCCAAGGCGCTGTTGTGCTCCTTGGAGGCGGTCAGGGTAGCCGGTTCGGGAAGCCCTAAAAGGTGGCAGGCCGTCTGCACCACCCCCTTTGGGCTCGAGGTGAGGCGCAACAGGGCATCGGCTTTAGGATGGGGGCCGGTGGGGTCCTGCACCAACAGCATGAACTTGACCACCCGCAGCAGAGGGTCCTCGCGAACGATCTCCAGCAGCTCGGCACCGGCGAGGTCCTCGGTGGCCTCGGCGCACACGATGAGGTGGGGACGATCCCGTTCGATCAGGGTCAAAGCGTACAGTCCGCTCGCCGTATGACGCACGTCAAAATCGGCCTCGGCGAAAGCTTCGGCTAGGGGCTCACTGTACTGGGCAGGCATCACCACCAAGGCTTTCACCCTACACCTCGGCGCGTTTCTTGACGGTAGAGAGGAGGCTTTTGAGCTTGACTTCCTCCAGCGGCTTGGTCAGGTAGCCGCTGGCGCCCAGTTCGCTGGCCAAAGCTTGGTGTTTTTCGCCCGCCCGCGAGGTGAGCACAAAGACCGGGGTCTCGCGCAAATCAGGGCGGCGACGCACTTCGTCCAGCAGTTCAAAACCGTTCACGCGCGGCATCTCCAGATCCGTGATGACCACATCGTAACGGTTATCTTGCAAAAGTTCCAGGGCCTCATAGCCGTCGCCAGCGGTGTGTACCCGGTGGCCCCAGCGGGTGAGCATCTGCCCCACCACCCGGCGGATCGAGAGCGAGTCGTCCGCCAGGAGGATCTTCAGGCCGCGCTCGAGGGGAGTCGAGGTCGATCCGGCCATCGCAGCGCTCCAGCGGGGGGCCTCTACGCGGCGCAGGCCGCCCGGGTTGAGCACCACGATCACCCGTCCCTCGGCGGAGATGGTAGCCCCGGCCAGGTGCGGTAGGCTACCGACCGGCTCGTCAAGCGACTTTACCACGGTCTGCTCGAGGCCCAAAAAAGCATCCACCCCTAAAGCTAAGCGCCCCTCCCCGGCCTCCACGATGGCAAAAGAGCGCCGTGGCCCTTGCGGAAGCGGGCGGCCGAGCAGTTCGTGCAAGTAGAGGATGGGCACCGCTTGGCCCTCGAACTCCAAGGCCGGGTGGCCGTCCCGCTCTAGCAAATCTTGGGCCCGCACCGTACGCAGGGTGCGCAGGGATTCCCCCGGTATGGCCAGCAGCTCCTTTCCCACCTCTACCATCAGCACATCGGAGACGATGAGGCTCAGCGGGACCCGCAAACGGAACAGGGTCCCCAAGCCCGGCTCAGTCTGGACGACGATGTCGCCTTTGAGTCGGCGCAGGTTGGTCAGCACCACATCCATTCCCACTCCACGCCCGGCCTGGCGGGTGACGGTCTCGCTGGTGGAAAGACCCGGCAAGAAGATCAGCTCCACCGCCTGCTCAGGGGTGAGGCTTTGGACTTCTTCGGGGCGGCGCAGCCCCTGAAGCACCGCCTGGCGCTTGACCGCCTCCAGGTCAATCCCCCGTCCATCGTCTTGAACCTCGACGTAGACGAAGCTGCCGCGCTGGAAAGTGCGCACCACCACCCGGCCCTCTGGGCCCTTGCCCTGGGCCAGCCGAACCTCCGGGCTCTCGATACCGTGAGCGATGGCGTTGTTGACCAGGTGAACCAGGGGGTCCGCCAGCCCCTCGAGGACCAGGTTGTCCACCTCCACCAGTTCGCCGGAGAGCTCCAGCCGCACCTGTTTGCCTTCGCTCTGACGCACGATGCGCTTGAGGCGCTGGTAGAGGCGACCCATCGGCACCAGCCGCATCCGGCCCACCTCGCCGCGCAGGTCGCGGGTGAGCTTTTTCAGGGTCTCCGATTCGCGCTTGAACGAACGAGCGAGCTGGCCGAGCTGCCCCTTGAGCTCGCCCAGGTCGGCGCTCATCTCGGCTATGCTGCGGGCCAGGATCGAAAGGTCGTCGTAACGGTCGAACTCCAGCTCGGAGAAGAGCTCAGCGAGGCTGAGCCCGCTCGAGAGCGTGAGCGCAGGCCGCGCCCCGTCTTGGGGTCTGGCCTCCGAGGACGCCAGGCGGGGGTTGAGGTAGCGGGCCTCGAACTCCGCGGCGGTGCGCTGGAAACGGGCCTGGCTTACCTCCAGGGTATGGCTCGCCTCCTCGAGCTGGGCGGCGAGCCGCTCCAGCCGGGCCCGGCTTACGATGGCGTCGCTGGCCAGGTTCATCAGGGCTTCCAGGCGCTGGAGGCTGACCCGCACCGTAGAGCGAGGCACAGGCGCCGGGGAGACTTGCCCCTGCGCCACAGGTTCGCTGGTCCCCGGCGGGGAGGGGGCTGCCCCTTCGCTCCACACCCCTCCCAAGAGGCGATGGGCCTCTTCGAGCGCCGGCATGAGCGGGGTCTCCCGGCCTTCAGCGGCGCTCAGCATCAGGCCCAGGGTGTCCGAGCCCTGGAGAATCACCCGGGCCACCGCCGCGTCCCAGGGGCGCGAACCCTCGCGGACCTCCACCAGCAGATCCTCCAGGCGGTGGGCCAAGGTCCCTATGGGGGTACAGCCTACCGAGTAAGCCGCCCCCTTGATGGTGTGCATGGAGCGGAAGAGGGCGGTGAGGTGCTCGGCCGCTCCGCCTGAGGCCAAGAGGGCTTCGGTAGCAGCGTGAATGGCCTCGAGGTGCTCGCTCACCTCGGGAGCGAAGTACTCCCAAACCTCAGGGTTCTCGAGGCGAAACCGGCGCAGCTGGGCCGGGATGTCATGCAACCCCGTGCCGCCGTAGTCCTTGGGCTGATCGCCGTCCGCCTGGCCCGCCAAGCTGGCGGGGCGAAAAGCGGTAGGGTTGGCCTCCAGCAAGTCCAGCAGCACCCCGGCCCCCCCGGCCTGACCCAGGGCCAACCCCACCTCGCCCTCCTCGCCGGAGCTGGCGATGCGCTCGAGGGCCTCGGAGAGGCACGCCGCCGCGAGCCGCGAGAACTCAGCGGCCTTTTCGCGCTGGAAGGCGGTAAAGGAGGGGGCCCGCTCGAAGATCCGCTCGAGCAAGCCGCCCAGTTGCGATACCTCAGAGAAACCATACAGCCCCGCTGAACCCTTGAGGCGGTGGGCCATCACCACCAGGGGTTGGGGGTCTTGGGCTAGGAGGGCAGGCGCCTGCTCGAGGGTAGATACCGCTTCCCAAGCCTCTCCCAGGAAGCTTTCCAGCATATCGGGGGTGGGTAGGGTCCTCATGGTGCGACCTCACGCGGGCAGGCGGAAGCGCTCCAGGCTCTGGGTTAGCCCCTGGGCCAAGCGGCTCAGCTCCTCGGCGGCCTGGCGGCCTTTCAAGCTTTGGGCCTGGGTCTGCTGGGCGGTGGCGGCGATGGACTGCACCGCCTGGCTCACCTGCTCGACCTGCCTCACCTGCTGCTGGGTGGTGCTGGAGATGGCCTGTACCAAGCGGGCTACCTGGTTGGCCAGCTCAGCGATTTCCCTAAGGCGTTCCCCCGCGCGCGTCGCTACCGCGTAGCGGGCGTCCACCTCCTGGGCGCTGCTCTCCACCCGCTCCACCAGGGTCTGAATCTCGTTCTGCACGCTACGAATCAACAAACCCACCTGCTTGGCCGCCCGCGCCGAGTCGTCGGCCAGCTTCCGTACCGAGTCGGCCACCACCGCGAAGCGGGCCCCGGCCTCGCCCGCCCCGGCGGCCTCGAGCGAGGCGCCCAAAGCCAAGAGGTTGGTCTGGGAGGCGAACCCCGAGATGGTCTTGTTGACCTCAGCGATCTGCTTGGAGCGCTCGGAGAGCTCCTTCATGCTCTGGGCCAGCTCCTGCATCTCGCGGCGGATGGCGGTAAAGCCCTCGAGGGTCTGATCCACAGCCTGTTGGCCCTGCTGCGAGGCGGTCAGGGTCTGGCCGGCGGCGATGGCGGTCTGCACAGCCCGCTGGGCCATCTGCCGGATGGACTCCGTCACGGCCAGGGTCTGGGCCTG
The DNA here is from genome assembly GCF_003226535.1 of Meiothermus sp. Pnk-1. Classification (NCBI taxonomy): domain Bacteria; kingdom Thermotogati; phylum Deinococcota; class Deinococci; order Thermales; family Thermaceae; genus Meiothermus; species Meiothermus sp. Pnk-1. The sequence goes on along the minus strand of NZ_QKOB01000006.1, from coordinate 15,462 downwards.
GGCCTGCTGGCTCATCTGGGCCTGGGTCTGGGCCCCTTGCAGCACCACGTCGGTCATCTGGTTCATCAGCAAGGAACCCTGGTTGACCTTGAGGGCGGCCGAGCGCACCTCCGAGAGCAGGAAACCGAGCTCCTCCAGCACCAGGTTGATGGCGTCCACCACGCTGCCCAGCACGTCCTCGGTGACCCGCCCGCGCCGGGTCAGATCGCCTTGGGCGACTTCCATGGCCACGCTCAGGTATTCCCTGATGTTCTGCTGGAGTTGCTCCGCTTTGCGCTGCTCCTCCTGTTGCTGGGCGATAAACCGCTGGAGCTGCTCTACAGCGGTGTTGAAGGTGGCCGCTACCACGCCCACCTCGTCGCGCCCCGAGACCGCCACCCGGTGGCCGTACTCCCCGCGCTGCAGCGCCTCCGCCCCCTCGCGCAGCGCCCGCAGGCGGGGTAGGATTGCACGCAGCACCAACGCGGTAAGGATCCCGCCTAGCAACAATCCTGCTACCAAAGCCAGCCAGGAGATCATACGAGCCCGGCGGGCGTCTTGCTGCGCGGCCGCGTTGGAGATAGCGGCGAACTGCCCGTTGACCTCAATCAGGCTTTGCAGGTTTTGGCGTACTTGGGCATAGCCCTCCTCCACCTGACGGGCCAGCTCGAGGTTGAGCCGCCCCGCGCGCACCTGGTCGTACAGGCGCTGGAGCAGGGGGGCCACCGCTTGGTGCGCCTCTACGAGGGCGCGGTAGGTCTCGGTTTCCAGCTCTTGCAAATCGGTACGCCCCTGCTGGGTCAGCACCTGGGTTAGCTGGGGCCGGCGGGTACTGATCCATTCGCTGCCGTACTGCTCGATGGCGGCATCAGCCTGCTCGTCGGCCATCCGCGCCAGCTCTATCAGGGTGGACCGCTGGGTGGAGCTGGTGTTCGGATGGATCAGGGTTTGCAGGTAACGCTGCAAGTCCGCGTACTGCTTGTCGGCCTCGCTGATGGCCAAGCTAGGGACCAGGGTGGCCTGATAGAGGTTCTCCAGGTTAAGGCTCATCCGGTTCAGGCCCCAAGCCCCGGCCCCGACCAGCACCAGGCCGGTGAGCACAAACGCCGCCCCGTTGATGGCCAATTTGCCCCAAAACGGTACGTTCTCGAGCCAGCCCCCGCGCCGCGCGGCCGCGGACTTCTGCGCCACGGTCCTCGAGCGGCGCCAAGCGATCCTTTTACTCGGACGGTCCATCGTTCACCCCTAAGCCGGGAGGCGGAAGCGGGCCAGGTTGCGCGAGAGCTGCTCGGCCAGCTGGCGCAGCTGTTCGGCGGCCTGGCGGCCTTTCAGGCTTTGCTCCTGGGTCTGGCTGGCGGTAGCGGCGATGGACTGCACCGCCTGCCCCACCTGGGCGACGCGCTGGGCCTGGGTCTGGGTAGCCTGCGAGATGGCTTGCACCAACTGGGCGGACTGGGTGGTGAGTTGGGCGATCTCCTGGAGGCGCTCCCCGGCCTGGTTGGCGATGCGGTACCCCTCTTCCACCTCTTTGGTTCCCGCCTCCACGCTCGAGACCACCGCCTGGATCTCCGCCTGGATGCCTCCGATGAGGGTGGTGACGCGCTGGGCAGCCCTAGCCGAGTCTTCCGCGAGCCGGCGTACCTCCTCGGCCACGATGGCGAAGCGGGTTCCCGCCTCACCGGCCCCGGCGGCCTCGATGGCGGCGTTGAGGGCCAGGAGGTTGGTCTGGGCGGCAAAGCCGGAGATGGTCTCGATGATCTCCGAGATCTCCAAAGAGCGGTCGGAGAGGCCTTTGATCCCCTTGGAGATGTTGGACACCTCGCGGCGGATCCCCTGCATCCCCACCAGGGTGTTCTGCACCGCGGCCTGACCGGCCTGGGCGGCCTGTAAGGCGCGGCGGGCGGCTTCGGCGGTCTGGGCAGCGCGTTCGGCCATCTGCCGGATGGCGCCGGAGACCTCCACCGCCTGCCCCTGGGCCTGTTGGGCGATCTGGGCCTGCGACTGCGCCCCCTGCACGATCACCGCCGAGGTACGGACCAGCTCCCCCGCCCCCTGGTTCACCAGATCGGCGGCCTTTTGCACGTCCTTGAGCAGTCCGCCCATCTCCTCCAGCACCAGGTTGATGGCGTCCACCACGCTGCCCAGCACGTCCTCGGTGACCCGCCCGCGCCGGGTCAGGTCGCCTTGAGCGATCTCCATGGCCACGTCGAGGAATTCGCCGATGTGCTGCTGGAGCAAAGCGCTCTGCTTGAGCTGCTCGGCGTCGGCTTGGGCCTTGGCCCGCAGCTGGACCACCGTCTCGTTGAAGGTCCGGGCCAAAGTTCCCAGCTCGTCGTGAGAACGCTCTGGCACCTGCACCTCCAGGTCCCCTCCGCTCAGGCGCCGCGCCGCAAGGTAGAGGGCGTTCACCGGGCGGGTGATGCTCCGCGCCACCACCCCTACCAACAAGAAGGTCAGGGCCAGGGTCAGCAGGATGAGGGAGAGGGTGAGGAAGCGGTTGCGCTCCAGGAGGGCAAGGCGGCTCTTGAGCTCGAGGCCCAGTTGGGTCAGCACCGCGTCGTAGAGCTTGTACTGCTGCTCAAAGGAGTCGAAGGCCAGCTGAAAGAATTGCGCGCCGGTCACGGTGGCCTGGTTCACCTCGAGGATACGGCTTTTATAGGCCGAGATCATCTTGTCCACCGCGGCGGCGGTGCGGCCGCTTTGCGGCAGGAGCAGGCCCGCGGCCTTGGGCGAGGCCTGGGTGACGAACTGGATAAAGCGCGACACCCGCGCCAGGCGCTCTTCTGCGAGCGCCAAGCGCAGGCGCAGCTCGGCCTTTTGCCCCTCGTCGTTGTAGCCCCGGCTGGCTGCGGTGATCCCCAAGGTGCGCACCAGACCGGTGGCGTTGATGGCATCGGGCAGCTCTCGAATGGCCAACCGGCTCAGGTAAGCGCTGGCCTGCTCGGCGTCCACCGCGAGGCCGGAGGTGTTACCCACCGTCTCCATGAGGTTCAGGATGCCCTGGTTGATCAGGTCGTCGTGGCGCTGGGTGCTCTCTTGCGGCGAGAGCCGCTCGAGGTCCTGTAGCAGGCTCTCCCATCCCAAGCGCAGGTCGCTCAAGGCGCTCGAGGTACCAAACTCCCCCCCGTAGCGCTTATCGAGCTCCAGCAAAGCCGAGAAGTCGGCGCCAATCTTGTTGGCCAGCTCCAGACGGGGCTGACGGGCGCTGGGATCGCCCCCCAGCTCCGTAGCCGCCCGACCGCGGTGGAGCTGGATATCCTGCATGAGCTGTCGCAGCAAGGTTACGTACTCCAGGCCGCGCTTTTCCCTGAGGGTAGTTTCGATGCCCCGGTTTTGCTCCTCTACCAAAAGCCCCACCACCACCGCGATGGGTAGCACGAAGGCCAACGAGATGAGCACCAGCTTCTGCCCGATCTTGAGGTTGCCAAGCCAGTTCCCGCTCCCCGCTGGAACAACCCTGCGCCAGCGGGGAGCGCGGCGGACGGCTTGGTCTATAGCTTTCTGGGATGGAACCATATCACCCTCCTTCCACGTGGGCTTCAGGCGACAGCCCCTGCAGGCCCGCCCTCTACCCGCCGGGCCAGCGCCCCGAGCAGCTGTTGCGCCGAGAGCAGGGGAACCCGCTGCCCGCGCCAGATCAACTCGCCTTCAGCGTACGCCGCGGGGGCCTCTTCCTCCCCTTTGGTCGGCTCGAGGGGTAACGCCTCCAGCCCCAGCACCTCCGAAACCGCTAGGGCCACCTGCTGCTCGCCGTGGCGTACCACCACCGCCCGGCTCGAGCTGGCTGCACCGGCCAGGCCCAGCAACGCGGCAAGGCTGACCAGGGGAAGGATTTCCCCGCGCACCGAGAACAGCCCCAAGACCTCGGCTGGAGCTAGCGGAATGGAGGAAAGCAAGCCCACTTCCACCACCTCTCGCACGGAGCGGACATCCAATGCGAAGACGCGGTCGGCCAAGCGGAACAGACAGACCCTGAAGACTGTCGGCGAGTTGCTCATGGTCAGCCCAGCGCCCCTCACCTACGGGCCACTACTTTTTCCACCGCGGCTTTGAGGGCATCCGCGCTATAGGGCTTGACCAGATACTCCGCCGCTCCCTGGCGCTTTCCCCACTCGATGTCGGTGGGCTGTCCTTTGGAGCTGATGACGACCACCGGGATGTCTTTGGTCTCCTCGCTGCGGCGCAGGCTCCGCAGGATCTCGTACCCGCTACGCCCAGGCATCACGATATCGAGCAAGATCACGTCGGGCTTGCTAGAGACCACCTGTTGTTCGATCCCCTCACCATCCGGGCACAACATCACCCGATGCGAGGCGGCGGTGAGGATCGATTCGGCGTACTTGAGATCGGCCATGGAGTCGTCAACGATCATTACTTTTGCCATAGCTAGGTTCCTCCTATACGCGAGAACACCTTTCGAGTCACTGATCTTGCAACAAAAATGTAAACAATCTTTATAACCCTGGGCCGGCCCCTACCGGCACCACGCTCTGCTTGTAACACTAGCGGGGATAGGCCATTGTGACATTTGCACTCGAGCCCCCCTCTCTGGGGCGATGGGCGCCGGTTTTCCCTAGGCCGGGGAGGAGGGGGAAACGGGTACTGCCTGGTATCCCTTCTCCCCCACCCGCAAGCGACCGAGGGGATGCTGTGGGTCGTGGGGGGTGACCAACCAGCAACCCTCCTGGGCCCAAAGCGGATAATAGCGCTTGCGCGTCTCGAGGGTGATCAGCGGATGTAGGTCGTAGGCCATGATGTAAGGCAGCGGAGCGTGCCACAAGGTAGGCAACAGATCGGCGGTGTAGACCAGCCGCACCCCCTCGGACTCGAGCACCACCCCTTGCTGACCCAGGGTGTGACCGGGCAGGGGCAATACCCGAACCCCAGGGAGGATCTCGGCCTCGCCCTGCACGACTTCGAAACGGCCAGAGTCCACTAGGGGCTCGATGTTCTCCGCGAGGTAGCTGGCCCGGCTGCGCTCGTGGGGGTGCAGGGCGTCCTCCAGTTCTTGTTGCTGCACGATGTAGCGGGCTTTGGGGAAGGCAGGCACCAGCTTTCCTTCTAGCCAGCGGGTATTGAGCCCGGCGTGGTCAAAGTGGAGGTGGGTGTTCACCACCAGGTCAATGTCGCGGGGTTCGAGCCCAAGTCGGGAGAGCTGCTCCAAGACCGGGTGAACCTCCCCTATGCCGTAGATGCGGCGAAACTTCTCCCCGGGCTTGCGGTCGAGTCCGGTTTCCACCAGCACCCAGTGTCTCCCCGCTCGCACCAGCATGGGCCTAAGGCATAGGCGGATGCGGTTTTCCTCGTCGGGGGTGGTGAACCGCCCCCACAGGGCCTTGGGTACCACCCCGAACATGGCTCCACCGTCGAGCCAAAACTCCCCATCATGAAGCAGGTACACCTCGAGTTGTCCAACGCTTAGAGGGCACATCTCCGCCAATTTACCCCAAGAAGCATGGGGGCGGGGTAAATCCAATCAGCTCCGGCTCGGCAAAAGCCAACCGCTGGGCCATGATCTGCACCGCCTGGGGGTGGTGGTCTACCAGCACAAACCCACGCCCTAGCCGGGCTGCTGCTTCGCCGGTAGTGCCGGAACCAGCGAAAAAGTCCAGCACGATGTCACCGGGGTTGGAGTGCACCCGAATGATGCGCTCGAGCAACTTTAGGGGTTTTTGGGTGGGGTAGCCGGTCTTCTCCTTGGAGTTGGTAGGTACGATGGTCTGCCACCAAACGTCGGTGGGAACCTTGCCGCGCCGGGCCTTCTCCCGCCCGGCGAGGTTGGGGGCCATGTAGGGGACGCGGTCGATCTCGGCATAGTTGAAGGTGTAGCGCCGGGGATCCTTGGCGTACCAGAGGATGGTGTCGTGTTTGGCGGGCCAGCGGTTCTTGGGCCTACCCCCAAAGTCATAGGCCCAGATGATCTCGTTGATGAACGACTCGCGCCCGAAGATCTGATCCATCAGCACCTTGGCGTAGTGGACCTCGCGGTAGTCCAGGTGTAGGAAAAATGACCCGCTCCGGGCGAGCACCCGATACCCCTCTCGCAAGCGGGGCTCGAGGAAAGCCAAGAAATCCTGGTAGGAATCCGCATAAGCTGGGGAGGGAAGCGCTTCAACCCGGTAGCGGCGACCCCCAAACCCACCTCGAGTCCCGCAAACATCGGATTTAGCCCGGATCCGCCGCCGCGACTGAACCCGCCCGGTGTTGAAGGGCGGGTCGATGTAGATAAGGGGAAAAGCACCGTCTGGCAAGGTTTGGAGATAAGCGAGGTTCTCTGCCAGAATGATGCGTTTCACACCATGGATTCTACCCAGCGGAAGCCGGGCTCGAGCGTTATAGGGCTCATCCCCTTTCATACGGATTCTCTCACAGAGGGTTTTGGGGTAGCCCCACTCCTGCTAGCCAAACATAAGCTATCCAGGACTCGAGAAAGCCTGCTAGCGAACTCCCTTGCGGGTCTTGGCAAAACGCTACATCCAGGCCACAGCTCGATGCCTTCGCCGCAGTGGCCTGCTCGGCTTGCCCGCCGCTGTAGCCCTGGTCTACGAAGGGGTACGGTTTACCGGAGGGCCAGCCCGGTCTATCCAAACTCCCACCGGCGCAGAGGCCCCCGCCCTTGGCCACCCTCCGAGCCCTTCTGGTGTACCTGTCCCGCCAGAAGAGGGTCGAGGAGAAAAAGGCCGCCCCGCGCGCCTTCTCTTTCCATCCCTCTCCTGCCCTTGGAACGGCGGTCAAGTTCGGGACTTTTGCAAACCCTGCCGCACCTCCTCCAGCAGAGGCTCTATGGCCCTCCCCTCCTCGTGGGCGCGGATGAGGGCGCTGGCGATCACCGCTCCGTCGGCGGCCTCTGCGGCCTGAGCGGCGGTGGCGCGGCTCGAGATGCCGAAGCCGATGGCTACCGGCGCCCTGGTGTGGGCCTTGATGCGCCGGACCAATTCCGGGAGGCCCTCCGGCAGGCGGTCGCGGGCTCCGGTGACGCCGGTGACGGAGACGGTGTAGACGAAGCCGGTGCAGAAGAGGGCTACGATCTCTATGCGCTCGTCGGTGGAGGTGGGGGCCAGGAGGAAGGTGGTCTCGAGCCCCGCCACATGCGCTTTTTCGACCAAGGCGGGGTCTTCGTCTGGGGGAAGGTCGGGCAGGATCAGCCCGGTGGCCCCGGCCGCGCGAAAGGCTTCGAAAAAGCGCTCGGGCCCGGCGGCGATGACCGGGTTGAGGTAGGTCATCACGAACAGCGGCTTGTCGGTGAGGGCGCGTACCTGGCGCACGAACTCGAGCACCTCCTTCTGGCGGGTGCCCTGACGCAGGGCCCGCTCGGAGGCCCGCTGGATCACCGGACCGTCGCCCAGGGGGTCGGAGTAGGGCAAGCCGATCTCGAGCAGGTCAGCAAAGGGCAATACCCGCCGTACGAGCTCGAGGGCCCCCTGGGGGTCGGGATACCCGGCCATCACGTAGGGGATCAGCGCCGCCCGGCCCTCGGCGGCAGCGCGTTCGAAGGCTTCGCGGGTGGTCATCGGGCCACCTCCTGGGGTCCTCGGCGCTCCTCCAGCACCCGCATCACCTCCACCACGTCCTTGTCTCCGCGGCCCGAGAGGTTGATGACGATGAGCTGCTCGGGATCCATCTCGGGGGCCAGCTTGGCGGCGTAGGCGATGGCGTGGGCGCTCTCGAGGGCGGGCAGGATACCCTCCAGGCGGGCGAGGAGCTTGAAGCCCTCCAGGGCCTCGTCATCGGTGATGCCTACGTACTCGGCGAGGCCCTGCTCGGCAAAGTAGGAGTGCTCGGGACCCACCCCGGGGTAGTCCAGGCCCGCCGAGACCGAGTGGGCCGGTTGGATCTGGCCGTCCTCGTCGTAAAGCAGGTACATCATCGCCCCGTGCAGCACCCCCTTGCGGCCCGCGCCGATGGAGAGGGCGTGCATCCCAGAGGCCAGCCCGTGCCCGGCAGCCTCGACACCGATGAGCCGGGGGCGCTCTTCCTGGTAAGCGAAGGGCGCGAACACCCCGATGGCGTTGGAACCGCCGCCCACGCAGGCGATCACCGCGTCGGGGGTCGCACGGCCCTCTTTGGCCAGTAGCTGCTGCTTGATCTCCTCGCCCACGAGGCTCTGAAAGTCGCGGGCCATGGCCGGGTAGGGGTGCGGCCCCACCACCGAGCCGATGATGTAAAAAGAATCGCGCACGTTGGTTACCCAGTCGCGGATGGCCTCGTTGGTGGCGTCCTTGAGGGTCTTGGTGCCGCTCTCTACCGGGCGCACCTCGGCCCCGAGCAGCCGCATGCGGAAGACGTTCAAGGCCTGACGGCGCACGTCCTCGGCGCCCTGATAGACCACGCACTCCAGGCCCATCAAGGCGGCCACCGTTGCCACCGAGACCCCGTGCTGGCCCGCGCCGGTCTCGGCGATGACCCGCCGCTTGCCCATGCGCTTGCATAAGAGGGCCTGGCCCAGGGTGTTGTTGATTTTATGGGCTCCGGTGTGGTTGAGGTCCTCGCGCTTGAGATAGATTTTGGCTCCGCCCAGGTGGCGGGTCAGGTTTTCGGCGAAGTACAACGGCGTGGGACGGCCCACGTACTCTTTCAGGTAGTAGGCGTACTCCTCGAGGAAGCCGGGGTCGTGTTTGAAGTGAAGGTAGGCGGCGGTGAGCTCCTCGAGCGCCGGGATCAGCGTCTCGGGCACGTAGCGCCCGCCGAAGTCGCCGTAGCGGCCTCGGGAGTCGGGCAGGGGGTAGCTGGGTAGGTTCATGGCATTCCTCCGGGCAAAAGCAAAACCCCCGTCTGGGGTCGGGGGCTCGGCTTATAGGGGAAAAGGCTAGGTCAGGTCCGTGCTTCCCTATCGAACCGAGCAAACCAGCACCACCAACGCTGATGGTGCCATTTGTAGCTGCGGGGGGTGCGCGGGCGTTGCATCTGCTTACGATGCTAGCGCAGCCCAAGATAGGGGTCAACCGGGAGTGGCGTGTTAACATGGTTGCGGTGCGTTTGTATCGGGTAGGCCTCTTCACCGACATGTATCTGCCCGGCCCTAACGGGGTCGCCACCAGCGTCTACCTCCTCTTGCGCGAGCTTCGCCGCATGGGACACGAGGCCTGGGTGATCGCTCCCCAAGACCCCCAGGCCCCTGAACACGAAGAAGGCGTGGTGCGGGTCAGAAGCATACCCTATCCCTTCTTCGAGGGGACCCGGCTGGCCTTTCCCAGCCCGCGCAAGCTCCCCACCGACTTCGAGATCACCCACACCCATACCCCGCTGGGGATGGGCCTGTGGGGGATGCAAATCGCCCGGCGCCGCGAGTTGCCCCATGTCTCGACCTTTCACACCAACTACGAGAAGTATGCCCATTACATCCCTGGCCTCTCGGTGCTAGACAAATACACCGGGATCATGCGGCGGTTGGGGCGGGCGTTTTACAACCGAGCCGAGGTAGTGATCGCCCCTACCCATCCGGTCAAGCTCCTGGCCGAGGACTACGGCATCGAGCGACCCATCCGGGTCATCCCCACCGGGATCGACACCGAAATCCTGACAGCTGCCCCCGAGCCCTCCTCGCCCTGGCCTACCGGAAAGCGCAGGCTGCTTACGGTGGGAAGGCTGGGCAAGGAGAAAAGCTTCGAGGTGGTGCTCGAGGCCTTCGCCCAGATCCGCCAAGGCTGTGACGCCCACCTCACCCACGTAGGGGAGGGACCCGAAAAGGAGCCTTTACAAAAGTTGGCCCGCGAGCTGGGAATCCTCGAGCACATCACCTGGGTGGGAGCCGTGCCTTACCGCGAGGTGGGGGGGTACTTCCGGCTGGCCGAGTTGTTTTTGTTCGCCAGCGAGACCGAAACCCAGGGGCTGGTACTCTGGGAAGCCCAAGCAGTAGGGGTACCGGTGGTGGCGGTGGGGGCAGGAGGCACCCTGGAGGGGGTGGAGGAGGGCAAGAGTGGGTACTTGGTCGCTCCCCGGGACTCACAAGGGATGGCCGCGCGAGCGCTCGAGCTATTGCGCGACGAGGATAAGCGGCGCAAATTCTCCCAGGCTGCCCGCCACTTCGCCGACCGGCGCAGCGCCCGCCGCATCGCCGAGGAGATCGTAGCCTGCTATGACGAGGCCAGCGAGATCCTGCGGGCCGAACCCCAGCGGCTCATCTTTCCCTTTCCGCGCCTTCCCCGCACCGAGACTTAACCCCAGCCGCTGAAAGAAGGGTACCCCGATGAGTGTCATAATGTTTAGCGTCTGTACTTACTGCCCAACGAGGTCCACGGAGGGCCTGCCCCTATGGTAACGGTCAGCGTGGTGGTTCCGGCGAGGAACGAGGAGGACTATATCGGTCCTTGCTTGGAGTCCATCCTCGCCCAGAAGACCAAGCCCCACGAAATCATCGTGGTCAACAACGGCAGCAAGGATCGTACCGCCGAGATTGCCCGTAGCTACCCGGGGGTCAAGGTGATCGATCAGCCCATCCCAGGTCTTCATATCGCTCGGCAAACCGGACTCCTGGCCGCCACCGGGGAGGTGGTCGCCAACACCGATGCCGATTGCATCGTGCAGCCTGCTTGGATCGCCACCATCGCCCGGGCTTTCCGCGACCCCGAGGTGGTCGAGGTCTACGGAACGCTTGAGTTTTACGATGCCCCTTGGCTGGACCGGATGTTCTCTCGCTATGGCTACCCTTTGCTTATCGCCCTTACCGACAAGCTGGGTCAGCCCAATACGGCGGGGGGCAATCACGCCGTGCGGCGTAGCGTGGCGATCGAGGTAGGAGGGTACGACGTTCCCTATGGCGAAGACCTGCACTTGATGCTCAAGCTCAAGCAGCGGGGAAAGATCGTCTACCTGCCCACCGCACGGGTACTCACCTCGGGAAGGCGGCTCAAGGCAGGGCGCTGGAAGTTCTTCGGCACCCACTTCAGCAACATCATGCGGCGCATGCTAGGGCTTCCCGAAAACTATGGCAAGGACTACTACGCCGACCGGGAGCGTTAGATGCGGCTCAGAATCGCGCGCCTCTTGCCCTGGAAAACCGCCGGGCTGTTGCCGCTGTTTAGTTTTGTGCTGCTCCTGGGGCTCATCGAGGCGGTGCGGAGCGGCTTCTTTGCGGTTTATCTGCCTAACTTCTCCAAGAGCAGTCTGGGCTTCAGCCCGGCCGTATGGGGTGCCTCCTGGACAGCGCATTTTCTGGCTGAAAGCCTCTTCAAAGGACCGGGTGGCTACCTGGTGCAGCGCCTGGGGCTGGGGGTGGCCACGCTCATGGCTGGGGCCGCCGGGCTTTTGGCCTTGCTTTTGTTGCCGCACATCAGCGCCCCTTGGATGCTGTGGGGGCTGACTTTGCTGTGGGGGCTTTCCCTCTCCGCGGTCTCTCCCGGCCTGATGACCCTCTCCAGCCGCCTGGCCCGACCGGGCCGCGAGGGGCGGGCGCTGGCGTACACCACCACCCTGATCCTGCCTTGGGCAGGGGTTGGGTTTTTGCTGATGGCCTTTCTGGTACCGCGGGATATCGGTAGCGCCTATACCGCCCTTTGGGTCGGCCAGAGCCTAGTGGTCTTGCTGAGCCTACCGCTGCTAGGTTTTCGCGAGAAGATCGCCCTGCCAAAGCAGGAGTATTACCCCTGGCGGCAGCTCGTGCTCTTTATCCCGGCGGCCTTCGGCCAAACCTTCGCTCCCGCCATCGTCAGCCAACTGATCCAGAAGTTCGCCACCAGCGAACTCAAGCTGGGGTTCCTCGAGCTTGGCGCGGTGATCCTGCTGGGAGGAGCGGTGGCTTTCTCCTCTATGGGCTGGCTGGGCCGCATACCCGATCGCCGGGGGCCGAAGGCTCCGCTCATCGTCGGGCTTTGCCTCATGAGCGCCACCATGGTGCTGATCGCGCAAAAACTCGCTTTTTTCCAGCTCCTCGCCGTCGCGGTTTTGGGGGGGATGGGTTTCGCCCTGTTCGTGCCGAGTTGGAACGCCCTGGTAGTCCGGGTGCTGCCGCAAAACAACCGCGCCGCAATCTGGGGAACCCTGATGATGATCGAGGCTTGGGGAACCGCTGCGGGCCCCTCCGTGGGAGGGATCCTTTGGAGCACGCTGGGGGTGACCGCTCCTTTTTACGCTAGCGCGGCGGCTTTTCTCGCCGTAGCCGTGTTTTATATCTTTGCTATCCGGAGGAAAGTTTGATCATCGCTGAAGCGCTTGTTCTGATCGCTCTGGTCTACGGAATCTGCGATCTCCTCTTCCGCTGGATGGGAATCGGGGCGTATGCCTGGGGGCTGCGCTCGAGCCCCAAAATCGCCCTCACCTTCGACGATGGGCCCAGCGAGCACACCCCTCGCCTGCTCGAGCTGCTGCGCCGCTACGGAGTCAAGGCCACCTTCTTCGTCACCGGCACCCAGGCGGAGAAGCACCCTGAGCTGCTGGAAGCCCTGCGGGCCGACGGCCATCAGGTGGAATCGCACGGCTACTGGCACCGCCAGGCTTTCCTGATGTGGCCTTGGCAGGAAGCCGAGCATATCCGGCGGGTAGAAGGAAAGCTCTACCGCCCTCCCTTCGGGGCCCACTCTCCCTTCACCCGGCTCTTGGCTCGGCTCCTGGGGAAAAAGGTGGCCTTGTGGGACCTGGAGTCCAAGGATTGGACGGACAGGCCCGCCGAGGAGCTGGCCGAATACCTGATCCTGTGGTGCAAGCCGGGTTCGATCCTGCTGCTTCACGACCGCTATCCCGTCACGGCGAACATCCTCGAGCTCACCCTGCCCCGGCTGCTCGAGCTGGGCTACCAACCGGTGCGCATGGACGAGATGGAGCTAAAGCCCCTGGGTGTGCGCCAGGGCCTACAGCGGGCTTTTCAGGGCTACCACGAGCGCTACTTCAAGAAAAACCAGGTCGAGCGGCTGGGCCTGGAGGCTTTCGACCTCCTCTCTGTAGGGCCGACCCGCTTCCCCGGCCCCCCTGTCCCCGAAGCCCAGCCCGGCGTGAAAGCCTACGAGGTCCACCTCGACTCGGTGAGGAGTTCGGCCCTTCCTTCCATGACCCTCCTGCGGCAAACCCGTCACGGCTTCCAGCTTCTGGCGCAGAAGCTGGAGAACGAGCCCGACATCCGGCTGATCTACGGCATCAGCTACGCTGCTGTGGCCCTGAAGGTCTTCGGCTTCAAGCTCTACCCGGTTCCCCTGAGCCAGTTGCTCATCACGGGGATCGCCAACATCTGGTTCATGTGGATTTACCGGGGCGAGCTTCCCAGGCGCGGGCTCCCCCTGGTGCAGCTAGCCTGCATCACCCGCGAGGAGCTCCTCCAGCGCTACGGCAAGCCCTCAGCCAGGCCCTCTTCCCCATCCCCGGGACCCGCTCAACCGCAAAGCCCGCCTGGGTGAGATTCCGGCGAACCGAACCCGCGACCGAGTAGGTCGCCAGCCAAGCCCCCGGCCGGGCAGCCCGGTGCAGCTTGCGCATGACCTCGAGGCTCCAGGGCTCGGGGTTGACCGCGGGGCTGAAGGGGTCGAGGTAGATCGCCGTGGCCCAATCTCGCGGGAGCCGGGCTTTTACCACGTCCTCGAAGCGGATTTCCAAGCTGCCCCATTCGCCCAGTAGCCGCAGGGGCTCAGCGGGCCAGCGCTTTAGCACCTCCTCCCAAACCTCCCGCGCCGCCTCGCCGAGGGGCACCTCCACCGACCCCAGCAGGGATCGCTCCAGCGGCGCGAACTCGTAGCCCAGGTACTCCAGCCGCACCCCCCGGCTCAGGGCGCTCTCCAGCGTGACCCGGAAGTTGACCCCCAGGCCAAAGCCGACCTCGAGCACCCTGGGCCTGGGCTCGAGGTGGGTGTGGGTGAGCTCGAGGTAGAGCTTTCTGGCCTGCATCAGCGCCCCATGCACCGAGCTATAGGCTTCCTTGAACACGGGGTGCACCACGGTGGGCGATCCGTCGGCGGTTTCCAGGCGCTCGAAGGGCATGGGTTCAGGAGCGTTCAAGCCGCACCTTCTCGGCTTCCTGTCGCATCAGGGCCCAAAGCGCCTCGACGTGGCGGCGTTCGGTGAGCTCGGCTCCGATGGAGACACGCACCATCCAGCGGCCCTTGAGGATGGCGGGCGTCAGGTAGGCCCTGCCGGAGCGGTTGACCCGGCCCACCCAGTCCAGGGTGTGACGGTCGAGTTCTTCCGGGCCAAGGCCCTCGGGCTCGTAGCGGACGCAGACGGTCTGCAAGGGCACCGGTGCGAGCAGCTTCCAGCCGGGGGCCTGGCGCACCTGGGCCTCGAGCCAGCGGGCGTTCTCGAGGTCGCGCCGCAGCCGCGCCTGCAAGCCCTCGACCCCCTCGGCCAGCAGGGCGAACCACAGCTTGAGCGCCCGGAAGCGCCGCCCCAGCGGGATGCCCCAGTCGCGGTAGTTCTTAGCCCTCCCGTCGGCGGCGGTCTGCAAATAGGAGGGGTTGGTAGACATCACCCGCACCAGGTGCTCGGGGTCGCGCACGTAGTACAGCGAGCAGTCGAACGCCGCGCCCAGCCACTTGTGGGGGTTGAGCACGATGGAGTCGGCGTGCTCGATGCCTTCCCACATCCAGCGGCACTCCGGCAGGATCATGGCCGAGCCTGCCATGGCCGCATCCACGTGCAGCCACAGCCCGTATTTCCGGGCCAGAAGGGCGATGGGGCGCACCGGGTCGATGGCGGTGCTGGTGGTGGTGCCCACCGCCGCCACGACCACGCAGGGCCGGCGGCCTTCGGCCAGGTCGCGCTCGATGGCCGCCTCGAGCAGATCCAAGCGCATGGCGTGGGCCTCGTCGGTCTCGATGAGCCGCAGGTTGTCGCGCCCGAACCCGGCCAAGAGCACCGCCTTGGGCACCGAGGAGTGGGCCTGGTCGGAAACGTAGGCCACCAGCGGCTTCTCCTCGGCCTGAAGCCCACCCCTGGCCTGCGAGTGCGCGGTGGAGCGCTCCCGCGCGGTGAGCATCGCCACCAGCGTTCCCGTGGAGGCGGTGTCCTGGATCACGCCCTCGAACCCGGGGGGCAGGCCCAGCATCTGCCGCAGCCAGTCGGTCATGACCTCCTCGAGCTCGGTGAGGGCCGGGGCGGCCTGCCAGGAAAGCCCGATCTGCCCCAGCCCGGTTGCCACCATGTCGGCCAGGATCGAGTGCAGCGGCGCGTTAGAGGGGAAGTAGCCGAAGAAGTTGGGGCTCTGCCAGCCCATCAGGCCGGGGACGAGCTTTTCCAGCTCCTGGGTGATGCCCTCCAATCCCACCGCCTGCCGGGGCGGGGCGTCGGGAAGCTGCGAGCGCAGAAACCCCGGCTCGACCTGAGGCATCACCGGCAATTCTCGGGCCCGCTGCCGGTATTCGGCGATCCAGTCGATGAGCCGGTAGCCGATGCGTTTGAACTCTTCGGGGGTCATGGGGATATGCTAATCCGCAAAACGCCGTACGCCAAACGCAAGACGCGGAGTACCCCCTCCCCTAGCGGGGGAGGGCTGGGGTGGGGTTGGTATGTTGGTATACGTCCTACGTCGTACGCAATACGCAAAACGCCAGACGCTAAACGCGGGGG